>NZ_JAEIJE010000002.1:0-89035 GCF_016772095.1 Comamonas sp. NyZ500 | reverse complement strand
GCTCTTAGCTCAGTTGGTAGAGCAGCGGACTCTTAATCCGTTGGTCGAGTGTTCGAATCACTCAGGGCCCACCAAAATCAGCAACCCGCTGTTCGCAAGAGCAGCGGGTTTTTTGTTTTTGTTTTTTTGATTTACCCTCCCCATACTTCAATCGGCTCCCCATTTTACGAGCATCATTTATTAAAACAATGTCAATTTTTTAACATTAATAAAAAACTATTAACAACGCATACCAAAATATCAATGCAAGCATGACTTGGTGTATCTGCCCCATCCAGCCAACAAATCAGTTTGAGGAGCAAAAGTGTCCCCAATTCCGAATAAATCCAACATTCCTCATTGGGCTCTTGCCGCCATCGGACTGACTCTGCTGACTCCCGCCGTCTGCGGCTTTGCGCAGGAACAGCCACCCAGCGCCCCCACAGCCGCCGCACTGGCAGCCAACCCGCTTGCAGGGCTCCCGCGTCGCGAACTCACTCCAACCTTCCAGCAATTGGGTCAGGGCAGCTCCATGATGCTGCGAGGCGTGGAAAGCGAAGGTAGCGTCAGCATCAGCGTGCGTCGTGACGAACTGGTCGAATCCGCCCTTCTGCGCCTGACCTTTACACTGTCCCCATCCCTGATTCCGTCGCTATCACACATCAAACTACTGCTCAACGAGGAGTTGCTGCAGACTATCTCCTTGCCCAAAGAGCAGCTGGGAGTCCCACAAAAGCTGGAAATCCCCATCGATCCGCGCCTGTTCACGGATTACAACCGGTTGCGCTTTCAGTTCGTCGGCCACTACACGATGGACTGCGAGATGCCAAACCACACCAGCTTGTGGGCATCCATCAGCAACGACAGCCAACTTGATCTGACGCTGCGCCAGTTGCCGCTGAGCGATTCCCTGGAGCTTCTACCCGCCCCTTTCTTCGATTCGCGCGACAACCAGATTGTCAACGTCCCCTTCGTCTTTGCCGATGCCAAGGATATGGGTCAGCTCAAGGCCGCAGGCTCGGTGGCCAGCTGGCTAGGCATGCTGTCGGGCTACCGGGGCAACCGCTTCCCGCTTTTCGAAAACCAGCTGCCCGAGCGTAACTCAGTCGTCTTTGCCACCAACGACCACCGCCCAGACTTCCTCAAGGAACAGCTACCCGTCACCCAGCCCACGCTGACCATGATGTCCCACCCCGAGCATCCAGCCATCAAGCTGCTCGTGGTACAGGGCAAGGACAATGCCCAGTTACAGCAGGCTGCCGACGCCCTTGCACTGGGCAAAGCCGCGCTGAGCGGCAGCAGCATGCAGGTGACCAAGCTGGAATACCCCGAAAAGCGCAAAGCCTACGACGCGCCACGCTGGCTGACCACCAAGCGCCCCGTGCTGCTGTCCGAGCTGGTGAACAATCCATCGGACCTGCAACTGCATGGCTATGCGCTCAACAGCACGATCAACATCCCTGCGCGCATGGCGCCGGACCTATTTTCCTGGAATGCCCGCGGCGTTCCGCTGCAACTGAACTATCGGTACACCCCGAACTCGTTATCACAGCACGGTTCGCTCAGCGTCTCCATCAACAACCAGTTCATCAAGGCTTATCCGCTGCGTGCCGCGGATGACGACAAGAGTGGCAAAAGCACCATCATGCTGCCCTTGTTCGAGGACGGCAGCACCCAGGCCAGTTCGGACTTCCGGATTCCCTCTTTTCTCGTAGGAGGAGACAACCAGCTGCAGTTAGGCTTTCAGTTACCTGCCACCGACCTCGGCCAATGCAGCTCCATCCTGCCGACAGAGCTGCGCGCAGCCATAGACCCCGAGTCCAGCATCGACCTGCGAGGTTTCAGGCACTACCTGCCCATGCCCAATCTTGCGGCCTACGCCAACAGCGGTTACCCCTTCACCAAATATGCCGATCTGAGTCAAACCTCCATCGTCCTGCCCAGTCACCCCACTGCAGCCGATGCCGAGGCCTATCTGACCGCTGTGGCCCGCATGAGCGCAGCCACGGGCCTGGCCGGCATACGCTTCAACCTGATGAATGCAGACCAGATCGAGAAGGCCCGCGATACGGACATTCTGCTGATCTCTGCGGGCGACAAGGATGGCCTGCTGCAGAAGTGGTCGCAAGACATTCCGGCCCTGATCGTCGCAGGCAAGCGCACCACCCACCTGCTGGAGCGAGCCGTAAGCTCGCTCAGCGAACTGTTCCAACATGCCTCGGATGCACCCAATCCCGGCAGCAGCGGCTTGGCCACGCTGGAAGGCAAAGGGCCGCTCGCCGCCATCGTGAGTTTCGAGTCCCCATTGAAGAAGGGGCGCAGCGTCGTCGGCTTTACCGCCAGTGACGACATTGCCATGGCACAGATCTACCGGGGTCTGAGCGACTCCAGCAAGATCAGCGCCATGCGTGGCGACCTGAGCTTTCTGCGCGCCGACCAGGTGGAGAGCTTCCGGGTGAACCCCATCTACTACGTGGGCGACCTGCCCTGGTGGCAACGTATGTGGTTCCACCTGCACAGCCACCCTGTGGCACTCGCTCTGGCCGGCATCGTCACGGGCCTGCTGCTCACCTTCCTGGTCTACGGCGCGCTGCGCTCCCTGGCTGCACGCCGCCTTGGGGGCAATAACAATGCCTGAGCGGCAGCTCAAGCGCCGCAGCTGGCTGCAATCGGCAGCCAGCCTGACCATGGCCGGGCCGCTGGCCTGTCTGACGACACGACCTGTGCAAGCTGCAACAACGCCCTGGCTGATGTGGGAAGAGTTCAAGCGCAGTTTCATGACCCAGGATGGACGCATCGTCTCTGACGATGAGAAGGGCGGCCAGACCTATTCCGAGGGCCAAGCCTACGCCCTGTTCTTTGCGCTGGCGGCCAATGATCGCCCGACCTTCGAGTTGCTGCTGCAGTGGACGGAGAACAACCTGTGCGCGGGTGACCTGAGCACCGCTCTGCCAGCATGGTTATGGGGCAAAAAACCGGATGGCAACTGGGGCCCTCTGGACACCAATGCAGCCTCCGACGCCGATCTGTGGATCGTCTACCTTCTGGCCGAGGCCGGACGGCTATGGAATGACCGGCGCTACCGCGCGATGGCCTCGGTCATGGGCGCCCTGCTGCTGGACAAGGAAACCGATGACCTGCCTGGACTGGGGCCCACGCTACTGCCCGGCCCCCAGGGTTTCAAGCTCGGCGAGGGCCAATGGCGCCTCAACCCCAGCTACGTGCCGCTGCAGGTACTGGACTGCCTTGCCCAGGCCCTGCCCCGGCAGCCCCACTGGAAGGCACTGCGCGCCAGCTCCCTCAGGCTCACGGTGGACTCTGCTCCCAAGGGGATCTCGCCCGACTGGGTGATATACGACACAAAGCAGGGCTTTCTGAGGGACACGGACAAAGACAAGGCCATGGGTGCCTATAACGCCATCCGCGTCTATCTCTGGGCTGGCATGCTGCACCCCGAGGCTGCAGCACGCGCTCAGGTACTGACCGCACTGCGCCCCATGGCCAGGCTGGTGCGCGACACCGGTCGTCCACCTGAGCGCATAGATCCCATGAGCGGTGAAAGCATGGGCATGGCACCCAGCGGTTTCAGCGCCGCCATGCTGCCCTTTCTGCACGCCCAGGGGGACGAAGAGGCCGTGCAGGCCCAACAGACCCGTATCCAGAATCAGCCCCTGCGGCCCACGGCTTACTATGAACAATGCCTGGCCCTGTTCGGGATTGGCTGGATGCAGCAGCAATTCCGTTTTGGCAGGCTCGGCGAGTTTCAGCCCAGGTGGATCACCCAACCATGATTCCTTTCGCTTGCACGTATCAGCCGCTGGGCGTCATTGCAATGGCCACCCTGCTGTGCTGCACCTCCTCCATGGCACAGCCCGGCTCCACCCAGGCCGTGGAGGCCGAGTTGCTGCGCACAGCCCAGATGTGGAACAGCCGCCAGCGCGCAGACCTGGCGCGTCAGTCAATAGAGAAGCTGCTGACCATCAACCCACGCTCGCCTCAAGGCCTAGCCACGCTGGGAGATATCGCGCTGCAGGAAGGCAAGACCCAGGAGGCGCAAAGCCTCCTCGCCCGCCTGCAGAGCTCCAGCCCCTCAAGCCAGTCGACGCGCGATCTCACGGCATTGATCAATGCCTACGGCCCAGGCAAGCAGCAACTCGCCCAGATGCGGCTCATGGCCCGTGCGGGACGCAAGACCGAGGCCGCCGCCATTGCCCGTCAGCTTTTCCCTGCAGGCCCACCGCAGACCGGCAGCCTGGCGCGCGAGTACTACCAGATCGTTGGCGAAGGCCCTCCACCCGACGCACAGCCTGCGGCGCAGGTGGCGGTGCAACCCGCTGCACCGAACACGGCAGACGCGGCCCTGACACCCGAAAAAATAAAGCGCCCGTCTGGCAGCGCTCCATTCCGTCAAACCCAGGCCGTGCGCGACCCTGCCGACATTGCACTCAGGACCGGCCTGGCTGCACTGGACAAGGAACAGTTCGAACTGGCCGAGCGCAGCTTCGACCAAGTGCTCCAACGCAGGCCTCGCGACGCTCAGGCACTGGGCAACAAGGGCTTGCTGCGCATGCGCCAGGGCCGCCATGCCGAAGCACTACCGTTGCTGGACCAGGCCTACGCCATAGACCATCAGAGTAAATGGCAAGACCTGCGCACCACGGCCCAGTTCTGGGCCCATCTGCGCGCCGCCGAAGCCGCACTGCAGGTCGATGATCTGGCATCGGCACAGCAGTTGTCGCAGCAGGCTCTGCAACAGCAACCCGACAATTTGCAAGCGCTGATGCTGG
The DNA here is from genome assembly GCF_016772095.1 of Comamonas sp. NyZ500. Classification (NCBI taxonomy): domain Bacteria; kingdom Pseudomonadati; phylum Pseudomonadota; class Betaproteobacteria; order Burkholderiales; family Comamonadaceae; genus Comamonas; species Comamonas sp. NyZ500. The sequence goes on along the minus strand of NZ_JAEIJE010000002.1, from coordinate 84,269 downwards.
CCGGTGCGATCAAGGCCCGCGACCAGGATGCGGCCGGCGCCGAAACCTATTACAAGCGGGCTCTGCAGCACAATCCCGGCAATGTCTCCGCCCTGACTGCCCTGGCCGATCTCTACGCAGCCCAGGGCCAGCCCGAGCGCGCACGCCAGTTGCTCGAAAAGACCGCGCAGCAGCAGGCCAGCCTCGCCCAGGACCTTCAGCCCGTGCAAGCCAGTCTGCTCGACCGCGAAGCCAATACCGCGCTGGAGGCCGGCCAATTGAGCAGGGCGCTGAGCCTGCAGGAACAGGCTCTAAAGCTTACCCCTGCCGATCCCTGGCTCAGGCACCGGCTGGCACGCACCTATCTGCGCATGCAGCAACCCGAATCGGCGCTGCAGGTCATGAACGCTGGCATAGACCTCGCCCCTACCGAGCCGGACATGCGCTATGCGCGAGCCCTGATCCGCAGCGCCGTCAATGACGACGAGGGCGCACTCTCCGACATGCGGAAAATCCCCGAAGCCCAGTACAGCGACTCCATGCGCAGCCTGCTGAACAGTGCACAGATCCATACTTACATTGCCCAGACTTCAAGCGATCCTGTGCAGGCAAAGGCGCGGCTCGAAGCCGCCGAGCGCGCAGCAGGCAACGACAGCGACCTGCTATACGCGGTCTCCAACGCCTGGTTCCGCATGAACCAGCCCCAGGAAGCCGTAGCAGTCTTTGACCGTCGTATGGCCAGACTCCCCGCCCCAGACCCCGCTGACCAATTGCGGCTGGCTCAGTTGCTCGGCCGCGCGGCCGAAGACAACCGGCTGCAATCTCTGCTTCCGCAGCTGCTGGCACGAAAGGACTGGACAGCCGATCAGGATGCGGACCTGTTGGGAATTCAGGCCAGCCACCTCGAACGGCAGGTGGATCAGGCCACAAGCCAAGCTCGCCTGGCGCAGGCACAGCGGCTGGCAACCTCGCCCCTGCATCAGGGCCAGACCACTCAGGCCCAGCGCAGTGCCGCCCGCGCCCGCCTGATGCTCGCGGCCAATGAGAACGCCGCAGCCCTCGAACAGTTCGACATCGCACTCAAGGATTCGCCCGACAGCTACGACCTGCATATAGGCCGCGGCAATGCGCTCGCGCGCATGTACCAGCTAGAAGCCGCCCGTGCGGAAGCACAGTGGGCCCAGCAGCGCGCGGCCAGCCAGGAGTCCTATCGCCAACTCGCCCTGGTACGGCTGTGGCAACGGATCGGCCAGCCCGATGAGGCCAGGGCACTGCTCGCATCGCTGAGGACCAGCAACCCCGACGACACGGAGGTACTGCTGCACAGCGCGCGCCTGGAGCGGTCGGAAAGCCACTACGCCCAGGCCCTGTCCTCCTACCGGGACGCACTGGCCATCGAGCGCCGCAGCCTGCCTGCAGACGGTACCGCCGCCCCCCAGCCCAGCTCCGTGACCAAGATCGAATCGGACATTGCATCCATAGAAGGGCGCCGCCAGAGCTGGGTCGAGGTTGGTCAGACCGGACTGCGCAAGTCGTCCACCGATGGCATCTCCTCCCTGCACGGCTGGGAGCGCCCCGCCGTGGCATGGTTCCCGCGCGGCTATGACGGTCTCTACTTCCTGCATGTGGACCAGGTCCATCTCGATGCCGGCGCCCTGCCCAGAAATGCCAGCGATGCGATGAGCTACGGCCAGGTCGCAGCCTGGCCCTCGGCCCGATATCCGACCACGGGAGCTCACTCCAAGGCAGATGGCTTCAACGTGGGCTTCGGCTACCAGGCCGACCGCTGGCAATGGGATATAGGTACGACCGGAGCCGGCATGCCTGTCACCAACGTGGTCGGCGGCGTTGCGCATACCGGCGATTGGCGTGATGTCGGCTACCGGCTCGAGGTGTCGCGCCGCCCGCTGACCGGCAGCCTTCTTGCCTATGGCGGTGCCCATGACCCCATCACCGGCCAGACCTGGGGTGGGGTAGTCGCCACAGGCGTGTCTGCACGCGCCTCCACCAATGTGGGCGGCTTTGGGGCCTCGCTCAGTGGCAACTACGCGGCCCTGACCGGCAAGAACGTGCGCAGCAACACCCGCTGGCAGCTGCGCGCGGCCTTGGACCGCGATGTCTGGCGCACCCCCAACCAGCTCGTCAACCTGGGCGCTGCCCTGTCCCTCTGGGGTTATGCACGCGACCTGTCCGAATACAGCTGGGGCCATGGCGGCTATTACAGCCCCAACCGCTACGCCTCCATCGCCCTGCCGCTGGAATGGAGCGGCCGCGAAGGCAAGTGGACATGGCTGCTGCGTGCCTCGGTTTCCTTCTCCAGCAGCTCCAGCAACGCCATGGACTATTTCCCCACCGACCCAGGGCTGCAGGCTCAGGCAAACGCGCTGGGTCGGTCGGCCGTTTACGCGGGGGGCAGCAGCACGGGCTTTGGCAGATCACTGCGCGCGGTCCTCGAGCACCAACTCACCTCCAACCTGGCCCTGGGTGCGCAGTTCGAAATGGACAGATCGGCCTACTACGCGCCATCCAGTCTGATGCTCTATGCGCGCTTCCTGTTCGATCCGGTAACCGCACCGCTCGTGAACCGCCCGCGCCCCGTACAGCCCTACTCAAGCTTCTGACATGCAACAGACGACCATGGCCCACACCAGCCCCGCTCTTGCCGCCGGCAACCTGGGCATAGACGGCCTGCCGGACGATATGGGAAAGCTGCCGCACAGCGGCGTGATCGCGCTCGCTGGCTCGTCCGGCCCGGCTTTCGAGAACTGGCGTCGGCATCTGGTCCAGGACCTGTGCCAGGACTTTCCCACCATGCTGGTGGCTCCTGATGCGCCGCTGCTGGACCGTCTGTTCGCCACCCAGCCGGACAATCACACAGCCCCCCGTCCCGACGCTTGGGTACTGCCTAGCACCGCCCAGAGCCAGCTGCAGGAGGCCGGCTTTGCCGCCCTGCACAAGGATCTCAAGCGCGCTGGCCTGAAACCGCAGCAGGCGCTGTGCCTGCTCGACGCCTCACCCCTGTTCACCGGCGCCTCCCTGGAGCGTATCCACCGTCTGGCCGGCCAGCTCCACCAATGGGCAAGCCAGCGCAAGGCACCCGTGATACTGTGCTTTGAAGCACCGGGCGACGAAGTGCATGGCATGCTGACCAGCTTTGCTCATGCCTTCCCGTACTACGCCCTCCTGAAGCAGGACGGCAACGAGCTGGCTCTGAGCCTGGAGCGCTGGAACAGCGCACAGGGCGCCGTCTTCGCCATCCGGCTGGGCCTGCAGGCACCAGACTGGGCCGATACCGCCCAACGCCTGCACGCCAACGGCGTCGTCATGCAGGGGGCCTCCGCACAGCTCATACGCGCGCCCGACGAACTGGATGTTTATGCCACGCAGGCCGCCATTGCGGACCAGCGCCAGCCGCCTGCGTCCTGGCATGTGATCGAGACCCGGGAACTGATCCCCGAAGCCGTGCAACAAGCCATAGGTGCAACCGTGTTGCTGGACGCTGGCAGCAGCGTCGAATTCGAAGCCCTGGCTCGCATGGTGCACCAGTTGCGATGCAGCCATCCGCAGACGCTCAAGATCGTGGTCCGCGAAACCGTGGGCAAGCTACGCCTGAACAGCGAGCAGGCGCTGCTGCGCTTGGGTGCCAACGACGTCATCTACCGCGAGCTGAGCTTTTCCCGGTTGCTGCAACGACTGCGAGAACTGCAGTCCCAGCGTTTCTCGCGCCAGGTTCCCGAAAGCTACGAGCAGGCCCTGGATGCCTTTCTGCCCATTCCGGAACGGGGCTATCAGCAGCCTGCGTACTTCTGCGCCCTGACCCTGAACATGCTGCGCAAGACGCAACCCATGGGGCTGAGCCATAGCCTGATCCAGTTGCGGCTGCTAAGCCATGCCTCCCATATCCAGGCCATAGAAGCCTATCGCCCCTCACGCGACGGAGACCTCATCACCGCCGACCATGATTCCATCTACGTCTTCCTGTTCGCCTGTGGGGAGTCCGATATCGACACCGCCCTGCCCCGTCTTTTCCTGCAGCCCTTGGCCCAGTTGTTCAGCTCCCAGACTTCAGACAGTAGCCACGAAGGCATGCTGCTGATGCTGGGTCGCCTGCAATCGGCCGCCGAGGCTGGGCTACCCGACTACACCGCAGTGGCAATGCCAGGCACGACTGCCCGTCCCCCGATTGACGTACAGATGCACAACTCCGTGCAGCCATCTGCAACCCTGCCCCATATCGCACCAGAGGCAGGTGCAGCCGCAAGCGCATCGGTCATGGGCCACAGCCCCATCCCCAGACGTCCTTCCCCGCCTCACAGCGCCTAGGAATACGCCATGTCCTTTTTCCTGTTCCTCACCGGTATCACTGCAGGCATCGTCATCGCCGTGGCACTGTGGCTGCTCGGACGCATCGAATCCGTCAGCAAGCTGCTGGGCCGCCTGCGCAGGCCCCGCTATCTCCAGCCCTACCAGCCAGGACCATCGGCGCGTCCTCCAGGAAAAGGCTAAGCCTCATGCAACGTCTCGTCTTTATCTCCCCCCTCGGAGGCTCAGGCTGTACCACTCTGGCCGCCCATATTTCGGTACTGGCTGCGCAGCGCGGCGGCGACTGTCTGGCCCTGGACCTGAGTCCCGGCAACATGCTGGGACGCTACCTAGGTCTGCCTTCCTGCGCCGCACAGGGCTGGAGCAATGCGCTGCTGCAGCAACAATGGTGGGGCCAGGCAGCAATGGCCAACTCTGCGGGCTTGCAATACCTGCCGCGCGGTTACCTCAATGACCAGGAGTGCAGCCGCCTGCAGGCGCACTGGCAAAGCCATCCCAACTGGCTGTCCGAAAACCTGCAAGCATTGGACCTGCCATCCTCCACCCTCGTAGTCATGGACGCCCCCTCTCCATGCTCACCCCTGGGCCGTCAAGCCCTGCAGACTGCCGACCTGGCGGTCGTGGTGCTGGACGCTTCCGAGCGCACCTTGCAGGCGCATGCTGCCATACAGGCGCTGCAGCAAAGCCTGGCGCCCCAGACGCGGCTGCAACTGGTCGTGAACCGCTACTCGCCGCGCCGCCCGACCCAGCAGGCCGCGCTGGAGCAGCTGCGCCAGCAATGGGGGGAGGCTCTGCTACTGGATCTGATCCATGACGACGAAGCCATCTGCGAAGCCCTCTCGCAAGGCCTGTGTGTACACCAAAGCCTGCCCGAAGCGCAGTCCGCCCACGACTTCCAGGGACTGGCCTTCAGGCTGTTGTCAGGCCTCGCCCCCCTGCCCCAGGATCCGCCATGAATCCTCTGCACTTCAGCGCCCTCTGGCTGGCCAATCAGTTGCAAGTCGAGCAGCCCGCGCAGTGGTCCTCGTGGGCCAGGCGACTGTTCGTGCTGCCCCGCCGAACGCAGGCCTGGATGCCTCTGACTTCCGCACAGGTGCCCGACCCGCTGCAATGGCTGGCGCACCAGTTGCAACTGGATTCCGGCGCCTCGCCGCAACAGTGGCTGCTGGCCCTGTTCCTTCGGCCCAACCCTTCAGGCCGCCAAGGCGGCATGCACCTGGAAAACCTGCTGGCCGCAGTGCTGCTGCCCATTTTCCATGCGCTGGCCTGGATCTGGAGCGGCGTGTGGCTGCTGCTGCGCCCCCTGCTGCTGATCCTGTCCTGGCCCATACGCATGGCCATGCGCAGCGCCGAACGCGTGGCCTCGCGCATAGATTCGGACGCCTTCGGCCGTCAGGCCGACTCGCTACTGCACCCGCTGTTCGCCATTCCTGGCATGCGCTGGGTGGTGCTGGGCGCAGGCGCTGCCGTCACGGCCGTTGTCATGACTACGCCCCTGAGCTGGGCCGGGCAGCTGCTGTTCCTGATCATCATCTGGCTGCTCTCCCTGGTGCTGCGCAAGCTGCCGGGGCGCTTCCCGTCGCTGGCGTTGTCCACACTGAGCCTCATGGCCATGGGCCGCTATGCCTGGTGGCGCATGAACAACACGCTGCAGTTCGACAGTCCCCTGGAGGCGGCGCTGGGCTACGGCCTGCTCGCTGCAGAGGCCTACACCTGGCTCATCGTCATACTGGGCTTCATACAGACGGCCTGGCCGCTTCAGCGCAAGCCCGCCCCGCTGTCCGGATCGCCCTCGAGCTGGCCCACAGTGGATGTCTTCATCCCCACCTACAACGAGCCCCTGAGCGTGGTCCGGCCCACGGTGCTGGCCGCCATGGCGCTGGACTGGCCCGAGGACAAGCTCAAGGTCTACATTCTGGATGATGGCCGTCGCGAGGAATTCCGCGACTTCGCCAGCCAACTGGGCGTGGGCTACATCAGCCGCACGGATAACCGTCACGCCAAGGCCGGCAACCTCAACCATGCCCTGGCCCAGACCCATGGCGATCTGGTTGCCATCTTCGACTGCGACCACATTCCCACACGCAGCTTCCTCAAGACCGCCGGCGGCTGGTTCCAGCGCGATCCGCTGTGCGCCATGCTGCAAACGCCGCATCACTTCTTCTCGCCCGACCCTTTCGAGCGCAACCTGGGCACCTTCCGTCGCGTCCCCAACGAAGGGGCGCTGTTCTACGGCCTCATCCAGGACGGCAACGACTTCTGGAATGCCACCTTTTTCTGCGGCTCCTGCGCCGTGCTGCGGCGCGGCCCCCTGCTGGAAGTCGGCGGCATTGCCGTGGAGACGGTGACCGAAGATGCCCACACTGCGCTCAAGCTGCACAGCAAGGGCTACAACACGGCCTATATCAATGAAACACAGGCCGCAGGCCTGGCCACCGAAAGCCTCTCTGCCCACATCGGCCAGCGCATCCGCTGGGCGCGTGGCATGGCGCAGATCTTCCGGCTGGACAACCCCTTCCTCAAGGCCGGTCTGAGCCTGTGGCAGCGCATCTGCTATGCCAATGCCATGCTGCACTTCTTCTTCGGCCTGCCGCGACTGGTGTTCCTGACGGCCCCCATGGCCTATCTGTTCTTCGAGCTGCACATCATCAACACCAATGCCGTGCTGCTGATGCTCTATGTGCTGCCCTACATATTGCAGACCAACATCGCCAACGCACACGTACAGGGCAAGTTCCGCCACACTTTCTGGGCCGAGGTCTATGAAACCGTTCTGGCCTGGTACATCGCCCTTCCCACCACGGTGGCCCTGCTGTCGCCACGCCATGGAAAATTCAACGTCACGGCCAAGGGCGGGCTTGTCACGCACAGCTATTTCGACTGGGCCATCTCCCGGCCCTACACGGTACTGGTGCTGCTCAACATTGCTGCCTTCTTTGTGGGCCTGTGGCGCCTTGTCTACGCCAACTCCGACGAGCCGCTGACCGTGCTGCTCAACATGGTCTGGACGGCCTACAGCATCTTCATGCTGGGCACGGCGCTGGGCGTGGCCACCGAATCCAAGCAGGTACGCCGCATGCACCGCGTGGCATCCGAACTGCCAGCCACGCTGTACCTGCCTTCGGGTCATGTGCTCAAGACCAACTGCACCGACTTCTCCATGTCCGGTCTGGGCCTGCAGGCCCCGCCGGGCCTGGTCCTGCCGCCTGACAGCAACCTGGATGTTGGCCTGTGGTTCGACCAGCGCGAATGCGTCTTCCCCGCACGCGTCATCGCCTGCCATGCCAACGGTGCCATAGGGCTGGAGTTCGGCGAACTGAACAAGCTCCAGCAGATACAGCTGGTGCAATGCACGTTCGCGCGCCCCGCCGCCTGGCGCGAATGGAGCAACGAACACGACACCGACAAACCCCTGCAGGGCCTGTTTGAACTCGGCGTGCTGGGCCTGCATGGATACCGCAAGTTCTGGCGCTCCCTGGTTGCGGACATGCGCAGCGTCCGACAGTCCCTTCTCACGTCTTCTAAGAGCATGCCATGAGCTACTGGAGTTTCTATTTTCTCGCCAAGGTCGGCCTGCACTACGCCGGCTATCTGAGCCTGCATTGGCTATTGAACCTGCTGCTGGCCGTCGTTGTCTTCTGGCCACTGCAATCACGACTCTGGAAGAGCCTGCGCCTGGCCGTGGGCCTGATCGCGGCCATCGCCCTGCTGTACTACGACACGCACTTCCCGCCCATCTCGCGCGTGCTGTCCCAGGTCTCGGCGCTGGCCGGCTTCAGTGCCAGCTACATGCTCGAGCTGGTGCAGCGCGTCGTCTCCTGGCAGGCCCTGCTGGGCTTTGTCGTTCTGCTGGCGCTCTACAGCGTGCTGGCGCGCCGCATACGCTTTGCCACGTTTGCACTGCTGGCCATTCTGAGTGTTCCTCTGGTCACCCGCCTGCAACAAGGACCTGCCAAGCCCGTGCTTGCCCAGACCCAAGACAGCGCCCAGCCCGCTGCCGCCGCACCCGCAGCCACGCCCGATGCCTTGCTTGCCAACTTCTACGCCAGTGAACACCAGCGCCGCCTGAACTTCGCCTCGGGCACCACACCGCCCTTCGATATCGTGCTGCTGCATGTGTGCTCACTGGCCTGGGACGACATGGAGTTCGAAGGCATGCGCAACACACCTCTGCTGCAGCGCTTCGACGCCGTCTTCACCCAGTTCAACAGTGCGGCCAGTTACAGCGGCCCGGCCCAGTTGCGCGTGCTGCATGGCAGCTGCGGCCAGATGCCGCACGAGGCCCTCTATGAGGGCACGGACGCAGCCTGCAACGTCTTCCCCAGTCTGGAACAGGTCGGCTACCACACCAGTGCCCTGCTCAACCATAACGGCGTCTTTGACGGCTTTGCCCAGTCGCTGCAGGAGCGCGGCGGCTTCGCAGGCAAGATGGAGAAGAACCAGGGCGCACCCGAAGCCATGCAGAGTTTCGATGGCTCTCCCGTCTACAGCGATCTGGCCCTGTTGTCGCAGTGGTGGAAGGAACGCCAAAGCCGCGGCAGCGAGCCCGTGGCCCTGTACTACAACACCATCACGCTACACGACGGCAACCGTGTGCCCGGCATTGCATCGCGCAACAGCCTGCAAACCTACAAGCCACGGCTCACACAGCTGCTGTCTGACTTCGACCGCTTCATCAGCGTCCTTGAGTCCAGCGGCCGCCCCGTGCTGCTGATGCTTGTGCCCGAGCACGGCGCCTCGCTGCGGGGTGACAAGATGCAGATCTCTGGCATGCGCGAGATCCCCGGCCCGCGCGTGACCCTGGTGCCCACGGCCATCAAGCTCATCGGCCTGCCGCATCCAGCCGGTGCGACTGGAGCAGCCCCTGCCGGTCAGCCCTCCGCCCAAACCGGCCCTGTGATCGTGAGCAAGCCCACCAGCTACTTCGACCTCTTCACGCTGGTCAACAACCTCATGCAGGACAGCCCCTATCGTCCCGGAGCCACGCCACTGGCCGACCGGGTAGCTCAGTTGCAGGGCACGCGCTTCGTTGCAGAAAACGCGGATGTCGTCGTCATGCATGACGACAGCGGACAATATCTGCTCAAGTCCGGCACTGACGCCTGGATCCCCTACACCAACTGAGCGGCGCAGCGCACAGCAACGCCTGCCGCAGTTGTGGCATGCTCGGAAGCACTGCGGCGCAGTAGCCGCAGGCTTCCAACTGATCTCCTATGCAACATTTCTGGCGCGGTCCACGCTGGACACTGGCCGTTCTCCTGGCCATCCTCGGCATGCTCGGGCCGTTTTCCGTAGACACCTATATCCCTGCCTTCTCCGGTATCGCCCAGGCACTAGGTGCCACGCCCATAGAGATGCAGCAGACGCTGTCTGCCTATCTGCTGGGCTTCGCCTTCATGAACCTGTTCCATGGCGCGCTGGCCGATAGTTTCGGCCGCCGCCCTGTGATTCTCTGGGGGCTGGTGGCCTTTGCACTGGCCTCTGCGGGCTGTGCCCTTTCCCGCGATATCACCCAGCTGGTGATATTCCGCACGCTGCAAGGCCTGTCCACGGGCGCCGGCATCGTGGTCTCGCGCGCCATCGTGCGCGATATCTTTCCGCCCGCCCAGGCCCAGGGCCTGATGGCGCAGATCACCATCTTCTTTGGCATCGCCCCCGCACTCGCTCCGGTGATAGGTGGCTGGCTGTTCGTGCACCTGGGCTGGCAGTCGGTGTTCTGGTTTCTGACCGCGGTTGGCGTGCTGCTCTGGGCTATCAACATCAAATTCCTGCCCGAGTCTCTGCCCCCGGAAAAACGTCAGCCCTTTCGCTTCAAACCGCTGATGCAAGGCTATGGCGTTCTGCTGACTGACCCGCGCTTTCTGCTGCTGGCCCTGGCCAGCGGCATTCCGTTCAACGGCATGTTTCTCTATCTGCTGTCGGCGCCGGCTTTTCTGGGCGATATCCTGCAGCTCGAGCCCACGCAGTTCTTCTGGTTCTTCATCGCCACCATCGGCGGCATCATGGCCGGCAGCTGGACCAGCGGTCGCCTGGCCGGACGCATCCCGCCCAAGCGCCAGATCCGCCACGGCTTTCTGGTGATGTGCGTGACCTCCATCATCAATCTGGTGGCCAATCTGATCTGGCCCGCCCATGTGAGCTGGGCCTTGATTCCCATCAGCCTGTTCGCCTATGGCTGGGCGCTGATGGTGCCCGTGGTGACGCTGCTGGTGCTGGACATCCATCCTGCGCGGCGCGGCCTGGCCTCTTCGCTGCAGGCCGTGGTGGGCTCGGTGGCCAACGGCTTTGTGGCCGGCGTGATCGCGCCGCTGGTCATGCATTCGGCCGCACTGCTGGCCACGGGCTCGATTCTGATGATGCTGATCGGCCTGGTCGCCTGGATCTATCTGCACCACCACTGGCCGGACATCGGCCGCCATGCCTCCGAACATTAAATAATGGAGCAGCTACCGCATGTCATTCATAGACTTCAGATTGGAAAGCATCTGAAATCCTTGAATGACATGCGCTAGCAGCTCACTTTTCAAGAGCTATCCCAGCCCTGTACGGGCAACAAAAAGCCGGCTTCAAGAGCCGGCTTTTTTCATGCTTCGGGCCGCAGCCCGAATCAGCGATCAACGCTCGTCGCGACGCGGTGCGCGGGGCTTGCGCTCGAAGCTGCGCTCGCCACCACGTTCGCCATGGGGCTGATAAGGCTTGCCGGCACCCTGACCAAAGGCAGGACGGCGATCGCCGCCGCCGAAGCCGCGCGATTCACCACCACGGAAGCCGCCTTCGCGGGGAGCGCCAGCATGAGCGCCTTCACGGCCACCGCCAAAGCTCTTGCGACCGAAATCGCCGCCTTCACGGCGCTGGGCACCACCAAAGCCGCCACGCGATTCGCCGCCGCCGAAGCTGCGCTCTTGACGCTCGCCACCACGGAAACCGCCGCGATCGCCACCAAAGCTGCCGCGATCATCACGACGCTCGAAGCTGCGCTCTTGACGCTCGCCACCGAAGCTGGGACGGCCACCGCCGAAGCCGCGATCACCACCACGGTCGCCGCCGCGATCGGCAAAGCGATCACCACGAGGTGCACCAAAACCGGCGCGATCGCCACCAAAACGGTCACCGCCACGGTCGCCACCGAAACCACCGCGATCATTGCCACGGCCACCGCCGAAGCTGCCGAAGCCGGACTTGCGACCGTAGCCTTCGCCATCGCGACGACCACCGAAGCCACCGCGACCACCGGCGCCGCCGCCACGGCGACCGTCACGCTCGCCAGAGGCGGGGAAACGCTGCTGGGGTTCCATGCCGGGAATGGTCTCAGCCTTGAACTGCTGGCGGGTATAGCCTTCGATGTCGAACACGCGGCGACGGTCGCGGAATTCCGCAAACGTCACGGCCACGCCTTCGCGGCCCGCACGACCGGTACGACCGATACGGTGGGTATAGTCCTCGGCCTTCATCGGCAGGCCGTAGTTGAAGACGTGGGTGATGGTGGGCACGTCGATACCGCGAGCAGCCACATCGGTGGCCACCAGGATCTGCACCTGGCCGTTGCGCAGCGCCATCAGGCGGCGGTTGCGCAGGCCCTGGCTCAGAGCACCGTGCAGGGCCACGGCAGAGAAACCGTCCTGCTGCAGATCGTTGGCCAGACCGTCACATTCCACCTGGGTGGACGCAAACACGATGGCCTGGTTGATGCTGCTGTCACGCAGCCAGTGGTCCAGCAGCTTGCGCTTGTGCTGCATGTTGTCGGCCCAGAACAGTGCCTGCTTGATGTTGGCGTGCTTCTCCTGGGGAGTGGCAATCGTGATCTTCTTCACGTTGGCGCCGCCGTCATGCATCACGCGCATGGCCAGTTGCTGAATGCGGGGAGCAAACGTGGCGCTGAACATCATGGTCTGCTTGCGCTCGGCCGTCAGCTGGTTGACTTCGGCCAGATCGTCGGAGAAGCCCAGGTCCAGCATGCGGTCGGCTTCGTCGACCACCAGGAACTGCACCTTGTCCAGCTTGATCTGCATGGAACGCTGCAGGTCCAGCAGACGGCCGGGAGTGGCCACCACCAGATCGGCGTTCTGCAGCTTGGCGATTTGCAGCTGGTAAGGAATGCCGCCCACCACGTTGGCGATGCGGATGCCGCGGCAGTGCTTGACCAGCTCGATGGCGTCATGCGCCACCTGCTGGGCCAGCTCACGCGTGGGGCACAGCACCAGGGCGCCGGGCACGGCGGCCTTGAAGTTGCGGGCGTTGGTGGGGTCCTTGCGCTTGTTGCGCTTGGGAGCGGGCTCGCCCTTGGCCGCAGCTTCGGCGCACAGGCGCTCGAATTCAGCCTTGGCGGCCGCATCGGCCACGGCACGCTGCTTGATCAGGGTGTGCAGCACGGGCAGCAGGAAGGCAGCGGTCTTGCCCGAGCCGGTCTGGCTGGAGACCATCAGGTCGATGAAGCCGTCTGCATCGGCACCTTCACCCATGGCCAGGGGAATGGCTTGCAGCTGCACAGCGGTAGGCTGGGTATAGCCCAGGTCGGTCACGGCCTGGATCAGTTCGGGGGCCAGACCCAGTTCTACGAAGCCATTGGGTTCGTCAGCGGCTTGGGTTTCTTCGACAGCGGCATCTTCCGCGTCCATGTCGGCCAGCATGGCGTCCAGACGGGAATCGAGTTCGGGAGAAGACAAAGCAATATCAGCAGCGGCCACTTGGCCCTGCTCCAGGGAGTTTTCTGTCATGAATAGCTCACGCAAAAAGCGACGCAGTCAGCGTGCTGCTCGCTTCTTTGACGGTTGGTTATCAACATCCACCGTCAGACTTTGACTGGCCCGTTCGCAAAACGGGGCAGATGGGTGTTATGGCTTGTCGTGTCGGCGCTGGGCAGGCCGTTGCACGCAAGTAAGAACCCGGTGTGTGATGGAGATGCGCAAAAATTACCCATTGATCGGGTAAGCGGTGCATTGTCGCATGTACCGGGTTTTCCCGCAAGTGGCAGGGCTATACCGACCCGCCACCGCACCATCAGACGCTGAGCAGTTGCTGGCGGTAATGCTGCAGCTCGTCGATGGACTCATGCACATCGGCCAGGGCCGTGTGGCGCTGCGCCTTCTTGAAGGAGGTATAGGCCTCGGGCTTCCAGCGCTTGGCCAGCTCCTTGAGCGTGCTCACATCGATATTGCGATAGTGAAAGAAATTGTTGAGCTTGGGCATGTAGCGCTCCATGAAGCGCCTGTCCTGACCAATGCTGTTGCCGCACAGCGGCGTCTTGCCCTTGGGCACGTATTTGCCCAGAAAGGCAATCAGCGCGGCTTCCGCCTCTGCTTCGCTGATGGTCGAAGCCTTGACCTTGTCGATCAGGCCGCTTTTGCCATGCGTGCCCTTGTTCCAGGCATCCATGCCGCCCAGCAGCTCGTCGGACTGATGAATGGCGAATACCGGGCCTTCGACGCGAATCTGCAGATCGGAGCTGCTGACCACCACGGCAATCTCGATGATGCGGTCGCGGTCGGGGTTCAACCCCGTCATTTCGCAGTCCAGCCACACCATATTGAGATCGGATTTGGGCAGAACCGGTGGGGTAGCGGCCACGGGGGCGGCGCTGACGGAATTCGTACAGGAAGCTTCAGACATGGCGCAAATTGTCGCCTACACTGCCAATACATGGCTTCCAGACTAGATTTCACATTGGCACTTTCGCTGCTGTTTGCGACGGCCGTGGCCCTGCAATGGCTGCTGCGCGTGTGGCTTGTTTCGCGCCAGGTGCGCCATGTGGCCACCCACCGCGACGCCGTGCCACCGGCATTTGCCCACCGCATCAGCCTGTCCGCCCATCAGAAGGCGGCCGACTACACGCTGGCCAAGGCCAGGGTGTCGCTGATCGACATCACGCTGTCGGCCGCCGTGCTGCTGTGCTGGACGCTGCTGGGCGGGCTGGACTGGCTCAACCGCTGGCTGCTGGAATTCATCAGCCCCGGCCTATGGCAGCAGCTGGCGCTGCTGGCCAGCTTTGCCGTGATCTCGGCGCTGATCGAGCTTCCCCTGTCGCTCTATCAGACCTTCAGGCTGGAGCAGCGCTTCGGCTTCAACCAGATGACGCCAGGCCTGTGGCTGGCCGATCTGCTCAAGTCGACGCTGGTGGGCGCCATCATCGGCCTGCCGCTGGCGGCCTTGATTCTCTGGCTCATGGGCTCGACCGGCCCGCTGTGGTGGCTCTGGGCCTGGGGCGCCTGGACGGCTTTCAATCTGCTGCTGATGTGGATTTTCCCCAGCTTTATTGCACCGCTGTTCAACAAGTTCGAACCGCTGGCCGATGAAAGCCTCAAGAGCCGCGTGACCCGGCTGATGGAGCGCTGCGGCTTTGCGGCCAAGGGACTGTTCGTGATGGACGGAAGCCGCCGCTCGGCGCATGCCAACGCCTATTTCACGGGTTTTGGCAATTCCAAGCGCGTGGTGTTCTTTGACACCTTGCTCAGGCAGCTCAGCCCCGGCGAAGTCGAAGCCGTGCTGGCTCACGAGCTGGGCCACTTCAAGCACAAGCACATCAGCAAGCGCATGGTCCTGATGTTCGGCGTCTCGCTGCTGGGCTTTGCGCTGCTGGGCTGGCTCAGCCAGCAACTCTGGTTCTACACGGGACTCGGAGTCTCTGTGCTGCTGGGTCCGAACATCGGCGTGGCTGCCGAAAACAATGCGCTGGCCCTGCTGCTGTTCATGCTGGCGGTGCCGGTGTTCAGCTTCTTCGTCACGCCGCTGATGTCCGCCATGTCGCGCCGCGACGAGTTCGAGGCCGATGCCTATGCCATGCAGCAGGCCGATGGTGCACAACTGGCTTCGGCACTGCTCAAGCTTTACGAGGACAATGCCTCCACACTCACGCCAGACCCATGGTATGTGAGCTTTTACTATTCACACCCTCCTGCCGTGGATCGCCTGGCGCGCATGCCGGCTCCTGCAGGCAGCTTGTAACACCACAACGAATTCAGACATGAGCACACCCACACTGCAACAGAAAGACTGGTCCCAGCTCAAGCGCAGCGCCCTGAGCACAGAGCAAGTGCAAGAGCAGCTGGCAACCCTTGAGGGCTGGGAGCTGCTGGCCGGCGACGCGGCCATCAGCAAGACCTTCCGTTTCGTGAATTTCTACGAAACCATGGCCTTTGTGAACGCGCTGGCCCTGATTGCCCATCAGCAGGACCACCACCCCGATCTGGAGGTGGGCTACAACCGCTGCAAGGTCAGCCTCAACACCCACGATGTGGGCGGCATCTCCGAGACCGACATCGACTGCGCACGCCGCATCGAAGCACTGCTGAATCCGGCCTGATCCTTATGGCAAAACAAGGACGGCGCCCAGGCGCCCAGGCAACAGGCGACACCCAGACAGGCCTGGTGGTCGCCAGCTATGGCCGCCATTGCGTGGTCGAGACCCCGGACGGCGAACGCCGCATCTGCCACCCGCGCGGCAAGAAAAGCCAGGCCGTGGTGGGCGATCATGTGCAATGGCTGGCTCCCCCACCCGGCCAGGGCGATGAGGGCACGATCGAAAAAATTGTGGAGCGCCGCAACGTCTTCTACCGCCAGGATGACATCCGCACCAAGACCTTTGCTGCCAACCTGGACCAGCTCCTGATTCTGATAGCTGCCGAGCCGGTATTCAGCGAAGTGCAGCTCGCCCGCGCGCTGATCGCCGCCGAGGCCGCGCATATCAAGCCCATCATTGCGCTCAACAAGATGGACCTGGAAGAGCCCTTCCTGCGCGCCTGGCAGCGGCTGGAGCCTTACCGGACCATGCGTGATGCCGCGAACGCTGCACCGCATTACATGGTGCTTCCGCTGTCGCTGGAAGATGCAGACGATGAGGATCGCGACGCCATCATCGGTCTGCTGGAGGGCAAGACCACACTGGTTCTCGGTCCTTCGGGCGTAGGCAAGAGCACCTTGATCAACTTGCTGCTGCCCGATGCCAAGGTGGCGACCAACGAAATTTCGCAGGCGCTGAACACCGGCAAGCACACCACCACCAGCACCACCTTGTACTGGGTGGACGAGGCACGCACCACCGCCATCATCGACTCGCCAGGATTTCAGGAGTTCGGCCTCTATCACATTGCCGCCACGCAACTGGCAGCCTGCATGCCCGACATCGGCGCACTGGCGGACCAGTGCAAGTTCTACAACTGCACCCATCTGCATGAGCCTGGCTGCGCCGTCATGGCCCAGGTCGAAGCGCAGGACAGCCCCCACTCCATCAGTGCCAACCGCTACCGGATCTATGGCGAGCTGTTCGATGAACTGAGTCAGGAACCTCGCTACTGAGCGCGAGGCCAGCCAAGCCGCAGGGCCGCGCTATATGAGAGCAATTTCAGCGTTTGCCACGCAGCCATTCCAAGCCCGATGAGCGCCGGCACGAGTGCTCGGCCTCCGGGATTGGCTGCCGGCCACAACCCGGTGTTCACGTCATGAAGCCCAGAGTTTTACAGCCCTGTTTGCAAGCCGCCCTCGCCGTCGCGCTGTCTGCAGGCATGAGCCTGGCCTGGGCCCAGGGCACGGACTCCGCCCCCAGCTGGGAGGACGAGCCACCCACGCTGTCTCGCTGGATCGAAGAAGGCTACAAAGCCGAGCTGAGCCGGCAGCCATGGCGCGCAGCGCAGCGCTATTGCGCGGCAGCACGCTATGGCAGCCTCGAAGCCCAATACCGGCTGGGCCGGCTGCTGTTGCTGGGGCGAGGCTTGACTCCCGACCCTGCCACGGGCACGACACTGCTGGCCCTGGCCGCCCAGCGCGGCCATGAGAAAGCCCGCTTGCTGCTGGCCGGCAAGCTCCCTGGCGACCGGCTGCCCGACTGCCTGACCCAGGGCGATGCGCCCGCACAGGAGTTTCTGGAAGCCAGCCAGGAGGCCGTCCCCCACGAGGTGGTGGCCAGCTATGTGAGCAGCCTGCCCAGGGAGAAGCGGCGCATGGCCGAGCTGGTGCAGCGCCTCGCACCGCGTTTCTCGATCGATCCGCGGCTGGCACTGGCCATCGTGCGCTCGGAGTCGAATTTCGAGGCGCAGGCGCTGTCGCCGCGCAATGCTCAGGGCCTCATGCAGCTCATTCCCGAGACGGCCGAGCGTTTTGGCGTGCGCGATGCCTGGAATCCCGAGCAGAACGTGCGTGGCGGCCTGGCCTACCTGCGCTGGCTGCTGGAGCGCTTCGAGGGCGATGTGGCACTGGTATCGGCAGCCTACAACGCGGGCGAGAGAACCGTGCAACAGTATGGCGGTGTGCCTCCTTATGCGGAGACGCGTGAATATGTGCGACGCATACTCAGCTTCTATCGCGCCAAGCACCACGAGCGCCCTGCTCGCTGATGGCACCTTGAACAGTGCCCGGCATGCCCGTCGCACCTGAGCCACCTTGGTATATGGCAATGCGCAACACAGGACTTCGATGACCCGCTGCGGCTTGAGCGCTCATGCACCAAGCTGCTGCCACGCAGAAGGCGATGTCCGGGTGCTCAACCGAGCAGACGGGCAAAAGTCAGCAAGGCCAGCAGCAGCAGCCAGACCACGACCGAACGCCAGACCAGCCCCACCACACTGCGCAAATGAGCCATTTCCGGCTCCCGCCCCGGAGTGACATCGCTGCCCGTCCACTGTGCATCGTCGCCCTCTTCGCCGTCAGCCGCATCGCGGCGGCGCAAGGCCTCGCCCCCCAGGCGGACATTGATGGCACCCGCAGTGGCAGCCAGAATCACGCCATCGTTGTCATTGGGAAAGCGCTGGGCATAGACGCGCCAGTTGTCTATGGCCTCCTCAAAGCTGCCCACCATGGCAAAGGACAGCGCCGTCAGCCGCGCCGGCAGCCAATCGATCACATACCAGGCCTTGGCTGCGGCGGACTGCAAACGCTCGCTGGTCGGTGCCCGAAGACCTTCCGCCCCCTTGCGCGACCAGGCACGCGACAGATATTCAGCCATGCGGTAGAGAATGGCACCCAGCGGTCCCAGCCCCAGAGCCGAGAGAATCGAAAACCAGAACAGCACGCCAAACACATGACGGTGCGCTGCCAGCACCGAGTACTCGATGACATGGCGCACTACTTCGCTGCGTGGTACCTCGCTGGCATCGACCTGCTGCCAATCGGCCAGGGCCTGACGGGCGGCAAATTCATCACCGGCATCGAGCGCATCGCGAATCCGCGTGAAGTGGTGGCTGAACTGGCGAAAACCCAGCGTGACATAGAGCACCGCGACATTCCACAGCATGGCTGCAGGCCAGCCTATGAACTCCATCAGCGCCCAGAATATGCCCAGCACGATAACGCTGGGCAGCAGCACGGCCATCGCCCAGGCAAGCCAGCCATGGTGGGGCTTGCCCGCATCAAAGTTGCTGCGCACGGTCACGGTCCAGGCGCGATAACCGGCCTGTACCAGATTGGATCGGGCCAGCGGGCGCGCCTGTTCCAGCAGCAGTGCGATCAGGATGGCAAAAAAGCTCATTGCTTCATCATAGCTGCGCTGTTTACCGGCTTGTTACAACTGCTGTCTCAAGCCGCCAAAAAACGGTAAAGATTACGCAACATGCCCGCTGTCGCGCCCCAGATATAGCGTTGCTGCTCACCATCCTGATAAGGCATGGCAAACCATTCGCGATCAACCCCCTGCCACAGCATGGCATGACGTTCATGATGCGCGGGATTGAGCAGATAGGACAGGGGAACCTCAAACAGATCGGCCACCTCTCCCGGATTGGGGAAGTAACTGGCCTGCGGGTGAACCAGCGCCACCACAGGGGTGATGTGAAACGCCGTACCTGTCACGTAAATGGGCAAACGCCCCAGCACCTCGACATTCTTGGGAGCCAGTCCCACTTCCTCATGCGCCTCGCGCAATGCCGTGGCCTCGGCCGAAACATCCTGCGGGTCACGTTTACCGCCCGGAAAAGCTACCTGACCCGAGTGCGTGGACAGCCTGGCCGAGCGCACGGTCAGCAACACGGTGGGCTGCTCGCGCATGACGATGGGCACGAGCACGGCCGCATCGGAAGGCTGCTTGGCCGTGATGCGCTTTTCCTGCATGGCCTCGGGCAGCCACTGCGGTGGCTGGGCAAAGCGCGTGCGCAAGGCCTGAGGCGTCTGAGCAGCCAGCGGCACAGCCGGCAACTGGCTATCAATGCCCAGAAGGCGAGCCTTGCGCGGATCAACAATGCCCACCACGGGGAGCGAAGAATTATCAGATGCAGGCATGTATGTGTTCGGCCAAACCCCAAAGCAAGAATCACGAACCAAGGCAGACATAAAAAAAGCCGCCACAGCGAACTGTAGCGGCTTTTACGGAATCACTTCCGATGCGTGTATTACTCGGCTGCAGCAGCAGTCTTGTTAACACGCTGGGGCAGCTTTTCCTTGATACGAGCAGACTTGCCGCTACGCTCACGCAGGTAGTACAGCTTGGCACGGCGCACATCACCGCGACGCTTGACTTCGATCTTGGCGATCAGAGGAGAGTAGGTCTGGAACGTACGTTCCACGCCTTCACCGCTGGAGATCTTGCGCACTGTGAAGCCGCTGTTCAGGCCGCGATTACGCTTGGCAATCACCACGCCTTCGTAAGCCTGCACGCGCTTACGGTTACCTTCCACCACGTTCACGCTCACGATGACGGTGTCACCGGGGGCGAATTCGGGGATGGTCTTGTTCAGGCGAGCGATTTCTTCTTGCTCGAGGGTCTGGATCAGATTCATGATTTAGTCCACCTTGATCTTGTCCGCGCCAGAATTGGCAAGCGCCGGGATTGGTGCTATTGCTGCATTACAAGAACAGCCCGAAAGCTGTCCCGCTATTTCCTTGCAGCGGCCGGATAGAGGATCAAAGAACCTGCAATTATAGCTTGGACGCTGTTTTTGCCAAAAAACCCTCATCTTTGGCATTGAGCAGCCCCTGTTCGCGGGCCTGCTCTATCAACTCGGGCCTGTGCTCGGCCGTGATGCTCAAGCGCTGATCGCGACGCCAGCGCTCGATATTGGAGTGATGGCCGGAGAGCAGCGCGGCTGGCACCTCCTGGTCATTCCAGACTTCTGGGCGAGTGTAGTGGGGGCAGTCCAGCAAACCGTCAAGCGCAGGATTGAAGCTGTCCTGCTGAAAGCTGCCTTCATCGTTAAGCACACCGGGCTGCAGACGCGCCAAAGAGTCCAGCAACACCATGGCTGCCAGCTCACCACCCGAAAGTACAAAGTCACCCAGACTCAGTTGATGAGTGACATTTCTATCAATGAAACGCTGGTCAATGCCCTCATAGCGGCCACAGAGCAGCACCGCACCCCGGCTTTCGGCCCAATCGGCCACCACGGCATGCTTGAGGGTCGTACCTATGGGTGAGAACAACACCACAGGAGCAGGCTCTGCCTGTTCCTGTGCATCGACTTCGGCGCGTGCCGAGCGAATCGCTTCGAGGCAGCGCTGCAGCGGCTCGGCCATCATCACCATGCCGGGGCCTCCGCCAAATGGACGATCATCCACACGGCGGTAATTACCTTCGGCCCAGTCACGCGGATTCCACAAATGCACTGCCACCTGGCCCGAGCTGTAGGCACGGCGCGTCACCCCGCTCTCAAGAAATGGAGCGAACAGCTCAGGAAACAGCGTAATAATGTCGAAACGCATTGATATAAAAGCGATTTCAGCTACAAACTAAATAGCAAAAAGCATTCCAGTTCAATAATCGGGCTGCCAGTCGGCCACGATCTTCTTGCCGGCCAGATCCACCGAATCCACATAGGCATCGACAAAGGGTATCAGACGCTCCTGCTCCTTGCCGTCCTGTTCATAGCCCAGCACCAGAACGGTCTGCGGGCCGGTGGCCATCAAGTCCTTGACCACCCCCAGGGTCACACCTTCGCGGTTGACCACGTCCAGCCCCATCAGATCCACCCAGTAGAACTCACCATCCTCGGTCTTGGGGAAATGCTCGCGCGCCACAAAGACGCGGGCACCGCGCAGAGCCTCGGCGGCGTTGCGGTCGGCGACTTCAAGTGAGGTTGCCACGATGGTGTCGGCATGGAAGCGGGCCTGCTTGACGGGCAGCACCACGGTACCCGTGAAATGCTTGGCACCTTTCTCGGCAGGCTGCAAAAACCAGTCCTTGGCGGCAAACAGGGCCTCTGGGGCGCTGCTGAAGGCATGCACCTTGAACCAGCCCTTGATTCCCCAGGCATCGGCAATGCGACCGACTTCAATGGCATCAGCAGGCAAGCTCGTGGCTTGAAGAACAGGCATGTGGCTCATGGGATCAGCAGAAAATGCAGAATTTCAATAAAAAACGGGTCCCGTCAGGCAAGCCAACGGAACCCGCTTTGGTAAAGGTGCCTAGAGAGCGACCGCCTAAATTAGGCAGCAACCTTCTTTGCAGCTTCCTTGATCAGGCGTTCAGCCGTATCGGAAGTTTGAGCACCAACGCTCTTCCAGTAGTTCACGCGGTCCAGAGCCAGACGCAGGCCTTCTTCGGCGCCACGAGCGCTAGGGTTGTAGAAACCCAGACGTTCGATGAAAGCACCGTCGCGACGCACGCGCTTGTCAGCTGCAACGATGTTGTAGAAAGGACGAGCCTTAGAGCCGCCGCGGGAGAGACGAATAACAACCATGATGTTTCCTTCGGGTGGTTACAGCCAGTGCCATCAAAAATTTGACCAGCTGCGCAGGTTTTCTTACAGCGTTTGAGACACGCGACATGACCACCCGGCCAGCGACACGCCGTAAAACCGGAAATTATATCGAGTTCTGCCGAAGCTGCCTATAGCAGCGGCAAATGGGCATAGTCGGCACAGAGGACTTCCTGAAAATGAAGCGCAATTGCCCTGAGCCCCGTAATTGATGCGAAGGGAATAATGGACGGGTTCTTTCGTTTTCTGCCCGCGCATCAGACCATGAACCAATTTGTTCCCGCCTCGACCCCGACCCCTCGCCCCAAAAACAAGACGCTTGCCTCCTGGCTGGCCTTGCTCGGCGGGCCGCTGGGACTGCATCGCTTCTACCTGCACGGCCTTGGGGACTGGCTGGGCTGGCTGCTGCCCATTCCCACTGCACTTGGCATCTACGGCATCGAACGCGTGCAGCTGTTGGGACAGGACGACAGGCTGAGCTGGCTGTTGATCCCTTTGCTCGGCTTCACGATAGCAGGTTGCGCCCTGCGCGCCATCCTTTACGGCCTGATGGAGCAAGGAAACTGGAACCGGCGCTTCAATCCATGGATGGATGCCGACGCGCCTGCAGGGCGCACCCAATGGACCACGATTTTTGCCGTAAGCCTGTCCCTGATGCTGGGGGCCACCGTGCTGATGGCCAGCATCGCCTACAGCTTCCAGCACTACTTTGAATATCAGGTCGAAGAGGCACGCAAGATTTCACAGTAGCTGCAGCGCTCTGAACCAGGGGCTCTCACCCACTCCAAAGCGGCTTCGGCCTCGCCGCTTTTGTAAGCAAAAGTCTAATTTTTCACCTACTGGACGCAAAGCGCCGCCTGCCGATTCCACAGAACTCACAATGCCCAACTGACGAACATCTTGCAAAGACTGCATCCAAGCAGTTTTCGCACTACGACGGCTTTGCTGCACCAGTCCGAAGAGGTCTTATGTCTGCAACCAACGAAAAGTCTGCCAGATCCGAAGTGCACGGGCAAAACGCCTTTCCAGCTGCCACCAGCCTGGTGGGCGTGTACGGAGAACAGCTTTTCCGCATTCTTGAGCAAACCAGCAGCGGCTATGTGTTGCTGGATGCTCAGAACCGGGCACAACGCTGGAATGATGGTTATCTGCAGATATTCCCCTGGCTGGCTTGCGCCCTCAAAGTAGGCATGCCTCTGCAAGCCGCTCTGCAAGCCGCCGCAACAGCAGCCCCGGCCAACGCTGCACCGGCCCTGAACCATATCGCCGAAAGTCATCAAGCCCTGATTGCGCGCCAGCAAGCCAATGCCCAGTTTCAGCTGCCCAATGGACGCAAGCTCAATCTGTCGGCTCACGCCCTATCGGCCAATTACACCGTGCTCGCCTGCAAGGAGCTGCTGCCTCATGGCAACGAGGCAGAAAGCCTTTCCTTCTTTGATGTACTGACCAATCTGCCCAACCGGCGCCTGCTGCTGGACAGGCTGTCCCAGGCCATGATCCAGTCCGAGCGCACGGGCTGGCGCGGCGCCTTGCTGACCATAGACATGGAGCCGGTGGCGGGCCCGGCCGCCAGCACGGGAGACAGCCAGTCCTGCCTGGCTCCGCACATCGCACAGCGCCTGCTCGGCTGCGTACGCTCCTGCGATACCGTAGCCAGACTGGATGCCGCGCACTTTGTCATCATGGTCTCGGATCTGTCCCCGGATATCGAAATGACCACGGTGCTGGTGGAACGTCTTGGAGAGCGTCTGCAGGAAAGCCTGAACGGTAGCTACCAGCTCGGCCACAAAAGCGTGATGCTGGAGGCCAATATCGGCGCCACCCTGTTCGGCCCGCACTCCCGCTCCGCCACCGAGCTGCTGCAACAGGCAGAGATTGCCATGTACCGTCTGCGCGATGAAGAGGCTCGCGGCCTGCACTTCTTCAGCCCCGAGCAGCAGGTTCCGGCCAACGACCGCAGCCGCCTGGAGCAGGATCTGCGGGAAGCCCTGCGCCTCGGCCAGTTCGAGCTGCATTACCAGGCCCAGTATTCCGCCAGCGGCGAAGTCAACGGCTTGGAGGCCCTGCTGCGCTGGCGTCATCCCAGGCGAGGTCTGGTACCCCCGCGCATCTTCCTGTCCGTGGCAGAGGAGACCGACATCATCGTTGCGCTTGGCCGCTGGAGCATTCAGGCCGCCTGTGAACAACTGGCCAGATGGAAAGCCGAGCCGCAACTGGACAGGCTGCCCATCTGCGTCAACATCAGCGCCAAGCAGCTTCGGCAAGCGGACCTGGCCGAGCAAGTGCAGAGCATTCTCAGCCAGACAGGGGCCGACCCTGCATTGCTGCTGCTGGAGCTTTCCGCGCAGACCCTGAGTCCTCTGGATGCGGATAGCGCGAGCAGCCTCAAGCGCATCGGCGCCATGGGTGTGCGGCTGTCACTCGACGATTTTGGTGGCGGCTCCAATATGCAAGAAGCGCTGCATCAGCTCCCCCTGAACCAGCTCAAGCTCTCGCATTCCCTGGTGCAGCGCCTGGGCCCCAACAATGCCGCCGAGGCCGCCGTACAGGCGGCCATCGCGCTGGCTGCCCGCCATCAGATGAGGATCGTCGGCGCAGGGGTGGAAACCCTGGAGCAGCGTGCCCTGCTGGCGCAGCATGGCTGCGAGCATTTCATGGGCTATCTGCTCAGCCCCCCAGCTCCGGTCAGCCAGCTCAAATCCCTGATGCAGCGGCAGGCAATGCTCGGTCTCCAGGAGGCTGCAGCTTGACCTCCATGTTTCAGCCATGAAAAAAGGCTTCGCAACGCGAAGCCTTTTTTCCATTAAGCCCTTGATCGACAAGCAGTTACAGCTATCAATCAAGGAGTTCACAAACTCAATACAGTTGCAGGCTGACCCAGTAGGCAATGGATGCCACAAAGGCGCTGGCCGGAATGGTCAGAATCCATGCCCAGACGATATTGCCTGCCACGCCCCAGCGCACGGCACTCGCGCGCTGCGTGGAACCCACGCCCACGATGGCACCGGTAATGGTGTGTGTGGTCGAGACCGGAACGCCCAGGAAGGTGGCAAAGAACAAAGTCAGAGCACCACCGGATTCGGCGCAGAAGCCACCGACGGGTTTGAGCTTGGTGATCTTCTGGCCCATGGTCTTGACGATGCGCCAGCCGCCAAACATGGTGCCCAGGCCGATGGCCAGGTAGCAGCTGACGATGGTCCACATGGGAGGCTCGGCATCACCGGCATTGGCATAGCCCGTGGCAATCAGCAGCAACCAGATGATACCGATGGTCTTTTGCGCATCGTTGCCGCCGTGACCCAGGCTGTAGGCACCGGCAGAAACCAATTGCAGACGGCGGAACCACTTGTCCACGCGATTGGGGCTGGCACGGCGGAAAATCCAGGCTACCAGAACCATCATCAGCGAGCCCAGCAGAAAGCCCAGCACGGGAGAGACAAAGATGAAGGCCACAGTCTTCCAGATGCCGCTGGCGATCAGCGCGCCTGCACCGGCCTTGGCAATCACCGCACCCACGATACCGCCAATCAGGGCATGCGAGGAGCTGCTGGGAATGCCGTAGATCCAGGTGATGACGTTCCAGGTGATGGCACCCACCAGAGCGCCGAACACGACATGGGTGTCAACAATGCCCGGCTGAACAATACCCTTGCCCACGGTTGCCGCCACACTGAGGTGGAAGACGAAAACCGCGACAACGTTGAAGAACGCGGCAAATGCCACGGCCTGAGTAGGCTTGAGAACCCCCGTGGAAACCACGGTGGCAATCGAATTGGCAGCGTCGTGAAAGCCGTTCATGAAATCGAACAGCAAGGCGAGCACCACCAGCAAAATCACAACCCAGAGGGCTGCCTGTACCGGCTCCATGATCGGGCTCCAGCGAGAATCAGGAATTCTCGAGGACGATGCCCTCGATCAGGTTCGCCACGTCTTCGCAGCGGTCCGTGATGGTTTCCAGCAGCTCATAGATGGCCTTGAGCTTGATCACCTCACGCACATCGGGCTCTTCACGGAACAGCTTGCTCATGGCCGCGCGCATCACGCGGTCGGCATCGCCTTCCAGGCGGTCGATCTCGTCGCAGGTCTTGCTCGCGGCGTCCACAATCGTGGGATCCGAGAGACGGTCCAGCAGCTTGACGGCATCACGCAGACGCTCGCAGCAACGCACGCACAGATCGGTCAGACGTGTGATTTCGTCTGTCATGTGACGCACGTCATACAGGGCCATGGTCTCGGCCGAGTCCTGAATCAGGTCGGCCACGTCGTCCATGGTGTTGATCAGCGAGTGGATATGCTCGCGATCCAGGGGCGTGATGAAGGTCTTGTGCAGCAGCTTGGTGACATCATGGGTCACACGGTCGGCTGCGCGCTCGGCGTTGTCCACATCAGCGTTGTATTTTTCGCGCAGATGGGGATCGTTGTAATTTGCAACGAGTTGCGAGAAAGCATGAGCTGCTTCAACGATGCGGTCCGCATGTTGATTGAACATCTCGAAAAAATTGCCTTCGCGCGGCAATAGCTTGCCAAACAGCATGAATGCTCCTTACCGGGGAAAAGAAACCAGGCGACTCACTGCAAAAAAAGTGCATGGTTCCCGGCTTAAACGGGGCGGAGTTTACTCTTGAGTCATTGTGCGTTTCAGCGCGTCTTCAAGACACCCCTTCGGGCACCACGAAAAATAAAATACAAGCTCTTCGCCATGCTAGGCGCTGTCATAAAGCCTGTGATTCCTCCAGACAACACCGGAGAGCAGCAATCCGCCCACCCAACGCGCCGACTCCTTGAGCATTTCACTGAGCCACGCGAAAACGTTCCAAATACTTCTTTTTGTAATAAGCAAATTCTATTCAATGACAAAAAAGAATTAAAAGGAACTAAAAAGAAATGAATAAAACAATCAAAGAACCATGAAAAACGTCATTTTTTTGTCATTTTCTTGAATTTAAGGGGAATTAGGGTTCACCCTTGGCTGCAGCAGAGCATCACGGCGAGATAGCGCACTGCGATCGAAAGCGCCAGCAGTCTCGTCGAGGCTTACTCTCCCAGGTAAGCCGCACGCACGCGCGGATCGCTCAGCAAGGTCTGGCCCGGCCCCGTCATGGTGATGATGCCGGACTCCATGACATAGCCTCGATCGGCCAGCGCCAGCGCGCGGCTGGCGTTCTGCTCCACCAGCACCATGGTCACGCCCAGCGCATAGACATCGCTGACCACCTCGAAGATCTTGTCCACCATGATGGGCGACAAACCCATGGAGGGCTCGTCCAGCAGCAGCACCTTGGGCTGACTCATGAGTGCGCGGGCCATGGCCAGCATCTGCTGCTCGCCCCCGGACATGGTGCCTGCCAGCTGATCCTTGCGCTCCTTCAGGCGCGGAAAGATGCCGAACATGCGCTCGATATCCGCCTGTATGCCAGCCTTGTCCTTGCGCGTGTAGGCCCCCATGAGCAGGTTTTCGGTAATCGTCATGCGTGCGAACACGCCGCGCCCCTCGGGCACCATGACCAGGCCTTCGGCCACCAGATCCCAGGCGCCCTTGCCCTTGATGCTTTGGCCCAGATAGAGAATTTCGCCATCGGCAATCGGCAGACCCCGCGTGACAGCCTTCATGGTCGTGGTTTTGCCCGCACCGTTGGAGCCGATCAGCGACACCAGTTCACCCTGATGCACCTGAAAGTCCACGCCCTTGACAGCCTGAATACCGCCATAGCCCACCTTCAGGCCCTTCACCTGCAGCAATACCGGGGCCGTGGATTTGGAGGCCTGCGCCTGTTCCAGCACTTGATCCTGCATCTTCAATGGCCTCCCGTGCCCAGATAGGCTTCAATCACTTTTTCATTCTTTTGCACTTCGGCAGGCGTGCCTTCGGCAATCGGCTTGCCATAGTCCAGCACCGTCACGCGGTCGCACAGGCCCATGACCAGCTTCACATCATGCTCGATGAGCAGGATGGTGCGGTGGTCGTTGCGAATGCGGTCGATCAACTCACGCAACTGCAGCTTCTCGGTCGCGTTCATGCCGGCGGCTGGTTCATCCAGCGCAATCAGCTGCGGGTCCGTCGCCAGTGCACGGGCAATCTCCAGCCGGCGCTGGTCGCCATAGGACAAGGTGCGCGCCTTGAAGTCCGCATATTTGCCGATGCCGACATAGTCGAGCAGCTCGCGCGAGCGGGCGCGAATCGCGGCCTCCTCGGCCTTGAAGCCCTTGGTGCGAAACACCGCCCCGAGCAGACCCGAATGCGTGCGCACATGGCGCCCGACCATGACGTTCTCCAGTGCCGTCATCTCGGCAAACAGCCGGATGTTCTGGAAGGTCCGTGCAATGCCGGCCCTGGCCACCTTGTGCACCGCCGTCGGCTCATAGGGCTTGCCGGCCAGCTCGAACTTGCCGGTGTCGGGCGTATAGAGGCCGGTGATCACATTGAAAAACGTGGTCTTGCCTGCGCCATTGGGGCCGATCAGACCATAGACCTGGCCTCTATCAATCTTCATGCTCACACCGGACAGTGCCTGCAAACCGCCAAAGCGCTTGGAGATGTCCGAGACATGAAGGACCGCTGAAGTCGTGCTCTCTGCCATATCAGTTCACATTCCTTGTCTGTGCAGTCATCAGGACTGACGGTCCAGGCTTTTGGCATGCTCTGGCGTGGGCCACAGGCCGCGCGGACGCATCAGCATGATGACGATCATGGCCAGGGCAATCAGCAACTGACGCAGGATGGACGCGTCGAGGCGTCCATCGGTCATCTGCTGCAGCGGCCCGGCCACATAGCGCAGCACCTCGGGCAGGGCCGAGAGCAGCACGGCCCCCAGAATCACGCCGGGAATATGGCCCAGGCCGCCGAGTACGACCATGGCCACAATCATCACGGACTCCATGAGGCTGAAGGACTCGGGCGATACAAAGCCCTGGAAGGCACCGAACATGGAACCCGCCACACCGCCGAACGAAGCGCCCATGCCGAAGGCCAGCAGCTTCATATTGCGCACATTGATGCCCATGGCCTTGGCGGCGATTTCATCCTCGCGAATCGCCATCCAGGCGCGGCCTATGCGCGAATCCTGCAAGCGGTAGCAGATCACGATGGTGGCCAGCACCAGCACCAGAAACAGGTAGTAGTACAGCGTGACGGAGGCGATGTCGTAGCCGAAGATCTCATGACGCTTGGCCAGGTCGAAGCCGAAGATCTTGACCGAGTCGATCTGCCCAATGCCCTTGGGGCCGTTGGTGATGTTGACTGGCTGGTCCAGGTTGTTCAGGAAGATGCGGATGATCTCGCCGAAGCCCAGTGTCACGATGGCCAGGTAATCACCGCGCAGCCGCAGCACCGGCAGGCCCAGCAGCACACCCGTACAGGCGGCCAGCAGCATCCCCAGCGGAATCACCAACCAGATCGAGGTGTGCAGTCCGTTGGGAAACATGACGACAAAGCCTTCGAAGGTCTCGGCCAGATGCGGCGATGCCATGAGCGCAAACATATAGGCGCCCACGGCATAGAAGGCCACGTAGCCCAGATCCAGCAGGCCTGCGTAGCCGACCACGATGTTCAGGCCCAGCGCCAGCATCACGTAGAGCAGGGCCAGATCGGCGATGCGCACCCAGGCGTTGCCGAAATACTGCAGGATCAGCGGCAGCACCAGCAGGCCTATGCCGCCCAGAATCCAGTGGAGTGTCTTGTTGTTCTTCATGGGCACTCCTCAGGCACGGTCCGCCACACGCTCACCCAGCAGGCCCGAAGGGCGCAGCGTCAGGATGATGATGAGCACGATGAAGGCAAAGATGTCGGTGTACTGGCTGCCCAGCACGCCCCCCGTCAGGTCACCGATATAGCCGGACCCGATGGACTCGATCAGCCCCAGCAGCAGGCCTCCCACCACGGCACCGGCCAGATTGCCGATGCCGCCGAAAACGGCGGCCGTGAAGGCCTTGAGACCCGGCAGAAAGCCCATGGTGTGATGGGCCGTGCCATAGTTGGAGGCGTACATGATGCCGGCAATCGCGGCCAGCACGGCACCGATGATGAAGGTGGCGGAAATCACCATGTCGGGCTTGACGCCCATCAGCGCCGCCACACGCGGATTCTCTGCAGTGGCCCGCATGGCGCGCCCCAGCCTGGTGTAGTTGACCAGATACATCAGCGTGGCAAGTGCAATCGCCGTGACCACCAGCACTAGAATCTGCGTGGGCGTGATCACCGCCGTGCCGATTTCATAGGGGGTGGACGACAGCAGTGTGGGATAAGCCTTGTAATTGGGCTTCCAGATGATCATGGCCAGGGTCTGCAGCAGGATGGAGACACCGATGGCCGTGATCAGCGGCGCCAGACGCGGACTGTTGCGCAGCGGCCGGTAGGCCACCTTCTCGATCACGAAGTTCAGCGATGCAGCCACCACGCAGGCGATGATGGCGGCTATCAAAAGCATGAGCCAGCCCGGCAGATAGGGCATGGCCTCCTGCATCAGGCCGATGCAGCTCCAACTGGTCAAAGCCCCCACCATCAGCACCTCGCCATGTGCGAAGTTGATCAGCTGAATGATGCCGTACACCATGGTGTAGCCCAGGGCTATCAAGGCGTACATGCTGCCTAACACCAGACCATTGATGATCTGCTGCAGCAAGATATCCATAAGCGCGCTCCCCTTCCCTCGATCCAAGACGGAGACACTGCGAGCCTCTCATCCCGAACGACGGAGCCAGCGATGCCATGGTTCCCCTTCTGCAGTCCGCCGCTTTGTGGGCCGCTTGTCGCAAAAGAGTGAATCGATTCTAGGGAGCTGTTTTCAGGACTCAGGGCCGGGGTTTCCCGTGCGCAACCCCAAAATGCTGCAGCGCAACAATTTCATCGGCAATGCAAGTCCAATAAATACAGGCACTTAGTCATGTGCTGCTACTCAATCTAGCGAAAAACCCTGAAAACACCGCAAAAAATGCAGCATTCAACTAGTGCCAGTCTTGCAACACCTGGGCAACTCGCTCTTTACAAGCCTGCCGGCTCGTCATCTGCCGCACGAGCGGCGTCGTTGAGCGCCTTGAGCTCCGCCAGCTTCTGGCCTATCTTGATTTCCAGCCCCCGCGCCACGGGTTGGTAGAAGCCCGGATCTTCCATTCCTTCAGGCAGATAGCGCTCGCCCGCCGCAAAGCCGCCCTCCTCGCTGTGGGCATAGCGGTAATCCCGGCCGTAGTCCAGCTGCTTCATCAGTTTGGTAGGTGCATTGCGCAGATGCAGCGGCACAGGCCTGGTGGTGTCTCCCTTCACAAAGGCCTTGGCCTTGTTGTAGGCCATGTAGCCGGCATTGCTCTTGGGCGCCACAGCCAGGTAGATCACGGCCTGGGCCAGGGCCAGTTCGCCCTCGGGGCTACCCAGGCGTTCATAGGTCGCAGCGGCATCGTTGCACATCTGCATGGCACGCGGGTCGGCAAGTCCTATGTCTTCCCATGCCATGCGCACGATGCGGCGCGCCAGATAGCGCGGGTCGGCACCGCCATCCAGCATGCGGCAAAACCAGTAAAGCGCCGCATCGGGGTCCGAGCCGCGCACGGATTTGTGCAGGGCGCTGATGGTGTCGTAGAACTGCTCGCCGCCCTTGTCATAGCGGCGCATGCGCTCGCCCAGCACCTTGAGCAGCCAGGCATCGGTGATGCTCTGCACCCCGGCCTGCTCGGCCGTGATGGACAAGGTCTCCAGCGTGTTCAGCAAGCGCCGTGCATCGCCGTCGGCATAGGCAATCAGGCGATCCAGCGCTTCGTCCTCGATCGCCGGAATCGCCTGGATGGCCTGGGCCTTGGCCACAATCTGCTTCAAGTCGTCCGGAGTCAGGCTTTGCAACACATAGACCGCCGCCCGCGAAAGCAGGGCCGAGTTGACCTCGAACGAGGGGTTTTCCGTGGTCGCTCCGATGAAGGTGAACAGCCCGCTTTCCACATGGGGCAAGAAAGCGTCCTGCTGGCTTTTGTTGAAGCGGTGCACCTCATCCACAAACACGATGGTGCGCTGCTGCAGCAGTCCGCTCTGGGCGGCCTGCGCCTGCTCCACGGCCTCGCGGATGTCCTTGACGCCGCCCAGCACTGCGCTGATGGAGATGAACTGCGCATCAAAGGCATCGGCCATCAGGCGCGCAATCGTGGTCTTGCCCACCCCCGGCGGGCCCCAGAGTATGCAGCTATGCGGGCGACCCGACTCGAAGGCCAGGCGCAACGGCATGCCCTCTCCCAACACATGTTGCTGGCCGATGACTTCGGCCAGAGTGTGCGGCCGCAGGCGCTCGGCCAGGGGCTGATGAGGAATGGCTGAAGATGAGGAGTTGTTGTGCGTAACCATGACCCCTCAAGTATCCGACTCTCTAGCCAGTTGTGCATCCAAATGGGTTGGGGCTGCTTGCACACCGAAGGCAGTCAATGCTTATCCACCTTAACCCTTGCATCCTTATCAGAATTTTTCATAAGAGAAAATAGCGTTTCAACGGATTCAATCTCTCCATTAACGAGGCCACCCCTCGCCCCATGGAGGCACTGCCCCGATCCGGCCTGCCAAAAACCAGGCCAGCCAGGCCTGGCAGCGCGCTTAGATTCATTGCGGGCCGCCTCATCTGCGCCGCGCAATGCCTGTGCCTGATAGGGCTACCGCCATCAGCCAGAAATCAATCGAAAGCATCCGCAACTTTCCTTGGCTCCACACTGCTACAGGGCGTGCCAGCGCTGCACGTCTGAGTCTACGCGTATGAAAAAACTCAAGACCTGGGACATTTTTGCCCTCGGTTTCATGACCTTTGCCCTGTTCCTCGGGGCCGGCAACATCATCTTTCCACCCATGGTGGGCCTGGCAGCCGGTGAAAACCTGCTCGGCGCCTCGACCGGCTTTCTGCTGACGGGTGTCGGTCTGCCCCTTCTCGGCGTAGTCGCTCTCGCACGTGTGGGTGGCGGCCTGGACACCTTGACCAGCCCCATAGGCCGCATTGCCGGCCTGGTGCTGGCCGTGGCCATCTATCTGACCATCGGCCCTCTGTTTGCGACGCCGCGCACGGCCACCGTATCCTTCGAGATGGGTCTGGCTCCCTTTGTCGGCAACACACCCGCCATGCTGCTGGCCTTCACCATCGCTTACTTTGTGGCGGTGGCGCTGCTGTCGCTGTTCCCCGGCAAGCTCATGGACAACGTGGGCAAGATCATCACCCCCGTGCTGATTCTGGCGCTGACCGTTCTCGGCGGCTCCGCCGTGCTGGCCCCTGTGGATGGCTACAGTCTCAGCACCGAGGCCTATGCCACGCAGGCAGCCGCCTTTTCCGAAGGCTTTCTGCAGGGCTACCAGACCATGGACGCCCTGGCCTCGCTGATCTTCGGCATCGTCATCGTCAACGCGATCAAGGCTGCCGGCGTGAGCGACAGCAAGCTGCACACGCGCTACTGCATCTACGCCGGCATCATTGCCGCGACCTGCCTGGGCCTGGTCTATGTCTCGCTGATGTATCTGGGCGCCACCAACAGCCAACTGGCCGCCAACGCCACCACCGGTGTGCAGATTCTCACAGCCTTTGTACAGCAGACCTTCGGCCCCGCAGGCCTGTGGCTGCTCGCCATCGTCATCATGCTGGCCTGCCTGACCACCGGCGTGGGCCTGATCACGGCCTGCAGCAGCTTCTTCAGCGAGCTGACCGGCATCTCCTACCGCACCATGGTCATCGGCCTGTCGGTCTTCAGTGCAGCCGTAGCCAACCAGGGCCTGGCCCAGCTGATCGCCGTGGCCGTGCCCGTGCTTGTGGGGCTGTATCCCGTGGCCATCGCCCTGATCGCCCTGAGCCTGCTGCATCGCTGGAATCAGCCACCGCGCGTCTACATCCCCGTGATGGGCACCGCCCTGGTCTTCGGCCTGTTTGACGCCGCCAAGGCTGCCAATCTTGATGCACTGGTGCCCGCCTGGCTGGACAAGCTGCCCGGCGCCGCCCTGGGCATGGGCTGGGTCGCCCCTGTGCTCGGTGTGCTGGTGATTGCAGGCCTGCTGGACTTCGCCATCGGCAACAAGCAAAGTGCCGCAAACGCCACGCGCGCCTGATCACAACAGCCCCCACCAAAGCGCAGTTGGCTGCGTTCCACTCACAAGGGCTCAAACCCGATTCCTGCATAAAAAAGGCCTGCGGACACAATCCGCAGGCCTTTTTGCTGATGCGCGCCGCGATCTTTACTGCTTGAGCACATCGGCCCCCTTGGGCACCGTGAAGTGGAAGGTCGATGCCGGCAGCGAAGCCTGGGTTTGCAGGCCCTTGAACTGCATCAGAGAGCGCTGGCCAAAGCTGTCCTCGATATCCAGCGCAGCCAGCTTGCCTTCGGGTGTGAAGCCTATGCGCACGCTCTTGAGCTGACCGCCTTTCTGCCTGGGGCTGGCCAGCACCCATTCCAGGCCATCGGCGTCAGGCTGGTTGCCCAGCTCGAAATCGGCCTTCAAGGCCTTGAGGTCGGTGGCCGATGTCAGGATGGCCGCTGGCGTGCTGCCCAGCACCTGGGCCTGGGCACGCTCCGTCACCTGATTCAGGTCGGCGTCGTACAGCCACAGCGTCTTGCCGTCGGCTACTATGAGCTGCTCAAAAGGCTTGGTGTAGTTGAAACGGAACTTGCCGGGGCGCTGGAATTCGAAGCTGCCGCTGGACACCTTGGTACGCGCCTCCTGCCCGGACTTGGGTGGCGAGGTCACGGACTGGGTGAAGTCGGCCTTGCCCGCCTGGGCATTCTTCATGAAGGACTCAAGGCTTTTCAGACCATCAGCCATTGCTGCACTTGCACTGCCAGCTATCAAAATTGCAGTCAAAAGACGTTTCATGACTCTCTCTCTTGTGCGTGGCTCACTCGCTGCGGGCCGGAACTAGAACATCGCGCTGCCCACTGGATGTGAGCGAGCTGACCAGGCCGGCCTTTTCCATCTGCTCGAGCAGATTGGCCGATCGGTTGTAGCCGATACGCAGTTTGCGCTGAACGTAGGAAATGCTGGCCTTGCGGTCTTTCAGCACGATTTCTACCGCCTGATCGTAGAGCTCGTCCTTTTCGCCGCCGCCTTCGCCATCGTCATCACCACCTTCGCCATCGACAGAGCCGCCTTCCAGAATGCCTTCGATGTAGTCGGGTTCGCCCTGCTCCTTGAGATAGCTGACCACGCGGTGCACCTCGTCGTCGGAGACAAAAGCGCCATGCACGCGGATCGGCAGGCCGGTACCGCTGGCCATGTACAGCATGTCGCCCATGCCCAGCAGGGTCTCGGCCCCCATCTGATCCAGCACGGTGCGGCTGTCGATCTTGCTGGAGACCTGGAAGGCAATACGCGTCGGAATATTGGCCTTGATCAGGCCGGTGATCACGTCCACGCTGGGGCGCTGGGTCGCGAGGATCAGATGAATGCCGGCCGCACGCGCCTTTTGCGCAAGGCGGGCGATGAGCTCTTCGATCTTCTTGCCCACCACCATCATCAGATCGGCCAGCTCGTCGATCACGATGACGATGTGCGGCAGGCGCTGCAGCGGCTCGGGCTCCTCGGGCGTCAGGCTGAAGGGGTTGGGAATCGACTCCTCGCGTGCCTTGGCCTCATCGATCTTGCTGTTGTAGCCGGCCAGATTGCGCACCCCGAGCTTGCTCATGAGCTTGTAGCGGCGCTCCATCTCGGCCACGCACCAGTTCAGACCGTTGGCCGCCTGCTTCATGTCGGTGACCACAGGGCACAGCAGATGGGGAATGCCTTCATAGACCGACATTTCCAGCATCTTGGGATCGATCATGAGCAGACGCACATCGCGCGCCTCTGCCTTGTAGAGCAGAGACAGAATCATGGCGTTGATACCCACGGACTTGCCCGAGCCGGTCGTTCCGGCAACCAGCACGTGGGGCATCTTGGCCAGGTCGGCCACCACGGGGTTGCCCACAATGTCCTTACCCAGCCCCATGGTCAGCAGACTCTTGGCGTCGTGGTAGACCTGCGAGCCCAGCACTTCGGACAAACGGATCGACTGGCGCTTGGCATTGGGCAGCTCCAGCGCCATGAAGTTCTTGCCGGGAATGGTCTCTATCACGCGAATCGAGACCAGGGACAGCGAACGTGCCAGGTCCTTGGCCAGATTGACGATCTGCGAGCCCTTGACACCCGTGGCAGGCTCAATCTCATAGCGAGTGATCACAGGACCGGGCATGGCCGCAACCACCCGCACCTCCACGCCAAAGTCCTTGAGGCGCTTTTCAATCAACCGGCTGGTCATCTCCAGTGTCTCGGCAGACACCAGCTCCTGGCGCTGCTGGGCCTGGTCCAGCAGATCCACCTGCGGCAGCTTGCTGTCCGGATGATCGGTGAACAGCGGCTTCTGGCGTTCCTTCACCACCCGGGCGCTGGGTTGGCTGGCCTCCTGCAGCACGGGCTCGATGATCTGCACAGGCTGATGCACCGGTGCAGCAATCGCACCTTCTGTGCGGTCAAACACCACTTCCTCGCGTTCGCGGGCCGCTCTCTTGCCGACAGAGACATCTTTGGCAATTTCACGACGCTCGCGGCCAAACTGCACCATGCCGTCCAGGCGTGCGCCCAGGCCTTCGGCCAGCTTGCCCCAGGAAAAGCCGAACACCATGGCAGCGCCCAGCACGAACAGGCAGATGCCGATCAGGCCCGAGCCCGCAAAACCCAGCCATTTGAGGGCGTTGAAGCCCATCATGTAACCAAACACGCCACCGGCAGGGCCCGGCAGCAGGTTCTCGAAGCGGTACAAGCGCGTCCATTCCAGCGCACAGCTGGCAATCATCAGAATGGCCAGACCGCCCCAGAACAGAAAGCGGCGACGCCACAGCGGCATCAGAGCCAGAGGACTGCCGTCCTTGTTCACCCCGCCACGCATCCAGCGCACCAGCGATGTCACCCAGGTCTGCACGGCGGCCAGCACCAGCCACCAGATGGACATGCCGAAGCCGAAGTAGCAGGCATCGGCCAGCCAGGCACCCACACGGCCCATCCAGTTGTGCACAAACGGCTTTTGCCCGGCGCCCGAAGTGGACCAGGCTGCGTCTTGCGGCGAGTAGGTGAACATGGCCATGAGCCAGAACACCAGCGCCAGCAGGCCGATCAACAGCAAAACCTCCTGGCTGAAGCGAATCACTCCATAGCGCGGAGTCGCAGCGCGGGATTTTGATTTGCTGGAAGAAGACGCGTTCGAAGCGTTCAATGTATATGTCATACGCAGGCGCAAGCTTACCTTAGGCCCTTATCCAAGCGGTGCATTCGGCCAAGACGATCGCTCAGCGTAATGCAAGCACATGCAACAAAACTGCCATACGGTAGCCGGATTCGCTTCGTCACTATCATTTTTAACAATTCCGGTGATTAAAAACAGCTGCACGCGCAGACCTTGATCCGGAGCGATACTCCCACATCTTCCCAATGTTTTCATGACCGCGCGCCGGCTGTCGGCCTGCTTTTTTCAGAGTTCCGCTCCATGTCCTCTACCAAACACGCACAAGTTCTCATCCTCGGCTCCGGCCCTGCCGGCTATACCGCAGCCGTATACGCGGCCCGTGCCAACCTCAAGCCCCTGCTGATTACCGGCATGGCCCAGGGTGGCCAGTTGATGACCACCACCGAAGTGGACAACTGGCCTGCCGACGTCATGGGCGTGCAGGGCCCCGAGCTGATGCAGCGTTTTCAGGAACATGCCGAGCGCTTTAAGACCGAAATCGTTTTCGACCACATCAACCAGGTTGACCTCTCCAAGCGCCCCTTCACCCTGACCGGCGACAGCGGCGTCTATACCTGCGACTCGCTGATCATCGCCACCGGCGCATCGGCCAAGTACCTGGGCCTGCCCTCTGAGGAAGCCTTCATGGGTCGCGGCGTGTCCGCTTGCGCCACCTGTGACGGCTTTTTCTATCGCGAGCAGCCCGTCTGCGTGATCGGTGGCGGCAACACGGCCGTAGAAGAAGCCCTCTACCTTTCCAACATCGCCAGCAAGGTCACCCTCGTGCACCGCCGCGACAAGTTCAAGGCCGAGCCCATCCTCGTGGACAAGCTGATGGAAAAGGTCGAGGAAGGCAAGATCGAGCTCAAGACCCATTTCACACTGGATGAAGTGCTGGGTGACCAGAGTGGCGTGACCGGCATCCGCATCAAGAGCACGCAGGACGGCCACACCGAAGAGGTCAAGCTGCAAGGCGCTTTCATCGCCATCGGCCACCACCCCAACACCGACATCTTCCAGGGTCAGCTGGAGCTGGAAAACGGCTACATCATCACCCAGGGAGGTCTCAAGGGCTTTGCCACCCAGACCAGCGTGCCCGGCGTATTCGCCGCCGGCGACTGCCAGGATCATGTCTACCGCCAGGCCATCACCAGCGCCGGCACCGGCTGCATGGCAGCCCTGGATGCCCAGCGTTTCCTGGAACAGGAATCCTGATGACGCCAGGACGCCTCGGCGTCTGAGCGGCTGTTAGCGCATGTTCGGCGCAAAAGCCCTTGGGTTTGGCCAGTTTTGGCCGGCACCAGGGGCTTTTTTGCGAAAACGCTATAATCGCAGACTTTGCTGAATTCCAGGTTCGCGCTTTACCGTGCTTCGGGACTTCCGCAATCGGGCTACCGCCACCCATTACAAACTGGCGAGGTGAGGTTGTCGGCACCTCCTGCTCCTGCAGGATTCCAGAGCCGGCGGCCGATTCAACTATCGGAGTGTCCCAATGGCACGCGTATGTGAAGTTACGGGCAAGAAGCCCATGGTGGGCAACAATGTTTCCCACGCCAACAACAAGACCAAGCGTCGTTTCCTCCCCAACCTGCAATACCGCCGCTTCTGGGTGGAGAGCGAAAACCGTTGGGTGCGCCTGCGCGTTTCCAGCGCTGCTCTGCGCCTGATCGACAAGAACGGTATCGACTCCGTGCTCGCAGACATGCGCGCTCGTGGCCAAGCTTAATTTCCTGAAGGAGAAACACCATGGCTGCTAAAGGCGGACGCGAAAAGATCAAGCTGGCTTCCACTGCTGGTACCGGTCACTTCTACACAACGACCAAGAACAAGAAGACGATGCCTGAAAAGATGTCGATCATCAAGTTCGACCCCAAGGCTCGCAAGCACGTCGAGTACAAGGAAACCAAGCTGAAGTAATTCGGCCTGTTTCTTGAAAAGCCGCCTCACGCAAGTGCAGGCGGTTTTTTCATGCCTTTGCGACTCCTGTCGCGGCGCGAGAGCTGACGCAGCGACCCTCCCTATACTTGGCACTTTGCAACGAACAGGGATGGATCAGATGAATCACAGGACGCTGAGCACATTGCTTTTCTCGCTTGCCGTGTCGCCAGCCGTCTTCGGCCAGACCTTCATCTGCCCCACGGGTCCCGGCCCCGGCCAGCGCCAGGTCGGCATGACAGGCGGCTCACCGGGTCTGGCCTCGGTACCCGTCTGCGAGCAGTTCAGCTCCGCGCCAGCCGCCGCCCAGCGCCCCGAACCGTCGCCCGCCGATGCCCTGGGCGGTCTGGCGCGCAGCCAGCTGGAACTGCTGCGCGAGGGGCAGGAGCTGATCAAGGAAGGACAGAGAATTGCACAAGACCCGCAGTATCAGAAGCTGCGCAAGGGCTACTGGATGTTTTCGCATGACGAGAAAAACCCGCGTTCCGGTCTTGAATGTGCGGCGATCTTTGGCAGCATCTCCGGTGCCGTTCAGCTTTCCGGCCCTACGGCCAAGCACAACGGTGCCCTGCTGACCTTTCTGGGCATGGACATTCCCCAGCCCGCCAGCCCGCGCAAGATCAGAACCACTCTGACCCAGAACCAGGACCGGCCCCAGGAGGTCGGCGCCATCAACTACACCATGTCCAATGGCAAATGGGGAGCCATCGTCTACGCGCTGGGCGGCCCCGAAGCACTGGTCAAGGAGCTTGGGGAAGAGGAAGAAGCCCGCTTCAAGGTCTCTGTGGAAGGCAAGGAGGTCATCAGCACCTTCTACAAGGAAGGCGGCAAGGCCCGTGAATTCCTGAGCAAGTGCATGGCCGGTCAACCGACGAAGTAAAGGACCCCGGCCAGCGCTAGCTGCGCAGACTCTGCCCCAGTTGCCGGCACGCCATCGCGCCCAGATCCTGCATCGCCCTCTCCATGAGTTCGTCGACCGGATGGGTGCAGGCCAGGCGCATGCAGTGCTCGTACCTGCCGGAGTTGGAAAACATGCTGCCCGGCGCAATACGTATGCCGCGCGCCAGGGCTGCCGTGAACAGGTCCGAGGTTGACATCTGCGCGGGGAACTCCAGCCACAGGCACAGGCCGCCGCCTGGCAGGCTCATGCGCGTGCCCAGCGGGAAATGACGTGCCACCAGTCTGGCCATGGCCTCGCGCTGCCGCTTGAGCTGCTGCCTGAGCTTTTCCAGACTGCGCTGATGGGTGGGTGAGCCCAGCACCTCGGCCACGACCAGCTGCCCCAGCGTCTGGGTATTGCGGCTTTGTGCAAATTTCAGCATCTGGATGCGGCCATGCCATTGGCCGCCATTCATCCAGCCCTGGCGTAGGCCCGGCGCCAGACTTTTGTTGAAGGCCTGGCAATAGATCACATGCCCGGAGACACTGTCCCAGGCCTTGAGCGGCTTCACCGGCAGCCCTTCGACAAACAGACCGTAGGAGTCGTCCTCGATCAGCGCCGCCCCATGGGCTGCGCACAGGGTCACGAGTCTGGCCTTTTTCTCATCCGGCATGCGCGCGCCCAGCGGCATCTGCAGATCCGGCACCACCACCACGGCCTTCAGGCGCGGCTGGGTCTGAAAGGCCAGCTCCAGCGCCTCGATGGACATGCCGGTGCGCGGGCTGCAGGGAATCTCCAGCGTTTTCAGCTGCAGGGACTCCACCACCTGCAGCAGGCCGTAATAGGTTGGCGATTCGACGGCCACCATGTCCCCGGGTGATGCCACGGCAGCCAGCGCCAGACTCACCGCTTCGGAATTGCCGGTGGTTGCCAGCACATCGGCAGGCGCCACACGGATACCGGAGGCCAGCGCCCGTCTGGCCATGGCCTGCTGAAACAGCGGATGATTGCCCTGATTGGCCAGCAGAGAGCGCCCCTGCGAGAGCAGGGTCGGATGCTCGCGCAGCAGCCGGGTGACGGTCTTGTTCAGATAGTGATGATCGAACAAGGAGGCAGGCGGCGTGCAGCCACCGATGTCCATATAGACCTCGGCCTGACGGCCGCGCTCGAGCAGCAGAGAAATATGCTCGTTGATGCCCACGAAATGCGCATGCGCGCCGGGAGACAGCGGCTGGCTCAGGTCCGGTTCGCTGGCCAGAGGAATATCGCCCGTCCTCGTCGCGCACACAAAGTAGCCCACGCGGGGCCTGGCCTCCAGACAGCCCTGCGCTTCCAGAAAACGCAGCACCTGCAAGGCCGTCGAGAGGCTGATGTCATGCCGCGCCATCAGCTCGCGCACCGACGGCATGCGCTCCCCGGGTTTCAGGCTCCCCAGCTCCATGGCCTTGCTGTAGTGCGCGGCCAGCCGTTGATACAGCGGCAGCAGCACATCGCTTGCCGCATGATCGACAGGCTGTGATTCGGAGGGGGAGGAAGTCAGCATGATGACAAAACGCAGGACCGGGCAGGCATCATGCCAGCAAGCCCTGTTCTGCAACAGATACAGATTGTCAGCAAACATACCGGAACAGATGCACAGCAATCCATGCTGCTACGCCCGCACGGAACGCTTGCTGTGCCTGTTCTGCCAAGCCGTGCTTCCTTACGCTTGAGGCCTGAATCACAGACCCCTAGCCACCATGTCACAGCCGGACCCCACCCCGAAAACACATAGTCTCAACAACGGCCAAGCCGCGTCGCTGCTGTTTGAACCAGGCAGCGAACTGTTCTGCCAGCAAGGGCCGCTGCGTCTGGCCATCGGGCCGCTGAGCTTTACCGACAATCACTTCGGTCAGGTCATGGTGCTGCAAACCGGGCAAAGCTGGCGTTGCCCCAGTCGCACCTGGGTGCAGCTGAGCACGCCGGCAGGTGCAGCCTGGATTCAATATCCGGCGGCACGGATACAGCAAAGCCGCCCCCACCCGAACAGGGCAGCACAGCGGCTTGAAGAGGGAAAAGGCCTGAGCTTCGCGCTTGCCAGAATCTGGCAGCAGCTTGGCAAGCTCGGCCTCAGACGTGGGCAGCGCGCAGCTTGACGGAGAAATCCTTGAGTGCCGCAATGCCGCTGGCCTCGGCGCGCTGGCACCAGGCCTGCAGCTGACCGGTCAGTTGCTCGCGACTCAGGCTGGTGTTGAGCCACAGCTGACGCAGCTCTTCGCGCATGACCAGCATCTGGTCAATCACCGGGTGCGCAGCGCGGGCCTGCGCCAGTTGGCTCTGGGCACGCACGGGCACCTTGTCGGCATCACGGTGCAGCCAGCGTTGCACACCCTTGAGCAGGGAGACATCCGACTTCTGTGCCTGCTTCTGCTTGAGCAGGTCCAGCTCGTGCTGAACCGCCGTGCGCACGCCGCGCGCATAACGGGCCATGACCTCGTAGCGATTGGCAATGATGGCTTCCAGCGTCAGCTCGTCGGCCACGGGCTTGACGACGCCCATGCGCAGACGCGGTGGGGTTTTCTTGACCTTGGCCCAGCCCAGCTTCTGCATGAGGCTGATATAGACCCAGCCGATATCGAACTCGTAGGGCTTGACGGAGAACTTGGCCGAAGTGGGAAAGGTATGGTGGTTGTTGTGCAGCTCTTCGCCGCCGATGATGAGGCCCCAGGGCACCAGATTGGTGGAGGCATCCGTCGCCTCGTAGTTGCGATAGCCCCAGAAATGCCCCACGCCGTTGACCACGCCCGCAGCCCAGAATGGAATCCAGATCATCTGCACGGCCCAGATCGACAGGCCGATCACGCCGAACAGCGCCACATTCAGGATGAGCATCAGCGAGGGGCCCATCACCGAATGGCGGTAGATGTTGCGCTCCATCCAGTCGTCGGGCGTGCCGTGACCGTATTTTCTGAGCGTTTCCTCGTTCTTGGCCTCGGCACGGTACAGCTCGGCACCTTCGCGCATCACCTTGCCCAGGCCGCGCGTCTGCGGGCTGTGCGGGTCATCTGCGGTCTCGCACTTGGCATGGTGCTTGCGGTGGATGGCCACCCATTCCTTGGTCACCATGCCCGTGCCCAGCCAGAGCCAGAAACGGAAGAAATGCGAGGGAATAGGCCCCAGATCCAGCGCCCTATGCGCCTGGCTGCGGTGCAGATAGATGGTGACACCCGCAATCGTGAAGTGGGTGGTGATCAAGGTGTAGAGCAGCAGCTGCCACCACGACAGATCCCACAGGCCATTGGCCATCCAATCCACGACGGCATTCCAGATCGAGGCTATATCCAGCGACATAAATAACAAAGCCTTTGGCAAAAAACCGCGCCCACCCGATAAGCACGGTCGTGCCATTTTAGGTGATCCGCCGGCCGGGCTGCTGCCGATTCCCCGACAGCAGATACCGGATTTGCACCGAAGTTACGCCTTTTTCACCCAAACAGCGGCGAAAAACCCGTCTGTCTCGTGCTGGTGTGGCCACAGACGCAGATAACGTCGGCCCTCGTCACCGCCGCTGCAAAGCTTGTCGCCGTCGGCAATCTTGAGCTGCTCGAGCACCTCGCCCGCGTCCAGCGGAACGAACTCGGGGTGAGCGGCACTGAAGGCTTCGGCAATGGCTTCGTTTTCCTCTGGCAGGATGGAGCAGGTGGCATAGATCAGACGGCCACCGGCCTTGACCAGGCGCGCGCTGCTTTCCAGGATGGCAGCCTGTTTCTGCGTCAGCTCCTGCACGGCCTTGACGCTCTGGCGCCACTTGAGGTCGGGATTGCGGCGCAGCGTACCCAGGCCCGAGCAAGGAGCATCGACCAGCACGCGGTCGATCTTGCCGGCCAGGCGCTTGACGCGCTCGTCGCGCTCGTGGGCAATTGCGGCAGGGTGGACATTGGAAAGACCCGAACGCGCCAGACGAGGCTTGAGCGCATCGAGGCGATGACCCGAGACGTCGAAGGCATACAGGCGGCCGGTGTTGCGCATGGCCGCGCCAATGGCCAGGGTCTTGCCGCCGGCGCCAGCGCAAAAGTCCACCACCATTTCGCCACGCTTGGCATCCAGCATCAGTGCCAGCAGTTGCGAGCCTTCGTCCTGCACTTCGATGGCGCCGCGGTTGAAGGCATCAACCTTG
The DNA here is from genome assembly GCF_016772095.1 of Comamonas sp. NyZ500. Classification (NCBI taxonomy): domain Bacteria; kingdom Pseudomonadati; phylum Pseudomonadota; class Betaproteobacteria; order Burkholderiales; family Comamonadaceae; genus Comamonas; species Comamonas sp. NyZ500. Next base: position 40,199 of record NZ_JAEIJE010000002.1, on the reverse strand, counting down.
GCCAGCGCGGGCTTGCCGTCCACACGCAGACCGATGGGCGAGAACGGCGTGGGCTCGGCCTTGATGCCGGCTTTTTCCAGTTCCTTGCGCAGATCGGAGCGCTTGTCGTTGAGCGTGTTGACACGCAGATCCAGAGGAGCGGCCTGCTCCATGCTGGCGGCCAGTGCCCAGAATCCATCACCCAGCTGGGCCTTGAGCGGCTCGACCAGCCATTCGGGCAGATTGTGGCGGTGCGCCTCCATCAGCTCTTCGGGCTTGACGCCGTCGCAGGCAGCCAGCCACTTGAGTTCCTGGGGCGTCAGCGCGGCCTTGATAAAGGTCTCGCTGTCCTGGCCGTCCTTGTTCTTGACCTTGCCTTCCTTCTTGGCCTGCTCGCGCAGCACGGCGGCAAAGCCCAGGATGGCCAGCCGGCGCTCGCGTGCGCCGCTGCCCGAATGCGCCAGCGCTTCGAACAGCAGCTTCTTGCGCAGCACGGTGTAGACGGTTTCGGCCAGGGTGGCGCGCTCGCGCGGGCCCAGATAGCGGTTTTCGCGGAAAAAGCGGGACACCACGGCATCGGCCGGGTGTTCAAATGTCAGGGCGCGCTTGACGAGTTCAGAGCAAGCGTCGAGAAGGGCTTTGGGATGCATGGGCGCAATTGTCCCACTCTCGCCCTGGCCCTGGCTGGCGCCAGAAATCTATGACGCCGGCCTGCTCCAAACGATTCATAGTAAAAACAGGCTTCAGCCCTTTTCCTTCAAGCGTTGACAGCTCATCTTTTTAAAGCATCATGTCCGACCACGATCTGCCTGCACTCATCACCACCGAGCCCGGTCTCTACGAACACTACAAAGGCATGCGCTATGAAGTCATAGCCACGGTGCGCCACAGCGAAACCCTGGAACCCATGACGCTTTACCGCGCGCTCTATGGCGAGCATGGCCTATGGGTGCGCCCTGCCGCCATGTTCAACGAGACCGTGGTGATTGATGGCGTGGAGCGGCCACGCTTTCGCCGCCTGCCCGCCGAGGAGCAGAAATCAGCATAAAGATAGGCTCTATCGCTTACCTATAAAGAGATAGAAGCTATCAAATCTGATCAAGCCTTGATCAGATTGAGCACGGCTTGCGGATAGATGATGTGCTCCTGCACCAGCACGCGCGCAGCCAGCAGCTCGACCGTGTCACCCTGCAGCACGGGCACCACGGCCTGCTCCAGGATGGGGCCCACGTCGAGCTCGGCCGTCACGCGGTGCACTGTGCAGCCCGCAAACTTGCAGCCCGCATCAATCGCACGCTGGTGGGTGTGCAGACCGGTGAAGGCCGGCAGCAGCGAGGGATGGATGTTGATCAGCCGGCCCTCATAGTGCGCAACAAAGCCTGGCGTGAGAATGCGCATGAAACCGGCCAGCACCACCAGATCGGGCGCATGGCGATCGATGACCTGCGTCAGCTCGGCATCAAAGGCCTCGCGGCTGTCGAACTGCTTGTGATCCAGCACCTCGGTGGCGATGCCGTTGTCCCGCGCGAACACCAGGCCCTTGGCCTCGGCCTTGTTGCTCACCACGGCGCTCACGCGGGCGTTGTACTGCTTTGCCCAGTTCTGCTGCTGGGATGCACGCACAATGGCAGCCATGTTCGAGCCGCCGCCCGAGATGAGGATCACGATGTTTTTCATGGGCGGCGATTGTCGCATTGACGGACAAACCCTATCGGGTTTGCACCAGTTCCTGTGCGCTGCCCTAAGACTTTCGAGGAGATCCCATGCCGTTTGACCCACGCAACACCCCTTTGAGCGCCATCGAATCCCGCGTTCTGGCCACGCTGATGGAAAAGGCCCGCACCGTGCCCGACAGCTATCCGCTCACGCTCAACAGCCTGGTCACGGGCTGCAACCAGAAGTCCAGCCGCGACCCGGTGATGGAGGTCAGCGAGGGCGAAGCCCAGGAGGCACTGGACAGCCTGCGCCTCAAGACCCTGTCGGTGCAGATCAGCAGCGTGCGCTCCACGCGCTGGGAGCACAACTTCCCGCGCGGCATTGGCGTGCCCGACCAATCAGCCGTGCTGCTGGCCCTGCTGATGCTGCGCGGCCCCCAGACCGCTGGCGAGTTGCGCATCAACTCCGAGCGCTGGCACCGCTTTGCCGACATCTCCTCGGTCGAAGCCTTTCTCGACGAACTGCGCGAACGCAGCGAGGAAAAAGGCGGCCCGCTGGTCGTGCAGCTGCCGCGCGCCCCTGGCGCCCGCGAACAGCGCTGGGCCCATCTGCTTTGCGGCCCGGTGGATGTCAACGCCCTGGCAGCAAGTACCGGCAGCGCCAGCACAGGCGGCAATGCATCGGCCCTGCAGCAGCGTGTGGATGCGCTCGAAACCGAAGTTGCCCAACTGCGCGCCACCGTGCAGATGCTGTGCGAATCGCTGGGCGTGGAACCGCCTGCTGCCCCGGCTGAATAAATCCAGACAGAAACTGCTAGCTGCCAGCGTTCGTCCAATAAGCGCTGGCGGCCTGCTTCGTTACAAACGACAGGCCGGCGCCAAAAACTGGCGCATGCCACGCAAAGACAGGCAGGCGCAGCCGCTCAGGAGGCGCTCATCCCTGGGGTTTCCCGCCATTTGTCGCAACCCGGACAGCCAGAAAAAGAACGTGCGTGCTACAAATCTCCAGCATTTGCAGGAGACAACGCATGGACTTGGCATTCACCCCTGAAGAACAGGCTTTTCGCGAAGAGATCCGCAGCTGGGTGCGGGCAAATCTGCCCGAGGATATTGCGCACAAGGTGCGCAACGATCTGCACCTGACGCGCGAGGACATGCAGCGCTGGGCCAAGATTCTGGGCAAAAAAGGCTGGCTCGGCTACGGCTGGCCCAAGGAATTCGGCGGCCCCGGCTGGAGCGCCGTACAAAAGCATTTGTTCGAGGAAGAATGCGCACTCGCCGGCACGCCGCGCATCGTGCCCTTCGGCCCCGTGATGGTGGCGCCGGTCATCATGGCCTATGGCACACCGGAGCAGCATCGGCGCTTTCTGCCCGGCATCGCCAGCGGCGAAGTCTGGTGGAGCCAGGGCTATTCCGAACCGGGTTCGGGCTCGGACCTGGCCAGCGTCAAGACCCGCGCCGAACGCGTGGGCGACAAATACATCGTCAACGGCCAGAAGACCTGGACCACGCTGGGCCAATACGGCGAGTGGATCTTCTGCCTGGTGCGCACCAGCAACGAGGGCAAGCCCCAGACCGGCATCAGCTTCCTGCTGGTCGACATGAAGTCGCCGGGCGTGACCGTGCGCCCCATCAAGCTGCTGGACGGTTCTCACGAGGTCAACGAGGTCTTTTTCGACAATGTGCAAGTGCCTGCCGACCAGCTGATCGGCGAGGAAAACAAGGGCTGGACCTATGCCAAGCACCTGCTCAGCCACGAGCGCACGAATATCGCCGATGTGAACCGTGCCAAGCGCGAGCTGGAGCGCCTCAAGCGCATCGCCAAAACCGAAGGCGTCTGGGAAGACCAGCGCTTCCGTGATCAGATCGCCCTGCTGGAGATCGATGTGATCGCGCTGGAAATGCTGGTGCTGCGCGTGCTCTCGGCCATGAAGTCGGGCAAGAACCCGCTGGACATTGCCGGCCTGCTCAAGATCAAGGGCAGCGAGATTCAGCAGCGCTACTCCGAGCTGATGATGCTGGCCGCAGGCCCTTATGCCCTGCCCTATATCCAGGAAGCCATGGAAGCCGGCTACCAGGGCGACTTTCCCGGCAACGTGCTGGGCAATGCGCCGCTGGCCGCGACCTACTTCAATATGCGCAAGACCACCATCTATGGCGGCTCCAACGAGGTGCAGCGAAACATCGTCGCCCAAACCGTGCTGGGCTGATTCAGAAGCAGTGAAGGCGACGATGTTTCGCTTGCGCGAATTCGTTCTGCTCCCCCGCGCCCCCTCCGGGAGGGGGTTCTAGATTGAGCTTCGCTGGGCTGGTTTGGCGCTTCACGCCAATTGCGGCCCGGTGGCAGGAGACAAATATGGATTTCGATTTTTCCGACGACCAGCAACAACTGCGCGATGCCGTGGCCCGCTGGGTGGACAAGGGCTATACCTTCGAGCGCCGCCAGAGCATTGCCAAACAAGGCGGCTTCTCGCGCGAGGTCTGGAACGAGCTGGCCGAGCTGGGCCTGACGGCCCTCACCGTGCCCGAGCAATATGGCGGCCTGGGCCAGGGCGCGGTCGATGTGATGGTGGTCATGGAGGAGCTGGGCCGCGGTCTAGTGATGGAGCCTCTGACCCAGGCTTTCGTGGCCTCCGCCTTGCTCGGTCAGTTCGGCGACGAAGCCGTCAAGCAAGCCTGGCTGCCCCGTATCGCCAGCGGTGAAAAGCTGGTTGTGCTCGCATCGCAGGAGCGCAAGGCGCGCTACCAGATTGATGTTTGCGCCGCAAAAGCCTCTAAATCCGGCGATGGATATACGGTAGATGCTACGAAAAACATTGTTCCTGCGGGCGACCAGGCCGACGCCTTCATCGTGCCGGCCCAGCTCGACGGCAAGATCGCGCTCTTCCTCGTCGAGAACGGCAGCGAAGGCGTCGCCACCAAGCCCTATGCCACGCAGGATGAGGGTCGCGCGGCCGATCTGGTCTGCCGGTCAGCAGCGGCCACCCTGATCACCACCAATGGCGTGGCTGCCCTCACCCTGGCACAGGATGTGGGCAATGCCGCTCTTTGCGCCGAAGGCGTCGGCGTGATGGAGCAGACGCTCAAGCTCACCACCGAGTACATGAACCAGCGCAAGCAGTTCGGCGTGGTGATCTCCAGCTTCCAGGCCCTGCGCCACCGCGTGGCCGATATGAAGATGCAGCTGGAGCTGGCCCGCTCCATGAGCTACTACGGCACGCTCAAGCTGGTCGCGCCTGCCGAGGAGCGCCATGTCGCCATCGCCCGCGCCAAGGTGCAGCTGGGCCAGTCCATGCGTTATGTGGGCCAGCAGGCCGTGCAATTGCATGGTGGCATCGGCGTGACGGACGAATATGTGGGCAGCCACTATTTCAAGCGCCTGACCCAGATGGAGATGACGGGCGGCGACACCTTGCACCACCTGGGCACGGTATCGGCCCATATGCAGGACAGCGCCGGCGTCTTTGCCTAACAGGCCTGCATCAATATTCATCAAAATCACGGCAACTGCATTCAACCCAAAACTAAAAGTCAACAGCACGCTTCGGCGTGCTGTTTTGCTTGCTGCATGCACTATGGACCCTGCCGCTCTTCCTATGATCTTTGCGCCATTCACAAAGATCAAGGAGACATGCATGAGCACCCGAGACAGCGAAAAGTATCTGCTGGAGTCCATCCGCCTAGCCATGGGCAATGTCAAGGGCCGCGAATCCGCGACCTGGCCTTTCGGTGCCGTGCTGGTGCGTGACGGCAAGGTCCTGGCGCGCGCCGTCAACCAGGTCGATGATCTGTGCGATCCCACGGCCCACGCCGAGATGCAGGCCCTGCGCATTGCCGCCAAGGCCCTGGGCAGCACCGATCTGTCCGGGGCCGTCATGTATGCCAGCGGCTATCCCTGCTCCATGTGCCACACCGCCATGCTGCTGGCCGGCGTGAAACAGGTGTACTTCGCCTACTCCAACGAAGACGGCGAGCCCTATGACCTGTCGGCCGCGCGCGGCTATGAGGAACTGGCTCGCCCTGAAGGCCGGCGCGAACTGCCCGTCATCAGCCACCGCGTGCGCGATGCCGGCGAGGACCTGTACCAGGCCTGGCAAAAGGCCGTGGACGAAGATCGCGCCACGGTCTAGCCTGCACTGGCTCCAGCCGCCATCATGAACAAAGCCCTGAATGACGAGTTCAGGGCTTTTGCATTCTGGAGGACCTCAGGTCAGCAGATAGTCCACCGGCTTGAGCGGCGCCGGAACCTGGGGGTCACCCAGCGACTGGCTGAGGCTGATCTCGATGCTGCGGCAGATGCTGTCCAGTGCCAGGTCGTTGCTTTCCATGCCGAATGGCTCTTCCAGCTCGTCACCCAGCACATCGAGACCGTAGAAGGTATAGGCCACGATGGCTACGACAAACGGCGTCATGAAGCCCGTGATGTCCACCAGACCGAAAGGCAGCAAAAAGCAGTACAGATGGGCCGTGCGGTGCAGCAGCAAGGTGTAGGAAAACGGAATCGGCGTATTGCGGATGCGCTCGCAGGAGGCAGCGGCCGTCGTGAAGCCGTTGAGGGTACGGTCCAGCTCCACGGCCAGGCAGGGGTCTATGCGCTGCTCGCGCACGCACTGGCCCAGATCCTTGCCCATGGCCAGCATCAGCGCATCGGTGCGCTGATTCAGCGGCAGCAGTTGCAGGCGCTGCCACTCGGCATGGGTCAGCCACTGCTGGGCCGCCACATCGTCCTTGAGGCCGCGCAGCTGGGCCCGCAGCACATGAGAAAAAGCCACGGCCCGGTGCACCATGCGCACGCGCACATCGCTGGCCCGCTGGCGCGGGTCTATGGGGTGATCGAGCTCGATCAGGCTCAGGCACTGGCGGGCCAGCGTGCGTGCATAGATCACGATCTCGCCCCAGAGCTTGCGTCCTTCCCAGTAGCGCGCATACGCGGTGTTGTTGCGAAAGCCCAGAAAAATCGCCAGCGGCAGGCCGATCAGGGTGAACGGGATCGGCGTGATGGGAATCTTGGTGTGGAACAGCGTGCCATGCGCCACGGTGACGATGATGGCCAGCACGATGTTGACGGCAAGCACGCCTTTGATGCGTTGCAGCACCGAGCCCCGGACAATCCACAGCAGCTTGAAGCCCGACGGGCGATCTCTGACGATCATGAAAACGAGAAATAAGGTCTAAACCCGAATTCAATCACAAGCATGCGGGGATTTCAGCCAGTGCCGAGAACTCCCACTGCGTCAGTAGGCAGCCTGGGCCGCGCCAGCACGGTCCATGCGGCATCTGCTGCACCTGGGCAGCCAACCCCGACATAGGGTGCCAACCCGCCAGCCAGCATAAGAAAAGCCCCGCATTGCGGGGCTTGGGCGGCGATAGGGGCTCAGGCTGCCTGCAGGCTGCTGGCACTACTCACGCGTTGCGACAGGCGCAGGCGGCTGATGAAGCCGATCTGGCGCAGGGCTTCGGCAAACTCCTGCTCGGTGCCGCGCTCGGTGCGCGAGGCCAGCTCGGCAAACAGGCCGGCGCGCGTGTAGTGGCGCACGCAGGCGATGAAGGGAAAGCCATGGCGCGTGCGATAGGACTGGTTCAGCTCGGCCAGGCGCTCGCCCTGCTCCTGCGCCAGATCCCCCAGCCCCGCGCTTTGCTGCTCCTGCTGGGAGTCAACGGTCAGCGTGCCGGAGCGCACGGCGCTGGCCGACAGCTCGGGGTGGCCACAGAGAAAGCGCAGGGTCTGCTCACGCGGGCTGCCATGCACGGCGGCCAGCATGGCCTGGTGCAGTGCGTCCAGGCTGGCAAAGGGGCGCTGCTGCGCTGCAGCCTCGGCCACCCAGGGGGCGTATTCAAAAACCTCGCCGAGCGCGGCCGCAAAGTCTGCGTGCGTCATGACGTTGAGCTCGTCGAGCGTGGGGATGGAGGAGGTAGTGGTGCTAGTCATGAGGCCAGTGTAGGAAGCGCGTTTCCCGCCTCACAGTGCTGGCTTGTTATAGCCCGTATAGCAGCCGGCTACGTCGATGCCGTCAGCACCTGCGAGGCCTGATTGAGCAGGGCGCGCAGCCAGATATGGGAGGCATCCCGGTGCCGGGACGAATGCCAGAGCTGGTAGAAGCGCATGACGCGGTTGCCCATGGGCAGAGGCACCATGGTCAGCGGCAACCGTCTGGCGTGATAGGCCGCGAAATGGCGGCTGGTGGTCAGCAGCAGGTCGGTGCCCACCAGCAGATCCGGCGCCATCGAGAAGTGCGAGCATTGCACGCGGCCGTCACGGCTCACGCGCATGGTGCCCAGACTGCTCTCCACCACGCCGCGCTGATCGGGCGAATAAGGCGTGAACACCACATGCGCGGCCTGCAGATAGTGCTCGGCCGTCAGCCGGCCCGGCCCGGCCAGAGGATGCGTTTCATCGAGCAGGCAGACCACCTCGTCCTCGAGCAGCGTGGACATGTGCAAATGCTCGGGCGGGCTCGGCCAGTTGCCGATGACGATATCCACCTCGCCGCTTTGCAGGGCCTGCTCGTAGTCGAAGTTCTGGCCCAGCGGCAGCAGGACCAGCCTCGCGCCCGGTGCCTGCGCTCGCATGAGCTGGACCACGCGCGCCATGAAGGGCGGTGCCAGATAGTCGGGCATGGCGATGGTGAAGCGCAGTTGCGTGGTCTCGGCCACAAATTCCTTGCCGACGCTCAGCAGCCCGTCGATCAGGCCCAGCGCCGCACGTGCCTGCTCCACGGCCTGAAGCGCGCGCGCCGTCGGCACCATGCGGTTCTTGTCCCGCACCAGCAAAGGGTCGTTGAAGATGGCCCGCAATCGCCGCAGCGCCGCGCTGATGGCCGGTTGTGACTGATTGAGGCGTATTGCCGCGCGCGACACGCTTTTTTCGCTGATCAGGGTGCACAGCACGCGCAGCAAATAGGTATCGAACGGTTCTTCGCTGCGAGACACGTGTTTTCCCTAGAGATATGCATTTTGCTATGCGGCTCATAGCAGGCGCTTAGTTTCGCATATCGCCACAAGTCGCGACCATGCAAGTGTCCGCAAACCCAACAACAAATTTCCGAGACAAGGACTTGCCATGAGTGCTCATCATGTGCCGATCAGCGGCACTGCTGCTTCCGTCGATCAGGTCGACGCCACCTACTCCAAGATTTCCTGGCGCCTGCTGCCCTTTCTGGGCGTGCTGTGGGTGCTGGCCTGGCTGGACCGCGTCAACATCGGCTTCGCCAAGCTGCAGATGCTCGACGATCTGAAATTCAGCGAAGCCGTCTACGGCCTGGGCGCCGGCATCTTCTTCATCGGCTACTTCCTGTTCGAAGTGCCCTCCAACATGTTGCTGCAGAAGATAGGCGCCAAGAAGACGGTGATGCGCATCACCATAGGCTGGGGCCTGATCTGCATCTTGCAGGCCTGGGTGACGACACCGACCCAGTTCTACATCCTGCGCTTTCTGATGGGCGTATTCGAGGCCGGCTTCTACCCCGGCATCATCCTCTACCTGACCTACTGGTATCCGTCCAAGCGCCGCGCCAAGGCCTTCGGCACCTTCATGTCGGCCTCGGCCATCGCCGGCGTCATCGGCGGCCCGCTGGCTGGCGGCATCATGACCTGGGCTGCAGGCGCGCACGGCATGCACGGCTGGCAGTGGCTGTTCATCATCGAAGGCATCCCCTCGGTGCTGGCCGGCATCTTTGCCTACTTCTACATGACCGACCGCCCCGAGGAAGCCAAATGGCTCACCGACACGGACCGCGCCGTCGTGCGCCAGCAACTCGAAATCGACCAGAAGGCCCAGGGCGAGCGCCACAGCGACTGGCGCACCCTGTTCGGCAACCCCATGGTGTGGCTGCTGATCGCCGTGTTCTTCTGCCTGCTCTGCGCCAACTCCACGCTGACCTTCTGGATTCCCACCGTGATTCGCGAAGCGGGCTTCACCTCGCCCATGCAGGTGGGCTGGATCGCCGGTGCCGCCTATCTGCTCGGCGCGGCCGGCATGATCATCAACGGTCGCCATTCCGACCACCGTGGCGAGGTACGCTGGCACTTCGCGGGCTCGGCCCTGCTGGGCGCCGTGGGCATGCTGGCCCTGGCCTTCACCATGGGCATGGACAGCATCCCCGTGATCGTGGCGCTGACGGCCATGGTCCTGGCACTGGTGGGCACCATGAGCGCGATCCCCGTGTTCTGGCAGATGCCCAATATGCTGCTCAGCGGCGGCGCTGCTGCAGTGGGCGTGGCGCTGATCAACTCGGTGGCCAATCTGGCCGGCTTCGGTGCCCCTTATCTGATGGGCGTGATCAAGGCCTCCACCGGCAAGGTCGCTCCGGGCCTGTACCTGGTGGCCATCGTGGAAGCGCTGGCAGCCGTTCTCGCCATCGCCTTCGTCGCCCGCATCCAGCGCCGCAAGAACGTCTGAAGGAGTCATCCCGCATGCATCCCACACCCACACCGACCCCGTCGCGCCGACAGTTCGCACTCTCGGGCCTCGTGCTCGGCGCCTCGGCCCTGACAGGCACACACGGCGCGCTGGCCGCCGACACCCCCCCGGCAGTGCCGGCCCAGACCACCGGCCCCATCGTGCTGCATGGTGTCAGCCCGCGCCTGACCATGCATGCCGTGGACACCTTCCATGGCTCTGCAGCCACGGGCTTGCGCATCGACTTTTCGCGCTTCGACGGCGAAACCTATGTGCCGATACGCAGCTTTGTCGTGAACGCCAACGGCCGGGCCGACGAACCGCTGCTGATCGACGACAGCTACCGCAGCGGCCGCTACGAAATGCTGCTGCACGTGGACGAGTACTTTGCAGCCAAGGGCGCCAAGCTGCCGCGCCCGGCCTTTCTGTCCAAGGTGCCGGTGCGCTTCCAGATCGTGAACACGGCAGAGCGCATCCATCTGCCCATCCAGTTCGGCCCCTGGAGCTATACCTATTCGCGCGGCAGCTGAGCCGGCATATCCGCGCTCTATCGCAACCCATCGAAAGACCACTATGGCAGGCATCAGCACCCATGTACTCAACCTCACCACCGGTCGCCCCATAGCCGGCATGCGGGTGGAACTCTACGACGTGGCGCAGACCCCGGCGCAGCGCCTGAACAGCACCCGTACCAATGCCGACGGTCGCACCGACGCCCCCATGCTGCCCGCCGCCGCGGCCCGCACCGGGGACTTCGAGCTGCGCTTTTACACAGGCGAGCATTTCAAGGAGCCCACGGCGCTGTCGGAAGAGGTGCTGGTGCGCTTTTCCATCTTCGACGCGGCCCAGCACTACCACGTGCCCATGCTGTGCTCGCCGTGGTTCTTCAACACCTACCGCGGCAGCTGATTTTTTACCAAGGAGAACGACTCGATGAACAACGAAAACGACAGCGGCAAATACCTGCTTGAATCCATACGCTTGGCCATGGGCAATGTCAAAGGCCGCCAGCAGCCCACCTGGCCCTTCGGCGCCGTGCTGGTCAGGGACGGCCAGGTGCTGGCCCGCGCCGTCAACCAGGTCGATGAGCTCTGCGACCCCTCGGCCCACGCCGAGATGCAGGCCCTGCGCATAGGAGCCAAGGCCCAGGGCAGCACCGATCTGTCGGGGGCCGTCATGTATGCCAGCGGCTACCCTTGCTCCATGTGCTACACGGCCATGTTGCTGGCCGGCGTGAAGCAGGTGTATTTCGCCTACTCCAACGAAGACGGCGAGCCCTACGATCTGTCGGCCGCGCGCGGCTATGTGGAACTGGCCAAGCCCGAGGAGCAGCGCGAGATGGCTCTGATCGGCCAGCGCGTGCGCGACGAGGGCGAAGACCTCTACGAAGCCTGGCAAAAAGCCGTCTCCACCACAGTCTGAACGCGTTTCTGTCCTCTTGCTCCTGCCCCGCGGCGCCAGCCCGGGGCTTTTTTTTACGCCCTAGCTGCGCCAGCGCGATCCACGCGGCACATGGGCCACGAGAAACTCCATCTGGTCGGCCAGAATGCGGCGGTTTCTCAGGATGAAGTCCTCCCACAGCGTGGGCGTGTAGGGGGTGTAGAGCAAGGGCATGCGGGCCTGCTCCGGCGTTCTGGCCCCCTTGCGGTGGTTGCAGGCGCGGCAGGCCGTGACCAGGTTCATCCAGCTGTGCTGCCCGCCGGTGCTCACGGGGACAATGTGCTCGCGCGTGAGATCGCTCTCATGGAAGCGCCGCCCGCAATAGGCGCAGACGCAGCGGTCACGAGCAAAGAGCTTGCCATTGGTCAGACCCGGCAGCAGCTCATGCGGGTTGATGTTCGGCATGCCCTTGGTGCCGATGATGGAGTTGATGTGAATGACTGACTGCTTGCCGGTCACCGCATTGTGGCCACCGCGAAAGCAGGCGATTTCGACACCGGCTTCCCAGCGCACATCTTCTGCTGCGTAATGCAGCGCCGCCTGCTCCAGCGTTACCCAGGACTGCGGCAGCCCCTGGGCTGTCAGCTTCAAGACTTTCACAACCAGCCTCCATACAGTCAAACTTGGACCACGGAAAACGGACAAGCGTCTTGGCGCTTTTGAGCACAATCGTGCAGCCTCCACAGCTGCCTGATTTGAAGCAATATACTCTGAAACTATGTCAAATTGACGGCTTGTGTCGCATGCATCGGCGCCAGTTGCTATAAATAACAAAGCAGTCCATGAAGATTTTCCGCGGCATCAATCATCCCGGCCTGGCCCCGGCCTGCGCTGTGACCATTGGCAATTTTGATGGTGTACACCGGGGACATCAAGCCATGCTCGGCCTGCTCAAGGCCGAGGCCGCCCAGCGCGGCATCCCCAGCTGCGCCATGACCTTCGAGCCGCACCCGCGCGACTACTTTGCCCAGAAGCTGGGCAAGCCGGAACTGGCGCCTGCCCGCGTGGGCACGCTGCGCGACAAGCTCAGCCAGCTCGAGGTCTGCGGCGTCGATCAGGTCGTGATCCTGCCCTTCAACCAGGCCCTGGCCAGCCAGAGTCCCGAGGACTTCATTCAGGACGTGCTGATCTCGGGCCTGGGCGCCAAGTACGTGCTGGTGGGCGACGACTTCCGCTTTGGCTCCAAACGCGCCGGCGATTACGCCATGCTGGACAACGCCGGCCAGGCCCTGGGCTTTGATGTGGCCCGCATGAACAGCTATGAAGTCCATGGGCTGCGCGTCTCCAGCACGGCCGTGCGCGAGGCCCTGGCCGCCGGCGACATGCAGCAGGCCGCCAAGCTGCTGGGCCACCCCTACCGCATCTCGGGCCATGTGGTGCATGGCCGCAAGCTGGGCCGCAAACTGGCCGAATCAATGAGCGGAGCCGAGGACGGCTTTCGCACGCTGAATCTGCGTTTCGACCACTGGAAACCTGCCGCCAGCGGCATTTTTGCCGTGCTGGTGCATGGTCTGACGGACAAGCCGCTGCAGGGCGTGGCCAACCTGGGCGTGCGCCCTTCGCTGGACCCCAACGACATCAACGGCGGCCGGGTGCTGCTGGAGACCCACTGTTTCGATTGGCCCGCCCAACTGGGTGGAGAAGGTGCCTACGGTAAAATCATCCGCGTGGAACTTCTGCACAAACTGCACGACGAGCTGAAGTATGACAGTCTCGATGCCCTGACGGTCGGCATCGCCAAGGACTGCGATGACGCGCGCGCGTTTTTCGCCTCGGCCCACATACCGTCTCACACCTCGTCGCACACAGAGACCCGTCGCCAGACCACGCGCGACCGAATTTGAAGCTCGCTGCTCGCACGTCCCAGGCGCAGCAGCGCACTGGCGCTCACCTCACCATTCACGCCCAGGCAGAACTGCCCGGGCACCGCATTGCTTTCAAGGTTTCCCATGTCTGATTCGAAGTCCAACAAGCCCGAAGCGTCCGCTTACCGCGCCACGCTGAACATGCCCGACACCCCTTTCCCCATGCGCGGCGACCTGCCCAAGCGCGAACCCGCCTGGGCCAAGGAATGGGATGACCAAGGCATCTACAAGAAGCTGCGTGACGCCCGCAGCGGCGCGCCCAAGTTCATCCTGCACGACGGCCCTCCGTACGCCAATGGCAAGCTGCACATCGGCCATGCGGTGAACAAGATCCTCAAGGACATGATCGTCAAGAGCCGCCAGCTCGAAGGCTTCGACGCGCTCTACGCACCAGGCTGGGACTGCCACGGCCTGCCCATCGAGAACGCCATCGAAAAGCTGCATGGCCGCAACCTGCCGCGCGACGAAATGCAGGCCAAGAGCCGCGCCTTTGCCGCCGAGCAGATCGAGCAGCAGATGGTGGACTTCAAGCGCCTGGGCGTGCTCGGCGACTGGGATCACCCCTACAAGACCATGAACTACGCCAACGAGGCCGCCGAGCTGCGTGCCTTGAAGAAGGTGATGGAGCGTGGCTTTGTCTACCGCGGCCTCAAGCCCGTTTACTGGTGCTTTGACTGCGCCTCCTCGCTGGCCGAGTTCGAGATCGAATACGCCGACAAGCAAAGCCAGACCCTGGACGTGATGTTCCCCGCTGCCGAGCCTGCCAAACTGGCCGCAGCATTCGGCCTGGACAAGCTCGACAAGGAAGCCTTCATCGTCATCTGGACGACAACGGCCTGGACGATTCCCGCCAACCAGGCGCTGAACGTCAACCCCGATCTGGAATACAGCCTGGTGGAGACCGAGCGCGGTCTGCTGATCGTGGCCTCCGCCCTGGTCGAGAAATGCCTGGCCCGCTGGAAGCTGGAGGGCCGCGTGCTCGCCACCGCCAAGGGCGAGAAGCTCGACCACATGCCCTTCAAGCACCCTCTGGCCCATGTGGACAAGGGCTTTGACCGCATCTCGCCCGTGTACCTGGCCGAATACGCCACCGCCGACGACGGTACTGGTATCGTGCACTCGGCCCCTGCCTATGGCGTGGACGACTTCAACAGCTGCATGTCCAACGGCATGGACTACAAGCAGATCCTGAACCCCGTGCAGGGCAACGGCGTATACGCGGCCGACCTGCCCATGTTCGGCGGCCAGCATATCTGGAAGGCCGTGCCCGTCATCCTCGACGCCCTGAAGGTCGCGGGCCGCCTGATGGACACCACCACCATCAGCCACAGCTATCCGCACTGCTGGCGCCACAAGACGCCCGTCATCTATCGCGCTGCCGCCCAGTGGTTCATCCGCATGGACGAAGGCGAAGGCGTGTTCACCGATCCCGCGCAAAAGCCCGAGAAGACCCTGCGCCAGATCGCGCTGGACGCCATCGAGCAGACCAACTTCTACCCGCAAAACGGCCAGGACCGCCTGCGCGCGATGATCGCCGGCCGTCCCGACTGGTGCATCTCGCGCCAGCGCTCGTGGGGCGTGCCCATCCCCTTCTTCCTGCATGTGGACACGGGCGCTCTGCACCCCCGCACCATGGAGATCATCGACCAGGCGGCCGCCATGATCGAGCAGGGCGGCATCGAGGCCTGGAGCCGCGTCAGCACCGAAGATATCCTGGGCGCCGAAGAGGCCAAGAGCTATACCAAGAGCACCGACATTCTGGAGGTGTGGTTCGACTCGGGCTCCACCTTCTGGCATGTGCTGCGCGGCACCCACCCCGAGCACCACCACGACCACGGCCCCGAGGCCGATCTGTACCTGGAAGGCCACGACCAGCACCGCGGCTGGTTCCACAGCTCGCTGCTGCTGGCTTCGGCCATCTTCGGCCGCGCGCCCTATCGCGGCCTGCTGACCCACGGCTTCACCGTGGACGGCCAGGGCAAGAAGATGTCCAAGTCGCTGGGCAACACCGTGGCCCCGCAGGACGTGTCGAGCAAGATGGGTGCGGAAATCATCCGCCTGTGGGTGGCCTCGACCGACTACTCGGGCGACCTGGGCATCGACGACAAGATCCTAGCCCGCGTGGTGGACGCCTATCGCCGCATCCGCAACACGCTGCGCTTCCTGCTGGCCAACACCAGCGACTTCGACGCGAGCAAGGATGCCGTGGCCTATGGCGAGATGCTGGAGATCGACCAGTTCGCGCTGGCGCGCTCGGCCCAGCTGCAGCAGGAGATCCTGGCCCACTACAAGGTCTACGAATTCCACCCCGTGGTCGCCAAGCTGCAGCTGTTCTGCTCCGAAGACCTGGGCGGCTTCTACCTGGACGTGCTCAAGGACCGCCTCTACACCAGCGCCCCCAAGAGCCTGGCACGCCGCTCGGCCCAGACCGCGCTCTACCAGATCACCCAGGCGCTGCTGCGCTGGATGTCGCCCTTCCTGTCGTTCACGGCCGAGGAAGCCTGGAAGATCGTGGGCCACAGCGAATCCATCTTCCTGGAGAAGTTCACCGAGCTGCCCGCCGGCGACGAAGGCCTGCTGGCCAAGTGGACGCGCCTGTGCGAGATCCGCAACCAGGTCAACAAGGACATCGAAGTGGTGCGCACCACCGGCGCCGTGGGTTCATCTTTGCAGGCCGAAGTCACGCTCACGGCCGAGCCCGAGGACCTGGCCCTGCTGCAAAGCCTCAAGGACGATCTGAAGTTCGTCTTCATCACCTCGGCAGCGACTGCCGTGGCCGGCGATGCCCTGACCACCACCGTGAAGGCCAGCGAGCACGCCAAGTGCGAGCGCTGCTGGCATTACCGTGAAGACGTGGGCGTGAACCCCGAGCACCCCTCGATCTGCGGCCGCTGCGACAGCAATCTGCACGGCACGGGCGAAGTCCGCACCAAGGCTTGAGTCTTAAAAAAGTGAGCTGCCAGCGTATGCTGGCAGCCATTTTCAGCATTTATTTTTGCTGAAATCCTTTTGAATCAAGCGCTAACCGCTATCAAAAAACCTTAGCAAAGAGCTGCCATGAGCAACACCCAGACCTCCTCCGCAGGCCTTGGCCGTATCTGGCCCTGGCTGCTGTGGGCGCTTGTCATCATCGGCGTGGATCAGGTCACCAAGCAGATGATTCTGAGCCACTACCAGTATGGGGACTGGACTCCCATCACCAGCTTCTTCAACATCGTGCGCGCGCACAACACGGGCGCCGCCTTCTCCTTCCTTGCGGGCGGCAGCGGCTGGCAGCGCTGGCTGTTCGTGGCCATAGGCGTGATTGCCACCGTGCTCATCGTCTGGCAGCTGCGCAAGCACCCTGGCGAGAAGATGTTCTGCCTGTCGCTGTCCAGCATTCTGGGCGGGGCTATCGGCAATGTGGTGGACCGCCTGCAACACGGCTATGTGGTGGACTTCCTGGACTTCTACTGGGGCAGCAGCCACTTTCCGGCCTTCAACGTGGCCGACATGGGCATCACGCTGGGCGCCATACTGCTGATCCTGGATGAGGTTTTGCGCGCAAAACGCGCCAAGAACCAGAGCGTGTAAGCGCCAGTCGCTTTCCATCGGCAAGGCCCGCTGCCTCTCTAGCAGACAGCGGGCCTTGCTTATTCCGCCCCGCTCCAGCCGGATTCGGCCGACTCGTAGACGGGCTCGGCAGCACCTTCAGGCATATCGCGCCGAATATGGCTGCCCGCAGACAAGATGATGCCGCCCCGGACCGCGGACTGAACCAGCGTGATGTGCGTCAACTGTTCTTGCTCGGCCATCTGCTGTGCCTGCCGCTGATCGATCCATGCAATCTGCGCCGGCCCGAGCAGCGTGGAGATGGACAGCAATACCGCCACCACCCATTGCCAGATGCGCAGCGGCCGCCTGGGCTTGCCGCGCCGCAAATGCCACAGCCGCCACGGCTGCCAGCAACATCAAAAGAAAGCCCACCGCAGCAGCACCGGGCATGGCAGGAATCATGATCCCGCCTTTTTAATAGCATCGAACGCAATACCGATATACGGAAAACTCGGTCGCCTCTGAAATCTCATCCGTAGAAACGATGTTTCGAATAATTCGTTTTTGTTCTATTGTGTTCCTTATTCCGCACTTATTTGTGCGTGAAGAGTGAGCCATCGGGGCAGACCGGCCTCACTCAGGGGTATATTAGGTCGCTCCTTCGCGGGCAGAACATGAAGCATTTATTGAATCTTTTAGCAGCCATTGCCCTCTTGATCTGGGGCTCTCAGATGGTTCGCACCGGCGTTCTGCAGGTCTTCGGCGCAAACCTGCGCAACATTCTCGCCCGCAGCATGAGCAACCGTTTCTCGGCAGCGCTTTCCGGCATGGGCGTCACGGCCCTGGTGCAATCAAGTACGGCCACCTCGCTGATGACCTCGTCCTTTGTAGGCCAGGGTCTGATCACCCTGCCCTCGGCCCTGGCCGTGATGCGCGGTGCCGATGTCGGCACGGCTTTGATGGCCGTGCTGTTCTCTACCGATCTTTCCTGGCTGTCGCCGCTGTTCATCTTTGTCGGCGTGGTGCTCTATATCTCGCGCAAGGACTCCAAGCCCGGTCGTATCGGCCGCGTGCTCATCGGCCTGGGCCTGATGCTGCTGGCCCTGCGCCTGGTGGTGGAGGCCACCGAGCCCCTGCTGCAGGCCCCTGCCGTGCGCACCCTGCTGGCCTCGGTCAGCAGCGATCTGTTCATGGAATTGCTGCTGGGCGCGGTACTGGCCGTGCTGGCCTACTCCAGCCTGGCCGTGGTGCTGCTGATTGCGGCCATGGCCAGCTCCGGCGCCATTCCTCTGGATGTGGCTCTGGGCCTGACCCTGGGCGCCAATCTGGGCAGCGGCCTGGTCGCGGCGCTCACCACCGCCAAATCGGCGGTGGAGGAGCGCCAGGTCACCATAGGCAATCTGCTGTTCAAGATCATGGGCGTGGCCATCGTCGCGCCCTTTATCGGGCTGTGGTCGCAGTACGCCCAGCCCTATCTGCCCAACGCCGGCCAGAACGTGGTGATGTTCCATCTGGCGTTCAATGTCTTCAACAGCCTGTGCTTCATCGGCCTGACCCAACTCGTGGCCCGCTGGGTGACCGCCATGCTGCCCAAGCCCGAGGAAGAAAGTGCGGCCAAGCTGCTGCGCCCACGCCACCTGGACCCCTCGGCCCTGTCCACCCCTTCGCTGGCCATCACCTGCGCCGTGCGCGAGTCACTGCATCAGGCCGACGTGGTGGAGTCCATGCTGATCGGCCTGCAAAAAGTGGCTGAAACCGACGATGCCAAGCTCTCCGAGGAAGTGCGCCACCTGGAAGGCACAGTGGACGATCTGTACTCGGCCATCAAGTACTACATGACCAAGATCTCGCGCGCCGAACTCGACGAGCGCGAAGGTCAGCGCTGGACGGAAATCATCAGCTTCACCATCAATATGGAGCAGATCGGCGACATCATCGAGCGCGTGCTGCTGGATCTGGAAGACAAGAAGATCAAGAAGGGCCGCCAGTTCTCGGCCGCCGGAAAACAGGAAATTCACGAGCTGACCCAGCATCTGCTGGACAATCTGCGCCTGGCCATGAGCGTCTTCCTCAACGGCAATGTGCGCGAGGCGCAAAAGCTGCTCGAGGAAAAAGCGCGCTTTCGCGATCTGGAACTGGCCTACTCGGCCACCCATCTGGAGCGCCTGTCGCAGCACACGGTTTCGAGCATAGAGACCAGCTCCCTGCATATCGACATGATCAGCGACCTCAAGCGCATCAACTCGCTGCTGTGCTCGGTGGCCTACCCGATTCTCGAGCAGGCCGGAGCCCTGGCGCCCAGCCGGCTCAAGTCCACCGCACTGGAGAACCAGCGCTAGCTGCTCTGCCGCCCTACCACCCCATGTAGGCGGCAAGCACCAGGGAGGCCTCGGGGGTGAAACGCCCCTGCAGCATCCAGCCCTGGACCTCGGTCAGCTCCAGCCGCTCGAAACGCTGTACCTCGCCATCCTGATTCACAGGCTGCAGCGCGTCGGGCACCAGGGCCGAGAACCAGTCTATGCGCTCGACCATATAGCCCTGTCCCTCTGCTTCGTCGCTGGGTCTTGCGAACATCACATTTCCGCCGTGCCGAAGCTCGCCGAGTTCTGCCACATGCAGACCGGCCTCCTCCCAGGTTTCACGCGCCAGCGCCTCGGCCAGGCCATCTGCCGCCGAGACCATGCCGCCCATCAAGGTATCCCACATGCCGGGGTTGTTGGCCTTGTCCTCCGAGCGCTGCTGCACCCAGATCAAGCCATCCGCGCAAACGCCCACCAGATGCACGGCTCTGGTGGCAATGCCCAGCGGCCGCACGGCACCACGCTCGACGGTGGCCAGTTGCCGGCCCTCGGCATTGCAGACCGCCAGTTGTTCGTTGCGCCAGGCACCGGCAAGACCGGCGCTGCGCATGGCCTGTGCCAGCCGGTTCAGCTTGTCCGTCGCCCCGCCCTGACCTTCCAGCCGCCATTGCCCGGCCAGCAGCCTCAGCGCTATTCCGTGCGCAGCCAGCAGATCGGCCCCCAGCTTGGGCGCAAAGTCTTCCTCGATACTGCCGATCTGCTGATCATCAATGCACAGCGGCTGGCGCGGGCGCAGAGGCTGCCTGCCGGCCATGGCCTGCTGTGACTGCAGCCATTGCTGCTGGAGCGACGTGGTTTGCTGCTTCATGAAAAATCTCCCATGCACTGCATTGTGCTCAGCTTCGCAAAACGGGAAGGCTTGCATCACTATTGATGCTCGCCAGTTTGGCGGCAACAGCCGCTGGCGCAGGGCGCTGCAGGTCCGGAGGCCAGCTGCCGCGCGTTACAGTGACAACCCATGAATTCCCCCCTGAAACCCGCCACGGTCGCCATGCTCAGCCTGGCTCCGGCACTTTGGGCCGGCAATGCCATCGTGGGCCGCCTCGCTCACGATCTGATCTCGCCCTTTGCACTCAACTTCCTGCGCTGGTGCATCGCCTTTGTGCTGCTGTTGCCGCTGGCATGGCGGGTGCTGCGCAAAGACAGTCCGATCTGGCCGCTGTGGCGGCAGTACATGCTGCTGGGACTGCTTGGCATAGGCTGCTACAACGCCTTGCTGTACTTGGCGCTCAAGACCTCGACCCCGCTGAACGTGACGCTGGTGAGCTCGAGCATGCCGGTCTGGATGCTGGCCATAGGCCGGCTGTGCTGGGGCATTCGCATCAGCCGCCGGCAGATGGGCGGGGCTTTGCTGTCGGTGCTGGGCGTGGCGGTGGTGATGTCGCGCGGCGACTGGCAGACGCTGCTTGCTATGCGCTTTGTGCCCGGCGACCTGTTCATGGTGCTGGCGACGATTGCCTGGGCCTTCTACACCTGGCTGCTGTCGCGCAGCACCGGCCCCCAGGAAGTGAAATCGCACTGGGCCAGCTTTCTGCTCGCACAGATCGTTTTCGGCCTGCTCTGGTCCGGCCTTTTCACGGGCGGCGAAGCCTTGCTGGGCGAGTTCCGCCTGGTGCCGGGCTGGCCGCTGCTGGGCAGCCTGCTGTTCATCGCCGTGGGCCCGGCCATTCTGGCCTATCGCTTCTGGGGCATGGGCGTGCAGCGCGCCACGCCCGCCATTGCGGGCTTCTTCGGCAATCTGATCCCGCTGTTCACGGCCCTGCTGTCGATTCCCGTGCTCGGCGAAACCCCGCACCTCTACCACGCGCTTGCGTTTGCGCTGATCGTGACCGGCATCGTCGTATCATCCCGCAAATAAGCGGCTTCCCACCCAGACAAAAGCCCCGCATTGCGGGGCTTTGTCGTTTCAGCACTCGATCACGGATCAGTAAGTGCCGGGATACAGACCGCCGTCGGGCAGGATGTTCTGGCCCGTCATATAGCCGGCCTGGCGGCTGCACAGGAAGGCACAGATGGCGCCGAACTCTTCGGCCGTGCCAAAGCGCTTGGCAGGGATCTGGGCAGCCTGGGCCTGGCGCACGGCATCCAGGTCCTGGCCGCTCTTGTTGGCCGCGGCCTGATGGGTTGCCACCAGACGGTCGGTGTCGAACTTGCCGGGCAGTATGCTGTTGATGGTGACGCCCTTGGCGGCGATGCCCGAACGCGCCAGGCCGGCCACAAAGCCCGTCAGTCCGCTGCGTGCACCGTTGGACAGGCCCAGGATGTCGATGGGCGCCTTGACCGCGCTCGAGGTGATGTTGACGATGCGACCGAAGCCACGCGCAGCCATGCCATCCACCGTAGCCTTGATCAGCTCGATGGGGGTCAGCATATTGGCGTCCACCGCCTTGATCCAGGCCTCACGATCCCAGGTGCGGAAGTCGCCAGGAGGCGGGCCACCGGCGTTGGTCACGACGATGTCGTAGTCCTTGCCCGGGCCGCCGGCGGCCTCGAACACTGCGGTGCGGCCTTCTGGCGTGGTGATGTCTGCGGCGACACCGATGACCTTGATCTGAGGAGCAATGGCTTGCAGCTTCTGCACGGCCAGCTGCAATGCCTCTGCGTTTCTGGCGTTGATGACCAGATTCACTCCCTCTTCGGCCAGAGCCTTGGCACAGCCAAAACCCAAACCCTTGCTGGCGCCGCAGACCAGAGCCCAGCGCCCGGCGATACCAAAGTCCATGTCAGTGTCCTTTCACACAGTTTCCAAGCCGGACAAACTGCCCGACGCTATCAAAATCAATAACTGCTAGAGCTTTATCAGAAAGCGCTGGCATCCAATTTCATGCTCAATGACTGCGACCATGAAACAGCTTGTGGTGCAGCCTGCGCAGCGACCACCAGACGCCCAGTGCCACAACCGGAATGGCCACGGCCGCCGTCGACTCGGGCGACCAGGGCCAGCCCAGCTTCTGCCCGCCCTTGGCCAGATAGCTGATCAGGCCGGTGATGTAGTAGGTGATTGCCGCGACCGACAGGCCTTCCACCGTGGACTGCAGCTTGAGCTGGGTGCCCTGGCGGTCGTTCATCGTGCCCAGCAGCTGCTGGCTGCTTTGCTGCTGCTCGATCTCGACGCGCGTGCGCAACAGACTGCTGACACGGGAGACTCTCTCGGACAGCGCATTCTGACGGCGTGTCGCCCATTCGCAGGTGGCGCGCGCAGGTGTAAGTCGCCGGTCCATGAATTCACGGATGGTCTGGATGCCATCCACCCGCGTCTCCTGAATTTCCTGAATACGCCTGTCTACCAGCTCGAAATAGGCGGAACTGGCCGAAAAGCGCGAATGCGTGGCCGCATATTCGCTCTCCACCTGGCCGGCCAAGCGGGTCAGTCGGTCCAGCAGCGCCGGTTCGGTGTCGCGGTCGGCAGCGCGAATGGCATTGGCCAGCTCGGCCAGTTCACGCTCGGCCGTGGCCAGCACGGCTGCAGCCTTGCGTGCGGCGGGCAGGCCCAGCAGCGCCGCCATGCGATAGGTCTCGATCTCCAGCACGCGCTGCACCAGACGGCCCAGGCGGCGCGGGGACAGATCGACACCGGCGAGCAGCAGCATGCGCGAGAAGCCGTCAGGGTGAATCGCAAAGTCGGTAAAGATGGCCCCCGCACCGCCGGAGACGCGCGAGCCGACCAGGGTATCGGCCTGCAACATATGACGCATCAGATATTGCGGGTCCACATCCTGCTCGTTCAGCGCCCACAGATGCAGACTGCTCAGGCACTGCCCTGGCAGGGTTGCCAGCCAGTCGCGCGGAACGGCGTCGATGGCTGTCTCGGGCTCGCGCACATCGGCCACGCCGGCTTGGGCCATGGGCGTGGTGAAGGTCCAGGCCACGAACTCGGTGTGCTGCTCCCAACGCAGGCGAAACGCCCCCAGGTCGATCAGCACGTGGGTGGTTGCCGCATCGGGCAGAGGGCGATGGTGGTTGCGCAGCAGGGCCGCCACATGTTCGCGACTGGCTTCACGCTGCGCCGCATCGGTGAGCATCACGATATGCGTGATGGCCAGAGGGGCCTGCATGATTTCCGCAGGACGGGCATGAATTTCGTTGTGCAGCAAGACCCGCTGAGGGTGCTGCGCGGGCAATAAAGACAAGGCCATGCAATCTTTCGAATAACTGCAGCTATTTTGCCGCCCTAATCCATAGTCCCAGAAACAAAGGTCCTCATATAAAAAAAGCGGCCCCGGAAGGGCCGCTTTAACGATGATCAGCGATCAGGTTGACGATCAGTCTTCCACGAAAGCTTCCTCACGCTTGTTCTTCACTGCGGGCATCAGCACGATCACCAGCAGCACCACGGCGGCAGCCAGCAGGCAGGCGGAGATGGGACGCGTCACGAACACGGACCAGTCACCACGCGACAGCAGCAGGGCACGGCGCAGGTTTTCTTCCATCATCGGGCCCAGGATGAAGCCCAGCAGCAGAGGAGCAGGTTCGGTACCCAGCTTGTGGAACACATAGCCGATGAAGCCGAAGATACCCACCATCCACACGTCCCATGCGTTGTTGTTGGTACCGTACACGCCGATAGCACAGAACAACACGATGGACGGGAACAGCCAGCGGTAAGGCACGGTCAGCAGCTTGATCCAGACACCGATCAGCGGCAGGTTCAAGATGATCAGCATCAGGTTGCCAATCCACATGGAGGCGATCAGACCCCAGAACAGTTCTGGGTTGCTGGTCATCACCTGAGGACCGGGCTGGATGTTGTGAATCGTCATGGCACCTACCATCAGCGCCATCACGGCGTTGGGAGGGATACCCAGGGTCAGCAGAGGAATGAACGATGTCTGCGAACCGGCGTTGTTGGCCGACTCGGGAGCGCACACGCCACGGATATTGCCTTGACCGAAAGGAACTTCGCCGGGCTTCAGCTTGGTCTTCTTTTCGATGGTGTAGGCAGCAAAGGCCGACAGCATTGCACCGCCACCGGGCAGGATACCCAGGGCCGAACCCAGGGCCGTGCCGCGCAGCATGGCAGGAATCATGCGCTTGAAGTCTTCGCCTGTGGGCAT
The DNA here is from genome assembly GCF_016772095.1 of Comamonas sp. NyZ500. Classification (NCBI taxonomy): domain Bacteria; kingdom Pseudomonadati; phylum Pseudomonadota; class Betaproteobacteria; order Burkholderiales; family Comamonadaceae; genus Comamonas; species Comamonas sp. NyZ500. The sequence goes on along the minus strand of NZ_JAEIJE010000002.1, from coordinate 15,914 downwards.
CAGACCGGTCACCTTGGCGGCGAACACTTCGCGCTCGTCGTCGGGCTTGGACAGGTTGGCAATGATTTCGCCGTAACCGAACACACCCATGGCGATCACGACGAAGTCAATGCCGTCGGTCAGTTCAGGAATGTCGAAGCTGTAACGAGCCACGCCGGAGTTCACGTCGGTACCGACCATGCCCAGCAGCAGACCCAGCACAATCATCGCGATCGCCTTGAGCAGCGAGCCGGAGGCCAGCACCACGGCACCAATCAGACCCAGGGTCATCAGCGAGAAGTACTCGGCAGGGCCGAACTTGAAAGCGACTTCGGTCAGTGGAGGAGCAAAGGCAGCCAGGATGACGGTGCCCACGCAGCCTGCGAAGAAGGAGCCGATACCGGCCGCTGCCAACGCAGGGCCTGCTCGACCTTTTCGCGCCATCTGGTAGCCGTCGATCACGGTCACCACCGACGAGGATTCACCTGGCAGGTTCACCAAAATGGCGGTGGTGGAGCCACCGTACTGGGCACCGTAGTAAATACCAGCCAGCATGATCAGCGCCGCCACAGGGGGCAGGGCGTAAGTGGCGGGCAGCAGCATGGCGATGGTCGCCACTGGGCCAATGCCTGGCAGCACACCGATCAGCGTACCGAGCAGACAGCCCACAAAGCAGTAGATCAGGTTCTGGAACGTGAAAGCCACGCCAAAACCCGTCGACAAGTTCTGAATCAGATCCATGGACGATGCTCCTGATTAGCCAGCGATGAAGCTAGGCCACACGGGGAACTGCAGATTCAGCGCCCACACGAAAGCGAAATAGCTGCCCACGGCCAGGATGGTGGCCAGGACTGCTGTTTCCTTGAGGTTGAAAGTCTGACCTGCCAGGCTGGCGATGAAGACCAGCGCGTAAATGGCGATGATCAGACCGAACTGAGGGATACCCACAGCAGGCACGCCCACCAACAAGATGCCGAAGGCAAAGTTGGCTGCCAGGATGAAGAACACTGGCTTCCAGGCCCACTTGCCGATCTTGTCACCACCTTCGGGGCCCTTGGTCAGGCCGCCGATGCAGATGGCTGCACCCAGGATGGCCATGAGCACACCCAGAATCAGAGGGAAGTAACCTGGACCCATGCGGGCACCGGTGCCAATGGTGTAGTTGGATGCGCCGATCGCAAATGCGAGACCGACGACCAAGAACATCAGACCGGAGAAAAAGTCTTTTTGGCTCTTGATTTTCACAAAACGTCTCCTTACGGAAATCACGACTTGGCGATTCTCGTTTCATAGAAATGCCAAATTGATGTGGATTCCACCTACAGAGGGCATACCCTAATGCCGACGCTTTGTACACATTTACCGCATTCAACCCAGGCCAATGCCGACCTTCTCTTACTGCACCAAACCAGAAGCAAGCACCAACACACAGCCTTTCAGATTTCGCTCATCAGCGGCGTGCAGGCCAGCACCTCGGGCAAGGTGGTCACGCCCTCGGCAACGCGCAAAGCCCCGGCCAGGCGCAGAGGGCGCATGCCGTCCTGCACGGCCTGACGGCGCAGAACGTCCATCGACGGGGCATCGTGAATCTGCTTCTTGAGGGCCTCGGTCACCATCAGCAACTCGTACAGACCCATGCGGCCGCGGTAGCCTGTCATGCGGCAGTCCTCACAGCCCACGGGCTTGTAGGGCTGGTAGCTGCCGGTCAGTTTCCAGGGCTTGACCGATTCGGCCAGATCCTCGGGCTTTGCGTCTTCATCGCGCACCTTGCAGCTGGAGCACAGCGTGCGCACCAGACGCTGGGCCAGCACGCCCAGCAAGGTGGCGTTGATCAGATAGGAGGGCACGCCCAGCTCCATCAGGCGGCTGACGGCGCTGGGTGCATCGTTGGTGTGCAGCGTGGAGAAGACCAGGTGGCCGGTCAGTGCGGCCTGCACCGCCATCTCGGCAGTGGCCAGATCGCGAATCTCGCCCACCATGATGATGTCCGGGTCCTGACGCATCAGCGCACGCAGGCCTTCGGTGAAGCCGAAGTCGAGCTGGGGCTGAACCTGGGTCTGATTGAAGCTGGGCTCGATCATTTCGATGGGGTCTTCCACCGTGCTGACATTGACCTCCTCGGTCGCCACACGCTTGAGCGTGGAGTACAGCGTGGTGGTCTTGCCCGATCCCGTGGGGCCGGTGACCAGAATGATGCCGTGCGGGCGCTTGACCAGATCTTCCCAGCGCTGCGCGTCATGGGCACTGAAGCCCAGCGCATCCAGGTTCTTGACCGTGTTCTCCGGGTCGAAGATGCGCATCACCATCTTCTCGCCAAAGGCCGTGGGCAAGGTGGACAAGCGCATTTCCACTTCCTCGCCGCGCGGGTTGCGCGTCTTGATGCGGCCATCCAGCGGGCGGCGCTTTTCCACCACATCCATGCGCCCCAGCAGCTTGACGCGCGCCACCATGGCATTCAGCACGCCCATGGGCATCTGATAGACCGGATGCAGCACGCCGTCGATGCGAAAGCGGATCACGCCCTGCTCGCGCCTGGGCTCCAGATGAATGTCGCTGGCCCGCTGGTCAAAGGCATACTGCCACAGCCAGTCCACCACGCGTACCACGCCCTGGTCGTTGGCATCGAGCTGCTTGTTGCTTTTGCCCAGCTCCACCAGTTGTTCAAAACTGGCGCCGCCGGTCGCGCCACCGGCTTTCTCCGCCGCACGCACAGACTTGGCCAGGGCGAAGAACTCTGCCGTATAGCGCTTGATATCCTGCGGATTGGCCACCACGCAGCGCACGCTGCGGCGTGCCTGCCGCTCCACCTCGCTCACCCAGTCGCTGATGAAGGGCTCGGCCGTGGCAATCACCACCTCCTTGGCCGTCACCTGCACGGGCAGCACCTTGTGGCGCTCGGCGTAGCTGGCGCTCATGACCTCACCCACGCGGCCCACATCCACGCGCAGCGGATCGATGCGCAGATAGGCCAGACCGCTGCGCTGTGCCAGATACTGGGTCAGGGTCTCCAGATCCAGCGGCTGACGCGTCTGGGCGCTGACAACACCGACATTGGCAAGCCGCACCAGCGGCAGCTGCGCGCTCTCCGCAGCCGAGCAGCGTGCAACCGTGCGCTCGGCCTCCTGCGCCGTGATCACAGCGTCTTCCTGCAACCATTGCACCAGCTTGCGCCAGTCCAGCGGTCCCTGGTATTGAGCAGGCTTGATGGACTGGGACAGAAGGGATTCAGTCAATGACATGGGCGGCAGTGGCAACAAAACTGCCTTGACTGTACCGCCATCGGCCCACGCTCCTGACTAGGACGATACAAAGCAGGTGGACGATGGCATTCATCTCTGATGCAGCTCAGGCGTATTCGTCCAGCAGTCCGCCCAGGCCACCCTGGCCCGGATTGCCGCGACTTCTGCTCTGCACCTGCTCATCCCGCTTTTGCTGGACTGCCTCGGTCCCACGCTGGCCAGCCTGCTGGGCTTGCTGTGCCTGCTGGTTCTGCAAGGCCTCTATCTGGGCCTGCAACATCTGGATCTTGGCCTGCAGCAGCTGCGCCTGCTGCTCCTTGGTTTTGGCATCAGCGTCGCTGTTGGCAACTTCCTTGAGTTCGTTGGTGGCATCCTTGATCTGCTTTTGCAGCTGCTGGATACGCGATGCAATGCCGCCCCCCGAAGTGGCTGAACCGGCAGAACTGGAGGAGATGGCACTGATCGTCATGTCCATATCATCGGCAGAAAACCGCCACCATCAAGGCCGACACAATCACTTTACTCAGGCTTTGCAATTACACGGTAGCGCCCCGGCCGATGCGGCTGACTTTGGCTTTGGCCGTCTTGCTGCCTGCCTCTGCATCGCGTGCAGGCACAAACACCTTGGCCCAGCGGGTGGTGTTCAGGTCCCAACGGGCCTGTACCTGATCGCAGGCCAGATCCAGCTCGGCGCCCTGCAGAACACGCGGTGTGCGCTGTGCCAGCACCACGGTATTGCCTTCGCGTGTGGGGCGGAAGGCCCAGAGCGCATCCTCGCCAAAAGCCTGGGCCATCTGATCCAGGCTTTTGTCAAAGCTTGAGGAGCGGCCAAAGAGGTTGACGGTCATGATGCCGTCCTCGGTCAGCAGATTGCGACAATCGGCATAGAACTCGGCGCTGTCGAGCACGGGAGCCGCTGCTTCGTGATCGTACAGATCGACGGCCAGCGCATCGACAGTGCCCTGCCATTCGGGCTTTTTGATTTCCTGGGCCGCATCGGCCAGCACCACCTGCAGCGTGCTGCTATCGGGCGGCAGCTTGAACCAGCTGCGGCACACGGCCAGGACCTGAGGGTTCAGCTCGACCGCCGTGGTCTTCATGCGCAGTTTCTTGTGACAGAACTTGGTGATGGCGGCCGCTCCCAGACCCAGTTGCATGGCGTGCATCCGGGGCACTTCAGCAGGCTCGGCAAACAGCAGCCAGCCCATCATGCGTTGCACATACTCCAGGTCGATATCAAAAGGATCACGAATACGCATGGAGCCCTGGACCCAGGGCGTGCCCAGATGCAGATAGCGGATATCGCCGTCGTCGGAGACGCTGACTTCGGGCAGCTCCTGGACGCTGGCCACATTCTTGTCTTGCGCGGATTTGGCACCGCCACGGGTTTTACGGATCACGTTTCACACCAATCTTCAAAGTAGGCCATGGGCCGCCAGCGCATGGCGCCAGGCCTGCAGTTTTCTATCGAACGACCAGCCGGCATTGGCCGGGCTGGTGGATGGCAGCTTGAGGGCGATCAGCCCCAGTGCCTCGGTCTGACGGGCATGCTTGTAGCTCTCGCCGCCGTTGTGCAACGCCAGTTGCAGATCAGGACAGCGCTGACGCAGTCCGGCAAAGTCGTTGACCTGGGCCGCGCGAATGGCGCTATCCAGACTACCCTCGCGCTCGCAGCTCGCATACACATCCCACAGACCCAGCCCGCGTGCCAGCAGCCATTCGCAGCGGCCCGCGTAATCACTACGTGGCGGCTGCAGATGCTGGGGCCACAAGGCCTGCAGCAGCGGCCAGAACTGGTTTTGCGGATGGGCGTAGTACTGCGCCAGCTGCAGCGACTTCAGGCCCGGAAAGCTGCCCAGCACCAGGGCCCGCGTGCGGCCATCGGCCACCGCGGCCAGCCCCTGCCAGCGCGGGCCTGTCTCTGTCACGGTGGCAGAAGAATCCTCGGTCATGCCCTATTGTCGCCCAGCCATCATCATCCTGGATCTTGGGCTGACATTCAAAAAGATGAGCATGAGCCTCTTTGCCTGCAAAGGATAGCTACTGCCCCATCTAGGGGAGTGCCGGCAGCCCTTTGAGCGCCTTACGTGCATTGGCCGTGCAGGCCTGCGCCAGCTGCTCAATGCCCATGCCGCGCAGCCGCGCGATCTCCGCCGCAATGCGCGGCAGCTCGGCGGAGCTGTTGCGCCCCTGGGGCTGACCGGCCGCACGCTGTTCGGCCGTGGTGTAGAGCCAGTGCGGCGGAATATCGGGAGCATCGGTTTCCAGAACCAGCGCCTCCAGCGGCAGGCTGGCCGCCAGCTCACGCAGCTTGAGCGCGCGCTCATAGGTGATGGCACCGCCAAAGCCCAGCTTGAAGCCCATATCAATGAAGGCCTGCGCCTGCTGGGCGCTGCCGTTGAACGCATGGGCAATGCCACCCACAACCCTGTGCTGACGCAAGGTCTTGAGCAGACGATCGCTGCTCTTGCGCACATGCAGGATCACGGGCAACTCGAACTCGCGTGCCAGCCGGATCTGCTGCTCGTAGAACCAGATCTGGCACTGCTCGTCCAGCCCGGGGACAAAAAAGTCGAGACCGATTTCACCCACCGCCACCAGTTGCGGGTCGCCGCGCTGCTGATTCAGCAACTCGCGCAGCGCCGCGATATCGGACTCCTGCGCGCCGGGCGTGTAGAGCGGATGAATGCCCAGCGCATAGCTGTCGCCATGGCGATGGGCAAGCGCAATCACGTCCTGCCAGTGGCTGCGCTGCACGGCAGGAATGACCAGATGCGTGACGCCTGCGGCCTGCGCAGCGGCGCGCACGGCATCTCTGTCAGGTGCGAACTCGGGCGCATCCAGATGGCAATGGGTATCTATCCAGGTTGGCATCCACACATCATGCATCGGCTGGGCTGCTTGCGCAGGGCAACCTCGGCCGATGACACGTCAAGTGACTACAGACAGTTTCCAGTCTTGTCCTACGATTCACACATTGAAACAAATAAAACATTAAGCAACTTTACCCACCTGCCCTGCGCGACCGGCCAAAGGAGCAAGTTATGACGGGACTTCTGCAAAGCACGCTCTGGCAACGCCTGAGCCAAAGTCATCAACGCGCCGACATGCAGGGCAAGCTGGCCGCGCTGGATCAGGTGCAGGCCGTGATCGAATTCGATCTGCAAGGTCATGTGCTGACGGCCAATGACAACTTTCTGCGCACCATGGGCTATAGCGCCGAACAGATCATCGGCCAGCATCACCGCATATTCGTCGATGAGGAAACCCGCGGCTCTGTCGAGTACGCCCAGTTCTGGCAGCGCCTGGCAGCGGGTCTGCACGACAGCGGACGCTACCGCCGCATCAACAGCCAGGGCGAGGATGTGTGGCTGCAGGCCAGCTACAACCCGATCTTCGACAGTCAGGGCCAGCCGCGCAAAGTCATCAAGTACGCCACCGACATCACCGAGCAGCAGCAGCACGAAGACGATGCCCGCGGCCAACTCCAGGCCATTGCCAAGGTGCAGGCCATCATCGAGTTCGATCTGAACGGCAACATCCTCACGGCCAACGATCTGTTCCTGCAGACCATGGGCTACTCTCTCGCCGAAGTCGTGGGCAGGCACCACAGCATGTTCGTCCAGCCGCACGAGCGCCAGTCCCCGGCCTATCAGCATTTCTGGCACAAGCTGGCACTGGGCCATCATGATGCCGGCCAGTACCTGCGCATAGGCAAGGCCGGCCGCCAGGTCTGGATCGAAGCCAGCTACAACCCCATACTCGACGCCGAAGGGCGCCCCTTCAAGGTCGTCAAGTTCGCCACCAACATCACACGCCGCGTGACCGCAGCCCAAACCCTGCGTGCCACGGTGGAAGGTCTGACCGAAAGCGCCAACCATGCGCGCCAGGCCAACGAACTGGCCCAGGACGCCTGCAGCGTGGCCGAGGCCGGCGGCCGCACCGTGCAGGATGTGGTGACCACCATGGAATCCATCAGCGCCAGCTCGCGCAAGATCAGCGACATCATCGGCATGATGGACTCCATCGCCTTCCAGACCAATCTGCTGGCGCTCAACGCCGCCGTGGAAGCGGCCCGCGCCGGCGACCAGGGGCGCGGCTTTGCCGTGGTGGCCAATGAGGTGCGCCAGCTGGCCCAGCACAGCGCCGAAGCCGCCAAGGAGATCAAGCAGCTGATCCAGACCTCCGTCACCCAGGTCACCCAGGGGGTGAACCAGGTGCGCGAGGCCGGCACCACCATGGCCGAGATCGTGAACTCCTCGCGCCAGGTCACGCAGATCATGGGCGAGGTGGTGCAGACCTCGCTGGCCCAGTCCGCCAGGCTGCGCGAGGTCACCGACGATCTGACGGCGCAGGATGTTTCAGCCCATCCAGGCTCGGTCAAGCCGCGCCCTGCCGTGCCGCTGCAGGCCTCGGCCCGCGAGCAGGCCACGATCGCTATCCGGAACGCGGCGGTCGGCGCTTATTGAAAAAGGAAAAGCGCCCCAGGCACTTCATGAAAAAGGCCCGGCGCTGCAAAGACAGCGACCGGGCCTTTGCCCGTCGGCAGGCAGGAGGTCAGGCCAGCTGTCCCTGCCCCAGCCTGACCATGCGATCGCAACGCGCGGCCAGTCCTTCGTCATGAGTGACCATCACAAACGCCGTGCCATGGCTGCGCGCCAGCTCCAGCATCAGCGCAAACACCGTATCGGCCGTGCCACGATCCAGATTGCCCGTGGGCTCGTCGGCCAGCACGCACGCCGGACGCGTGACCAGGGCACGTGCAATGGCCACGCGCTGACGCTCGCCGCCCGACAGCTCGGCCGGGCGATGCGCCATGCGCTGGCCCAGGCCCACGGCGCGCAGCATCTCGGCCGCGCGATCCATGCAGTCCTCCTTGGCATCGCGGCGAATGCGCAGCGGCATGGCCACATTCTCCTGGGCCGAGAACTCGGCCAGCAGATGGTGGAACTGGTAGATAAAGCCCAGATGCCGGTTGCGCAGCGCACCCTGCTTTTGCGGGCTGAGCTGGTGCAAGGGCTGGCCCATGAGGCTGACGCTGCCGGTGGAGGGTGCATCCAGCCCGCCCAGCAAGTGCAGCAAGGTGGATTTGCCCGAACCCGAGGCGCCGACAATCGCCAGTGTCTCGCCCGCCTGAACCTGCAGATCCACCCCCTGCAGCACGGTCACATCCAGCTTGCCTTCGGCAAAGCGCTTGGTCAGGCCGCGTGCTTCCAGCACGCTCTGGCCCATCACAACATCATTCATAACGCAGTGCCTCCGCAGGGTTCACGCGGCTGGCACGCCAGCTGGGGTAAATCGTGGCCACAAAAGAAAGAATCAGGGAAATCACGGCGATCGGCACGATGTCCGTGGACTGCGGCTCGCTGGGCATCTTGCTGATCAGGTAGATGTCCTTGGGCAGGAAGTTGGCATGCAGCGCCTGCTCTATGGCCGGCACGATGACGTCGATATTGAAGGCAATCGCCAGCCCCAGCGCCAGACCGGCCAAGGTACCGATGACGCCGACCATGGCTCCCTGCACCATGAAGATGCCCATGATGGACGAGGGCGAGGCCCCCAGGGTACGCAGGATGGCAATATCGGCACGCTTGTCCTGCACGCTCATCACCAGGGTGGACACCAGATTGAAAGCCGCCACGGCCACGATCAGGGTCAGGATGATGAACATCATGCGTTTTTCCAGCTGCACGGCGGCAAACCAGGTCTTGTTCTGCTGCGTCCAGTCACGGATGAACAAGCGGTCCGTCAAGGTGTCAGCGAGTTCATGCGCCACGCGCGGGGCCTCGTGCAAATCCTTGAGCTTGAGGCGAATGCCGGTCGGCCCTTCCAGACGGAAGATGCGCTGCGCATCCTCGTAATGCATCATCACCAGTGCCGAGTCATATTCGTAGTGACCGGAATCGAAGGTGCCGGCCACCGTCATCTGCTTCATGCGCGGCAGCACGCCGGCCGGAGTGACCTGTCCGCTGGGAGCGATCAGCGTGATCACATCGCCTTCGCTCACACCGAGATTGCGCGCCAGCTCGATGCCAAGCACCACCTTGAACTCGCCGGGCACCAGACGCTTGAGCACCTCGCCGCTGGTGGCCGCCAGATCGGTCACCTCGCCCTCACGCGCCGGATCGATACCGCGCACCAAGGCGCCTTTCATATCCTCGCCGCGCGCCAGCAAGGCCTGAGCCGCCACAAAAGGCGCAGCCCCCACCACATCGGGGTTGGCTCTGGCCTCGCGCATGGTGCGCTCCACATCAGGCAGAGGCGCGCCCTGCGGGGCGTAGATTTCCACATGGGAGACGACGCTGAGCATGCGATCCCGCACTTCCTTCTGGAAGCCGTTCATCACGCTCAGCACAATGATCAGCGCCGCCACGCCCAGCGCAATGCCAAGCATGGAGACACCCGAGATAAAGGAGATGAAGCCATTGCGGCGTGTGGCGCGCCCTGCACGGGTATAGCGCCAGCCCACGGCCAGTTCGTAGGGAAATTGCATGTTGCCAGCATTGTGGCATTGCCGGCAATGCCCTGCCGGCGGCGCCAGCCTTATGCGATCTGACTGCCCGCCGCCCCTCTACCGGGGCGGCCTGCTGCGCCCTATGCGCGGCAGATCCGCGTATTGCTCCTGCTGCTCCAGCGTCACCGCATGGGCCTGAAGCTTGGCCAGCAGGCCGTCAAACAAGGCCAGCTCTTCATCGCTGAGGACGGACACGATGTCGGCATGAATCTTGACCATCTCGGGCAGGATCAGGCCGTACATGCGCCGCCCCTCCTCGGTCAGGTAAATGGCCACGCGCCGACGGTCTCCATCCAGAGGCTTGCGCAGCACCCAGCCTTTTTCCTCCAGGCCGCTGAGCGCCCGCGAAGTGCGCGCCCTGTCCAGCTGCACCTTCTGCGCCAGCTTGGAGGACAGCAAACCCTCCTCCGTCGCCAGCGTCGCCATCACACCCCATTCGCGGCGCGTCAGACCGAAGCGGGCCTCGCACATGCGCATGGCCATGCCGCCCGCCACGCCAAAGAAGCGGCTGATGCGAAACAGCAGCATCTGCTGAATGGAGGTGGGTTGTCGGGTATTCACGGGGATGAGTTGATTAGATCAATTGTGGATGTCACTTCTACAGTGTGCATTCCCAATACAGAGACAAGGGAAGTGCCGGGGATTTTCGCAAATGCCGGCTCTTCCTTCAGACAAGAGAGTGATTCCATGGCTCGCCTGACTGCACCCCGCCGCCTTCTTCAAACCAGCCTGGCTCTGCTGCTGGGCTGCTCCGCCTTCGCCTCCCAGGCCCAGCCTGCCGATGACGCAGCCGCCGCCGCCTGGCCTCACAAGCCAGTTCGGCTGATAGCAGCCTTCGCTCCCGGTGGGGCTGTGGACATACTGGCGCGCGGCGTCGGAGAAGTGCTTCAACGTGAGACCAAGCAGCCATTCGTTGTTGAAAACCGCACCGGCGCTGGCGGCAATATAGGAGCCGATTACGTCGCCAAGGCTGCCGCCGACGGATACACCATGCTGATCGGCCTGGACACGAGCTTCACGGTCAACCCGCTGATCTACAAAAGCATGCCGTTCAAAAATGGCGACCTGCGTCCTGTCATGGTGTTCGCCTCGCAAGGCATGCTGATGGCCGTCAGTCCCAAGACAAATATCAAGACACTGGAGCAGTTCATCGCCCGCGGCAAGGACAAGGGCCTGACCCAGGGGTCCGCCGGCTATGGAACCCCCGGCCATCTGGCCTCCAGCATCCTGACTTACGCCACCGGAGCCAAGGTCAACCATGTGCCCTACAAAGGCAATGCACCTGCCACGCTGGCCATGCTCTCTGGCGAGGTCGACGGCGGCGTCATCAGCTCCACCGCCATGCTGCCCCATGTGACCACTGGAAAGATCACGGCGCTGGCCGTGACCACGGCCCAGCGCAACCCCTTGCTGCCGGAAATTCCATCCGTGGGCGAGCTCGGACATAAAGAGCTGCAGCAGGAAGTGCTTTTCGCTGCCTGGGTACCCAGCAGCACACCTGAGCCGCTGGTGCAGAAAATCCAGGCCCAGTTCGAGAAGGCCATGAAGGACGGCACTTTGCGTGAACGCATGCGTGTCAACGACATGGTCTACGAAGGGCTGACAGGCGATGCGGCCGTCAAGCGCATTCAGGCCCTGGCCGAGCGTTACCGGGTTCTGGCCCAGGCCACCGGCATGAAGATGGAATGAGCGCTTGCGCCAGCCATCAGCCCCCCCATGACAACGACCCGCATTTCATGACTCGCCCCAACATCATCTTTATCGTCGCCGACGATCTCGGCTATGCCGATCTGGGCTGCTACGGCGGCCGCGATGCCGAGTTCGGCCCGGTATCCCCGGTGCTCGACCGCCTGGCGGCCAACGGCCTCAGGCTCACCCAGGGCTATGCCAATTCACCCGTGTGCTCGCCTACGCGTTTTGCCCTGGCCACGGCCCGCTATCAATACCGCTTGCGCGGCGCGGCCGAGGAGCCCATCAACAGCAAGACGCGCGGCACGCCGCTGGGCGCCAAGCTGGGCCTGCCGCCCGAAATCCCCACCGTTGCCTCGCTGCTCAAGGGCGCGGGCTATCGCACGGCACTGATAGGCAAATGGCATCTGGGCTACCCTCCCCACTTCGGTCCGCTGCGCTCTGGCTACGAGGAGTACTTCGGTCCCATGTCGGGCGGCGTGGATTACTTCACCCATCTGAGCAGCTCGGGCCAGCACGATCTGTGGGTAGGCGAAGAGGAGCATCACGACGAAGGCTATCTGACCGACCTGCTGTCCCAGCGCAGCGTGGACTTCGTCAACCGCATGAGCGAGGGCAACGCCCCCTTCTTCCTGAGCCTGCACTACACGGCGCCGCACTGGCCCTGGGAAACCCGTGATGACCGTGAGACTGCCGAGCAGTTGGGCGCCGGTATCACGCATCTGGCGGGCGGCAATATTCACCAGTACCGCCGCATGATTCATCACATGGATGAAGGCATAGGCTGGATCGTCGAAGCACTGCGCAAGAACGGCCAACTGGACAACACGCTGATCGTCTTCACCAGCGATAACGGCGGCGAGCGCTTCTCGGACAGCTGGCCTCTCGTGGGCGGCAAAATGGACCTGACCGAAGGCGGCATCCGCGTGCCCTGGATCGCCCACTGGCCTGCCGTGATTGCGGCCCGTCGCAGCAGCGCCCAACAATGCATGAGCATGGACTGGTCGGCCACGGTGCTGGATGCAGCTGGTGTGAGCGCCGATCCGGACTACCCGCTGGACGGCGTCTCCATCCTGCCCGTGCTGCGCACCGACGGTGCGGAGTTTGCCCGGCCGCTGTACTGGCGCATGCTCTACCGCAACCAGCGTGCGCTGCGCGAAGGCGAATGGAAATACCTGCGCGTGGAAGACAACGAATACCTGTTCAATCTGGCGCAGGACGAACGCGAGCGTGCCAATCTGGCCGGCCAGCACCCCGAGCGCCTGCAGGCCATGCGCCAGCGCTGGGACGACTGGAATGCCGGCATGCCCGCCATTGCCGAGGACGCGAGCTACAGCCTGGTCTACACCCTGAAAAATATGCCGGCGAGGTGACAAAGCACCCCGCGCCATGCCCGGGCGGCGGCCATGCCCGACAATAGCGCCCATGTCTTTGACCGCGCCTTTGCTGCCTGCCGCCCAAGCCCTGGGCACAGGCGCCTCTGAAATCATTGTTGCCTATGCCAGCGGCCCTGCCGACATTCCCCAGGCATGGGACGGTTTGCAACTCCCTCACCTGCAGGCCTTGCTGGCCACGCTGACGCCGACCCCGCTGGTACAGGGCGACGAGATGGATTTCTCTCCCCCGCATGAGCGCGTCCTGGCTCGTGGCATGCAGCTGCCCGATACACCCGGGCTGATTCCCTGGGCTGCGCTGGCGGCCGGAGACAGCAGCCAGGCCTGTGCCTTCATCACGCCCTGCCACTGGCATATCACGCCGGACCAGGTCCACCAGACCGACCCGGCCAGCGCGCCACTGGACGAAGACGAATCCCGCCAGCTGCTGGCGCTGATCGCGCCCTGGTTCAGCGACGACGGTATCACGCTGGAATATCTGCGCGCCGACCTCTGGCTGGCGCGCGGTGAGGCCTTCAAGGGCCTGGCCACCGCATCGATGGACCGCGCGCTGGGCCGCGACGTGCGTCCGTGGATGCCCGAGCCTATCCAGGGCGCCATCATTCAGCGTCTGCAGACCGAGTTGCAGATGCTGCTCTACACCCATGTCTTCAACGACCGGCGTGCCGAACGTGGCCTGCCCCCCATCAACTCTTTCTGGGTGCATGGCACTGGAGACCTATCCAGCCTGCCCGCGGCGAACTCCCGGACCGTGTGCGTGAATGATCTGCGCCACAGCGCGCTGCAAGGCAATGTGCAAGGCTGGCAAAAGGCCTGGCAGGCGCTGGACAGCGGCCTGATCGCCGAGCTGCAGCAGCGGGCTGCCCGCGGAGAACCGGTCAAGCTCACGCTCTGCGGCGAGCGCAATGCCGTTCAATGGCAAAGCCAGCCACGCGGCCTGATGGACAAGATCAGAAGTGTTTTTGGCACGAAACGCCTGCCTGATCTACGGGAAATGCTATGAAGATAATTCCCAGGTCCATCCCCAACGACAGTGTCTCTGCACTGCTGCAGGCCAAGATTCACCCCTTGCTGGCCCAGCTCTATGCAGCGCGAGGCGTCTGCTCGGCCGACGAACTGGACGATGCCCCGGCCCGGCTGCTGCCGCCCTCGGGCCTGCGCGGCATCGATGCTGCCGTGCAACTGCTGGCCGATGCCATCACCGCGCAAAAGCGCCTGTGCATCGTCGCCGACTATGACTGCGATGGCGCCACGGCCTGCGCCGTGGGCCTGCGCGGCCTGCGCATGCTGGGCGCGGCCCATGCCGACTATCTGGTGCCCGACCGCGTGGTCGACGGCTATGGCCTGACGGCCCCCATCTCGCGCCGAGTCAAGGAGACCGGTGCCGACATGCTGATCACCGTGGACAACGGCATTGCCAGCGTCGAAGGCGTGGCCGTGGCCAAGGAGCTGGGCATGTCGGTCGTGGTGACCGACCACCATCTGCCCGGCGACCACCTGCCGCTGGCCGATGCCATCGTCAACCCCAACCAGCCCGGCTGCGAGTTCGCTAGCAAATCCATGGCCGGCGTGGGAGTCATGTTCTATGTGCTGCTGGCCCTGCGCACCGAGCTGCGCAATCGCGGCCGCTTTGACCGCCACAACCAGCCCCGTCTCGAGCAATTGCTGCCCCTGGTAGCACTGGGCACGGTGGCCGACGTGGTCAAGCTCGATGCCAACAACCGCCGCCTGGTGGCACTGGGTCTCAAGCAGATTCGCAAAGGCGTCATGCAGCCCGGCATACGCGCGCTGTTCGAGGCATCGGGCCGCCGCTTCGACATGGCCACCACCATCGACTTCGGCTTTGCCCTGGGCCCGCGCATCAATGCCGCCGGTCGTCTGGCAGACATGACCATAGGCATCGAGTGCCTGAGCACGGAAGATGTCAGCCGCGCCGACAATCTGGCACGCATGCTGGACAGCATCAACCGCGAGCGCCGCGAGATCGAAGTCAGCATGCGCGAGCATGCCCTGCTCATGGCCGAAGGCCTTTGCGAGGACGGCATGACGCCGCCGCCTGCCATCAGCGTGTTCGACCCCGACTTTCACGAGGGCGTGGTCGGTGTGGTGGCCTCGCGCATCAAGGACAAGCTGCACCGGCCCACGTTTGTGTTTGCAGCCAGCGGCGCCCCGGGCAAGGAACACGAGCTCAAGGGCTCGGGCCGCTCCATTCCAGGCTTTCACCTGCGCGATGCGCTGGATCTGGTCAGCAAGCGCCACCCCGGTCTGATACTGCGTTTTGGTGGCCACGCCATGGCGGCAGGCTGCACCATCGCAGAAGCGCACTTTGACGAGTTCGAAAAGGCTTTTGCCCAGGTCGCCAGGGAATGGCTGGATGCCGCAACGCTGACGCGCAGGCTGGAGACCGATGGCCCGCTGTCGCCCCAATGGCTGGACACCGGCCTGATCGAACAAATGCAGCTGGCCGTCTGGGGCCAGGGCTTTGCCGCGCCGACTTTCAGCGAAGAGCTGGAAATCACCTCGCAGCGCCTGGTCGGCGAAAAGCACCTGAAGCTGGAGCTGCTGCACCATGGCTCCAAGATCGACGGCATCTGGTTCAACCACACCGACCCACTGCCCGCGCGCACCACCCTGGCCTATCGCCTGGACATCAACGAATGGCGCGGCGAACGCAAGGTGCAGTTTCTCGTGGAAGCCGCGCAGGACTTCGAGGGCGGTGCCGGCAACATGGGCTTCTGATCCTCGCCCCAGCCAGGACCGCCGCCACAGCAAACGTGGCGGCTGCCCACTTCACGCTGTGCCCGACACTTAGAACTGCTCCCAGCTATCGTCCTCCGCAGTGCTTGCAAGGGACTGCTCCTTGGACCTGGACGCTACCGGCCTGGGAGCTACAACGGCAGGCTGAGCGGCCGGGTTGAGCGCCTTGATCGTCGCTAGCGGCTTGGGGAGCACTGCGGACACGGTCGTGAAAGCCTCTGCATTGCGTCCCAGCTTGAAGACTGAGACCACTTCCGCCAGGCGGCGCGCCTGCTCCTGCATGGACAGCGCCGCCGCACTGGACTCCTCCACCAGCGCCGCGTTCTGCTGCGTCATCTGGTC
>NZ_JAEIJE010000019.1:0-71130 GCF_016772095.1 Comamonas sp. NyZ500 | reverse complement strand
GCCGAGGGCAATGCCAGCGGCGACAACGCCCCCAAGATGATGAGCATCGGCATGCACTGCCGACTGCTGGGCCGTCCCGGCCGGATTACAGCGCTGCAGCGCTTCCTCGACCACATCCAGAAGCACGACAACGTGTGGGTGTGCCGCCGTATTGATTTGGCTCGTCACTGGGCCGAGCGTTTCCCCTGCACTGAAGCAGTCTCGGCCTGACCGTACGATCCGAGAACCCCAGGAGATTGAGGAAGGCGAGCTGGGCACTCGATTTTTCGAGGCATCATCGCAGCCCGTTGCAACTAGTGCGGCCCTGCATCCCTGCCCTGTGGGCAGGGGTAGCCTCTGCGGAGGCTTGCCAAGTGCGCCAAGTGCTGTCTCTGCTTTACCGTTGATCGGTCCATGCTGACCAAAAGTGCTGGGTGTTGTCACCATCCCTTGCGAGGAATCGAACGAACCCGGTAAGCCTCGATGCACACCAAGCAATGCGAATGCATCTGCTTACAGCCCGCATCCAGAGCGCGTGCGCTCGGGAATTGATAGCTGCCTTTGATTCCCGAAGCCAGTCGCGGGATACTTCAGGCTTCGAAAACTCACCGAGAACAACAACTATGCAAGGCCATCCCGAAGTCGTCGACTACCTCAAGGACCTGCTTCGCGGCGAGCTCGCGGCGCGCGACCAGTATTTCGCCCACTCGCGCATCTATGAAGACCAGGGGTTCGCCAAGCTCTTCACGCGCCTGGACCACGAGATGCAGGAAGAAACCCAGCACGCCGACGCACTGCTGCGCCGCATTCTGATGCTGGGCGGCCGCCCCGACATGCGCCCCAAGGAATTCACGCCCGGTGAGACCGTTCCCGAGATGTTGCGCAAGGACCTGGACACCGAATACGAAGTCCGTGCCGGCCTGCAGCAAGGCGTGGCGCTGTGCGAGCAGCACCGCGACTATGTGAGCCGCGACATCCTGCTGGCCCAGTTGCACGATACCGAGGAAGACCACGCCTACTGGCTGGAAAAGCAGCTGGGACTGATCGACAAGATCGGACTGCAGAACTATCTGCAAAGCCAGACCTGAGCCCTGCAACGCAGCGCGGAAAAATACCGAGGCCGTCCTTGATAGACGGCCTTTTTCATGGGCTCGAGACGAATTCAGAAACCCTAGTCATCACCAATGACGGCAAAGCGGCCTTCTGCCGGATTGTCGATCTTGCAAGGCTCGCCCGATCCCATCTTCTGAAACGAGGTTCCACCGAAATTCACGCCCTTGTGGCATCCCATTGACTCGTTGACAAACGACAAGTCAGAGCCCCCGGGCGACTCGGCCATCACCGGATGTCATACGGGACTGCCGCTCTTCGTCTCCAACCAGGCACAAGCTGCGGCTGCCAGCAGGACCTGGCGAAGCAGATGCACATGTCGGACAGGCCCCTGCACCCGGGCCTGCCCTGCACGCCGCATCCTCAGCGGATTGCCGTTGCGGGCGTGACCTGTACCTTCATGCTGCGCACAATGGCCGCCAGCACCACGCCATAGGCGGGAACAAACAGCAGCAGACTCACACCCAGCTTGATGACATAGTCGACCATGGCGATTTCCACCCAGTTGGCCGCCATGAAGGCATCGGAGCTATGCCAGAAGGCGATCGAGAAAAAGGCTGCCGTGTCCAGCACCTGGCCGAACACCGACGCGGCCGCCGGAGCCAGCCACCAGGAATGGCTTTTCTGGCGGATGCGGTCGAAGACCTGAATATCCAGCAACTGGCCCAGCACATAGGCGGCAAAACTGGCCAGTGCAATGCGGAACACAAAGCCGTTGAAGCTTTGCAGCGCTTCCCAGCCATTGAAGCGGCCCTCGTGGAACAGCACGCCCACCACATAGGACACCACCAGCGCGGGGAGCATGGCACGCATGATGACGCGTCGCGCCGCAGTCTTGCCGATCAGGCGCACGGTCAGATCGGTGGCCAGAAAGATGAACGGAAAGCTGAAGGCGCCCCAGGTGCTGTGAAAGCCCAGCAGCGTGATGGGCAGTTGCACCAAGTAGTTGCTGGCGATGACCAGCGCGATATGGAGCGCGACGAGAACGGAGAGGTAAAACGGCACGCGCGACGCTTGCGTCTGCACGGCATGAGCGGATGTCATGACAGTCCTTTTTGGTCGATGGGGGCGAGGGAACCCATGGTTGCGAAGAGTGCGCCAGCGCGGCGCAACCGTGAATTTTATGCTGTACGGAATTATCTCTGCCTCCCCCGGCCCGCTTATCCGCCCGGACACATGGCGGATATAAGAAAAAGCATAGCTTGTAGCGCCTGCCAATCCATGTTTTCAGTAGTGAATCAGCCTGCTTTCAATGAATGACAGACGCTAGCTGCTATCTTTTTTGCTTCATTCAAAGCGCGAGATGCGCCTCCTGACGGGACTCATGGCGCGTGGCACGCAACCCTGCCCACTGCAGATCGGCCAGGACCAGCACCACGACGGCCTGCGCCGCCACCCAGGCCAGACCCCAGGCACTGAGCGCCAGGCCGGAGCCAAACACCAGGACCGCGCAGCCCAGCGCCCAGCCCAGATTGCCAAGAGCCACCAGACCGATCAGCGTGCGCGGCAGGGGCTGGCGACGCGCCATCCAGGCAGCGGCCGATGCATAGGCCAGCAAGAAAAGACCTGTTGCCGTCAGCAGGAAAGGCGGCAGCCCCGTCAGATCGGCCAGCGGCCGCTGCAAGGCCAGTTGCAGCGCGCCCGTGGCGGCGCAGGAGGCCGCATCGGCCCACATCACAAGACGCAGAAATCGGGGAGAAGCAAAGAGGGACATGGAAGACTCCTGTTCTGAGAGCAAGTTCTTGCGGCCGGCCCTGTGCCGGCTGCTGGGGCCCATGATTGCCATCCGCTCGCACAGCGTCGATAACCTCGCAGGTCATGGCCTGCTGTCCGGCCTGCCACTACGATGCGGGCATGAACTCCAGCACCGCCCCCTCTTCTTTTCATGCCGCTCATATGCCGCCCGGCGCACGCGCGCCATTCGGCGAGCACCTGCGCCACTGGCGCCAGCACCGCCGGCTGAGCCAGCAGGGGCTGGCGCTGGAGGCCGAGATATCGACGCGTCACCTGAGCTATGTGGAAACAGGCCGTGCACAGCCCAGCCGCGAGATGGTGTTGCGGCTGGCCGAGCGCCTGTCGGTGCCGCTGCGCGAGCGCAATGCATTGCTGGTGGCTGCGGGCTTTGCCCCCATGTACCAGGCCCGTCCCCTGGACCACCCCGATCTGGCGGCCGCACGCCAGGCCGTGGAGCTGGTACTCAAGGGCCACGAGCCCAGCCCGGCCCTGGCCGTGGATAGACACTGGAACCTGGTGGCGGCCAATGCCGTCGTGCCGCTGCTGCTGGACGGCGTGGCGCCCTGGCTGCTGGAGCCACCCGTGAATGTGCTGCGCCTGAGCCTGCACCCCGAGGGACTGGGCCCACGCCTGGCCAACTCCGCGCAGTGGCGTGCCCATTTGCTGCACCGCCTGCAGCAGCAGATCGCCGCCACGGCAGACAGCGAGCTGCAGGCACTGCATGACGAAATCGCAGCCTATCCGTTCGCCGAGGACAAGGACTCCCCTCTGCCCAGCCCCATCGCCGTGCCCTTCGAATTGCACACCCATCTGGGCACACTGAGCTTCATCAGCACCATCACCATCTTCGGCACGCCCGTGGACGTGACGCTGCAGGAGCTGGCCGTCGAATCCTTCTTCCCGGCAGATGCCGAGACACAGCGGGCGCTGCAACGGCTGCGCCAAGCTTCCGCATCCTGAAGCTTACAGAGCCCTGCCAGCGTAGATGGCCACCCCCTTGACCACTTCCACGCCCCCCTCAATCTGTTCGAAGTTCTGCAGAGATAGGCATCAGCTTCGCTATGGCATGCACACCCTCTCTCACTGACCTGCCACGCACGGCGAACGATGCCGGTCTCACAACTACCACCCCATAGCGGTATTGACCGCCTGCTCGGTACCAAGCAAGTGCTGCTCCATCAATGCGACTAGAGCGTCTGCATCGCGGCGCAATGCCGCATCGAGCAAGGCCTGGTGCTCGGCCTGGACATTGCGCGCAACCAACGGCCCATGTAGTCGTATCTTGCGATAGCGCTCCGAGTGATCGACCAGTTGGTTCCAGAACTGCAGCAGCCATTCGGAGCCGCAGGCGCCCACCAGCGCCTCATGAAAGCGCCGGTGCTGCGACTCCCACTCGGAAGACATCGCTGCGGAGCCGCCGAGATCAGGCAGCGGCACATGCGCCAGCATGTGGAGCGACGCTATCACCTCGGCCTCCCATCGGGCATCGCCACGTCGAATGGACTCGACCAGGCACAGGCGCTCGATGTCGCGGCGGGTCTTCATCAGGTCTGCGAACTCCTGCGATGAAATCCCCCGCACCCGGGCACCGCGGTTTGACTCCGCCAACACCAGCCCTTCAGTACCCAGACGCACGAGCGCCTCGCGGATAGGCGTCAGCCCCAGGCCAAACCGCTCATCTAGGTCTGCAGCCCTCAGGCGCTGCCCAGGTGCCAACTCCCCGCGAAGAATCTCCGTTCTCAGGCGCTGGTAGGCGCGCTCCGTCCTTGAGCCGGCGTCGCTTTTTTCATCTGCTACTGCATTTTCTTGCATAGATGTACGAGAGCTTGTCCTTATATTAGATTTCATTAAACACCTTAAATTTCATGAAATTAAAAATATTTCATGAAATATGAATCTCCATTATCCAGCCCCACCCAAGACACAGCAGAACACGATGCTCCCACTGCTGTCGCACGTATTCATGGCGTCGCTCACCGCCGGCCTGGCCTTGATTCCCTGCGCGCCCAGTATGGCTCAAAGCAGCTCCACGATTTACGGAGTCGTCGATCTCGGCTTTGTCCGCGAGAGTGGCGGCCCGAATGGCGCCAGCGCCAACAGGCTGACCAGCGGCGTCGCCTCGGGCTCCCGGCTGGGTTTCAGAGGCAATGAAGACCTGGGAGGCGGGCTGTCGGCGTTCTATGCGCTTGAAATGGGCCTGCTCGCCGATACAGGCGGCTTGGCCCAGGGCGGCCTGGCATTCGGCCGCCAAGCCACAGTCGGCATCCATGGCAACTTCGGCTCCATCGCGCTGGGTCGCCAGTACACGCCCGTGGCGTTGATCCAGACCGAGACCGACCCATTCGTCACGGGCCTGGCGGGCGACTCCGCCAACCTCATCAGCGCGGGCGGTGCGAGCGGCAACAACCGCATGGACAACACGCTGCGCTATTCCTACAAGGCATCCAGCGGCCTGATGGCCGACGCGGTCTATGGGTTTGGCGAAGTCGCTGGCGACTCCAGTGCCAAGCGGCAGTACGGAGGCGCCCTCGGCTATGTGGCAGGCCCTGCCTATGCCAAGCTGGGCTACCACAGCGTCAACGATGCGACCGGCAAGGCCGGCCGGCTGACCTTTCTCGGCGCGACCTATGACTTCGGATTCGCCATGGCCCACTTCAACTATGTGGTGAACAAGGGCTCGGCCGTCTTCGGCATCGTGAACCAGGATTCACGCGACATGCTGCTCGGCATCAGCGTGCCCTATGGGCTGGGCAAATTCATGGCCTCGTACATCCGCAAGGACGACCGCACGATCGCCAATTTCGACGCCAGCCAATGGGCCGTCGGCTACATGTACTTTCTGTCGAAGCGCACCACGCTCTACACCTCGATCGCACGGATAGACAACAACGCATCCGCAACGTCAAAAACAGGCTTCTACCGCGTGGGCAACGCCACGGAGCAGGGTCTGGGCTCCCGCGCCTTCAACTTCGGAATCCGGCACGCCTTCTAGGCCAGCTTCGTACCCCGGCATTGCAACCACCATAGGAACACCCACCATGAACCACCATCGCCGGCGCGCCCTCATCGCGGCCGCATGCACCACGGCCCTCGGCCTTCTGTCTGGCACCGCGCCATCGCACGCGGCCGACCTCTACCCGCACAAGCCCATCACCCTGGTGGTTGCCTATCCCGCAGGCGGCGACACCGACGTACTGGCCCGCCTGATCGGAGAAAAGCTGGGCACCCGACTGGGCCAGCCGGTGATCGTCGAGAACCGCACCGGCGCGGCTGGCACCATCGGCACCGCCTATGTCTCGAAGGCAGTCCCCGACGGCTATACCCTGCTGCTGGCGCCGAACACCATCACGATCACGCCCCACGTGCTCAAGGGCGTGGCGGGCGCCCAGGTCGACCCGGTGCGCGACCTCACCGCCATCTCGCAGTTGGGTAGCCAGTCGCTGTTCGTCGTGGCCACGGCAGCTTCGGGCGTGTCCTCCGTGAAGGAGCTGCTTGCCAGCGTGAAGGCCGGCAAGATCACCTCGTATGCCAGCCCCGGCAACGGCTCGCCCATGCACATCCTGGGCGAGCTGTTCGACAAGGCCACCGGCGTGAAGATCACCCAGGTTCCCTACCGCGGCAGCGTTCCCGCCGTGGCAGACCTCGTGGGCGGCCAACTGCCCATGATGTACACCACCCTGGGGCCGGTGGCCCAGTACATCAAGGCGGGCAAGCTGGTGCCGCTTGCGGTCGCGGACGCGAAGCGCTCGCCCTTCCTGCCCCAGGTGCCCACGCTCGCCGAGCTGGGCTATGCGGGCGCCGAGGTCGGCGCCTGGCAGGCACTGATGGGCCCCAAGGGCATGCCGCCGGATCTGGTCAGGCTGCTCAACCAGCACTGCGATGCGATCCTCAAGATGCCCGATGTGAGAGCGCGCATGGAGACGATTGCCCTGGCGCCCGTTGGCGGCGATGCAGCCGTGCTGGGCCAGGTGGTGCAGAACGACTACCAGCGCTACCGGCAGATCGTCAAGGAGTTCGGCATCCAGGCCAACTGAGGAACACCATGACAACACTTGTTACAGGCGCTGGCGTGATCGGCTGCCACACGGCCCGTCTGCTGGCGCAGCGCGGAGAATCCGTGCTCCTGGCCGACGTGGCTCCGGCCATCGCGGCCATCGCCACCATCGTCGACGATCCCCGGGTCCGCATCGAAGTCGCCGACGTCACGGATTTCGCCCGGCTGACCCGGCTTGTCGAAAGCCACGGCGTACGCCGTATCGTCCACACAGCGGCCCTGCTATCCACCGCCATCCGCCAGGACCCGGTCAAGGGCGTGGAAGTCAATGTCATGGGCACGGCTCACCTGCTCGAAATCGCCCGGCTGCACCGGCTGGAGAGAGTCGTCATCGCCAGCTCCACGACCGTCGGCTACCCCGTGTTCGGCGACTTCCAGGGCCACAGCCTGCCGGAGGACTTCAGCCTGAAATCGATCCGCCATCGCCCGGGCTCCATCTATGCGGCCACCAAGGTGGCGGCGGAACATCTGGCGCTGCTGTACCGCGACCTGTACGGCGTGAATACGGTATCGCTGCGCTATGCCGCAGTGATCAGTGCCTGGAGCGGCCCCGGCACATCGGTGCCGGCGCGCGTGCTCTCATCGCTGGCCGGGCCCGCCGCCCGGGGCGAGGTCTCCGTCATCGACGACCCCTACCTCGTCTGGCAGGGAGGGGAGGAATTCATCGACGCGCGCGACTGCGCGCATGCCAACGTCGCTGCCCTGGATGCCGAAGATCCGGCGCAGGGCATCTACCACATCGGCCTGGGCCGGCTGCACGGCTTCGAGGACTTCGTGGCCGGCGTGCGCCGCTGCCACCCCGCCTTGCGGGTGGACATGCGGGTCGCGCCGCAAGGCGGCTTTGCCGGCTTTGCACATGTGCGCCGTGCCGCGTCGGACATCTCCGCTGCGGCGCGCGAGCTGGCATGGCAGCCCACCCATGCGCTCGCCGACTCCATCGAACACTTCGCCCCCTTCTGTATCGCCAATGAAAATTGAATCCATGCAGGCTCAGCACCTTGCGGGCAACGGACGTCCGACCGATGCACAGTGGCTGCTGGCAGACCCCGATCACCAGATGCCATTGCCCTTTCCCCAGGCCGAGGCCTACGCGCGCCAGGTCATGGCCCTGGCCCGGGAGCTGCCGACTGACGGACTCGACGTGCGCCTTGGCGTCCCCTACGGCCGGCATCCGCTGCACCGCTACGACGTTTTCGGTCCGAAAAATGCCCAGGACGCACCAGTTCTGGTCTTCTGGCATGGCGGTGGCTGGACCAACGGCTACCGCGGCTACGTCAGCTTCATGGCACCGCTGGTGGCGAAGCTGGGCTGCATCCTGATTGCTCCCTCCTACCGGCTTGCGCCACGGGACAGGCTTCCTGCGGCCTACGAAGACGGGCTTGCAGCGCTGCGCCATGTGTTCGACAACGCACCGTCCTTCGGCGGCTGCGCCCATCGCCTGCATCTCGCGGGGCACTCCGCCGGCGGCCATCTGGCGGCCCTGATCGCCCTGCGGCAGACCGATGCCCGCAAGGCAGGCATACCGGCCGAAGTCGTCCGCGCCTGCCTGCCCATCAGCGGCATCATGGACCTGCACCATCCGGCCCCTGAAACCGGCAGCCTGGAGCAGCGTGTCTACACCATGGTCCTGCGCAAGCCCGACGACGATGCGGCCATGAGCCCCGTCCACTGGAGCGCGACCAGCACCGTGCCCATGCACCTGAGCTACGGTGAACACGACAGCGAGCGTGTGCAGCGCACCAACCAGGAGCTTGCGCACAGGCTGTCGCAGGTCGGCGCTCCGTGCTCGCTCTCCATCGAAGCGGGACAGGACCACTTTTCCACCCATACCGCCTTGAGCACACCCCAGGCCTCCTGGTACCAGCGCCTGGCAAGCATCCTGGAGGCATCTGCACCATGAAGCACATAGTCGATATCGGCCTGCCTTCCATCGGCCAGCCCTTCTCCTGGGCAGTGAAAGCCGGTGGCCTGCTGTTCACCACGCACGGCCCGGTGCGCAGCGACGGCACGCTCGACACCGGCCCCATCGAGCAGCAGGCCCGCCTGACGCTGGAAAACGTCCGCCGGGCCGTCGCGGCGGCCGGGGGCCGGATGAGCGATGTGGCCCAGGTGCTGATCTACATGACGGACGAGCGGGACATGCCTGCCATCGACCGCGTCTACCGCGAATTCTTCGAAGCACCCTACCCCAACCGCTCCAGCGTCGCCGTGCGAGGCCTGGTTGCGCCAGGCATGCGCGTGGAAATGGTGGTCTATGCGGCCATCGCCCCCTGAGCCCGCCAACGCCTGGCGCAAGCGCCGCGACAACACCCTCCACCAGGAAACACCGCCATGCCATCTGCAAGCAACGCCTCCTCAACCACTGCCAGAACAGACCAGCGACTGACATCCCTGGATGCCGCGCTGGCGCCGCACTCCGATGCGTCGCTGCTGGCCATCGGAGATGCCATACCGGCATACGCCGGCACCGACTGGCGTGGCAAGCGCGGCGCCGCTCCGCTTGCCGTACTGCGCCCGCGCACGCCGGAGCACCTTGCGGCAGCCATGCGGGCCACGCATGCGCTGGGGCTGCCGATCGCCGTGCAAGGCGGAATGACCGGCCTCGTGGATGGAGCATTGGCCCGGCCCGGAGAGATCATCCTGTCGCTGGACAGGCTGAATGCCATCGAGGAAATCGATGCAGCCAGCCAGACCATGACCGTCCAGGCCGGCGTGAAGCTGCAGGAGGCCCAGGAAGCTGCGGCCGCTCGCGGCCTGCTGTTTCCCATCGACATCGGCAGCAAGGGCTCCTGCCACGTCGGAGGCATCGCCGCGACGAATGCGGGAGGCAACCGGGTCCTGCGCTACGGCATGGCACGCCAATCCATCATCGGCCTGGAAGCCGTGCTTGCGGATGGGCAGGTCATCAGCCATCTTGGCAAGGCACTCAAGGACAACGCCGGATACGACCTCAAGCACCTGTTCATCGGCAGCGAGGGAACGCTGGGCGTCATCACGCGGCTGGTGTTCGCTCTGCAGCCTCTGCCTACCACTCGCCAGACTGCCCTCGTCAGCGTCCAGAGCTTCGAGCAGATGGTGGAGCTGCTCAACCACTGCAGAAGGCGGCTGGGCGCGCGCCTAACAAGTTTCGAAGCGATGTGGCGCGACTTCTACGACATGGTGACGACGGAACTGCGCGTGGGAGGAACACCATTTGCTGAGCCTGGCGGCAATCTGGTGCTCATCGAAGCCATGGGCCAGGATGCCGAAGCCGACGAACAATTGTTCATGGAGGCACTGGGTGAATTCCTTGAGTTGGCCGCTGGCTCGGACGCGGTGCTCGCCCGCTCGCAGCAAGATGCCCAGCGCCTCTGGAGCATCCGGGAGTCCTCTGGAGAAGCTGCGGCGGCAGTGGCACCGTTTGCTGGCTTCGACATCAGCCTGCCAATCACCGCGATGCCTGCATGGCTCGAAGACGTCCACTCGCAACTGCGCGCGCACGGCCTGCACTGCACGCAGACCTATGGGCATCTCGGCGATGGAAACCTGCACCTGGTCGTCGGCTATCCCGCGGACCAGCCGCAGATGAAACAGGAGATCGAAGACCTGGTGCATCGATCCGCAGGGCGGCTGGGCGGCTCCGTCTCGGGAGAACACGGTATCGGCATCTCGAAGAAGCCATACCTGGCCATCAGCCGGAGCCCCCAGGAAATCGAGTTGATGCGCGCACTCAAGCGCGCTCTTGACCCCGCCGGGCGGCTGAATGCTGGCCGCATCTTCGATCTGGAATGAATTCACCGCACACAGAGGAACCCGACCATGACACCTGCCCGCAACACCTGCATGCGACGTGCCGCCTGCGCGCTTCTTGCAAGCGCACTTGCCGCCACCCTTGCCCTGTCCAGCCCCATCGCGCTCGCGCGCGAAGGCAACAGGACGAAGCCCATCAAACTGCTCGTCGGATTCTCGCCGGGCGGCGGCACCGATGTCGTGGCCCGCTATCTGGCCGACAAGCTCAGGGAAGAACTGCACCGGTCCGTGATCGTGGAGAACCGGCCAGGCGCAGGAGGCCAGGTGGCAGCGCAAGCACTCAAGGCCGCGCCCAAGGATGGAAGCACCCTTTTCTTCACCAATGACCACACCATCTCCATCATTCCCCTGGTGATGAAGCAGCCGGGCTTCAATACCTCCAGGGACTTCACGCCGGTGGCTGGCGTAGCCATCTATGTCTCCGCGCTCTTCACTGGCGCCGGCACGCCCGTCAAAAGCTATGCCGAGTACATTCGCTGGGTTCACGACAAGCAAGCAGGCAAAGGCAGCGTGGGCATCCCTGCGCCAGCTTCGCTGCCTGAATTCATGACCATCGCCATCGGCAGCAGGAACGCGCTGGACCTGACCCCAGTGCCCTACAAGGGCGCAGCCCCCATGCTCAGCGACATCATGGGCAACCAGATTCTGGCCGGCATCTCGTCGCTCAACGATGTGCTGGAATCGCAGAAGGCAGGCAAGATCAACGTTCTGGCGGTGTCCGGCAAAGAACGACACCCCGGCATGCCTGGCACCCCGACCTTTTCGGAACTCGGCGTCTCCGGCTTCGAGGAAAGCCCCTTCTATGCGGTCTACGCACCGCAAGGAACCTCGGCGGGCGACATAGCGGCATTCACCCAAGCCATGCAGAAGATTCTCGCCAGACCCGACGTGCAGGAGCGGCTGGCCAGCCTTGGCCTGATTCCGCAATACCTCGACGCCGAGCAGATGCGGCTGCGCGAGCAGGCCTACGCACAAACCTGGGGCCACCTCATCAAGGCCAGCGGATATCTGCCCCAATAGCCGCCCCTCATACCTCATCGCCTGGGCAGGAAGCTCCCATGGTCCCGGCCCAGACACCTAGCTCCGGCAAGGACACCTCCTTCCACAGGATCAGCTTCGTGCACCGGCTCGGCCACGGCCTTGCGGCTGCCCGAAAACGGCTTTAGTGCCACAACACCCGCCCCAAACACTGACGCCATATTGAAGTCGATTCAGGATGAAGGCTGAAACACAACCACCTATGTAGCGAACATTCGGGTCCTCGCGGCCATCATGGATTCACTTTCCGCCGAGGCGCGGATCGGCGTCTTGGTGCTGCTGCGAACATCGGCCCCATGCGCTCCTTCCTCGATATCACCGACGAGGACTTTCGCACCGTGGTCGATGTCAACCTGCTCGGTACCTTCATCTGCTGCGAGGAAGCCACACGGCGCATGAAGCCCAACGACCGTCTCACCGCTCGCAAGAAAGAAGCCCGCAGGACTTGCATCCTGCGGGCTTCTTAGCATGACCCTTGAAGGCCTTGATTTCTGGTACCTAGACGCTTAGATCTTGGCGGCCACTTCAGCGTACTCGGCGATTTCGTTGAAGTTCATATAGCGGTAGACGGAGGCCTTGTCGGCATCGATCACGCCCATTTCCTTCAGGTACTCTTCCTTGGAAGGCAGGTAGCCCAGACGCGAAGCGATGGCTGCCAGCTCGGCCGAGCCCAGATACACGTTGGTGTTCTTGCCCAGACGGTTGGGGAAGTTGCGGGTCGAGGTGGAGATCACGGTCGCACCTTCGCGCACCTGGGCCTGGTTACCCATGCACAGCGAGCAGCCGGGCATTTCGGTACGTGCACCGGCAGTGCCGAAGGCAGAGTAGTGACCTTCCTTGATCAGCTCGTCCTGGTCCATCTTGGTGGGAGGAGCCACCCACAGCTTGACGGGGATGTCGCGCTGGCCACCCAGCAGCTTGGCTGCGGCGCGGAAGTGACCGATGTTGGTCATGCAGGAACCGATGAAGGCTTCGTCGATCT
Organism: Comamonas sp. NyZ500; assembly: GCF_016772095.1. Lineage (NCBI taxonomy): Bacteria > Pseudomonadati > Pseudomonadota > Betaproteobacteria > Burkholderiales > Comamonadaceae > Comamonas > Comamonas sp. NyZ500. The sequence continues at coordinate 58,444 of NZ_JAEIJE010000019.1, read as the reverse complement.
TGGCACCGGCCACGTCAGACAGGGTCTTGGCATCATCAGGATCGTTCGGGCAGCAAACGATGGGTTCCTTGATGTCGGACATGTCGATTTCGATGACGTGAGCGTACTCAGCGTTCTTGTCGGCTTCCAGCAGGTCTGGCTTGGCCAGCCAAGCTTCGACCTTTTCGATACGGCGCTGCAGAGTCTTGGCGTCGGCGTAACCGTCAGCGATCATGTTCTTCATCAGAACGATGTTCGATGTCAGGTATTCCTTGATCGGCTCGGGGTTCAGCTTGATCGTGCAACCGGCGGCAGAGCGCTCGGCAGAAGCGTCGGACAGCTCAAACGCTTGTTCAACCTTCAGATCTGGCAGACCTTCGATTTCCAGGATGCGACCCGAGAACTCGTTGATCTTGCCGGCCTTGGCAACCGTCAGCAGACCTTGCTTGATGGCGTACAGAGGAATCGCATGCACCAGATCGCGCAGGGTCACGCCGGGCTGCATTTCGCCCTTGAAGCGCACCAGCACGGATTCGGGCATGTCCAGAGGCATCACGCCGGTAGCGGCGCCGAAGGCCACCAGACCGGAGCCTGCGGGGAAGGAGATGCCGATGGGGAAACGGGTGTGCGAGTCGCCACCGGTACCCACGGTGTCGGGCAGCAGCAGGCGGTTGAGCCAGCTGTGGATCACGCCGTCACCAGGACGCAGGGCCACGCCGCCGCGGTTGCTGATGAAGTTGGGCAGTTCGCGGTGAGTCTTCACGTCCACGGGCTTGGGGTAAGCCGCTGTGTGGCAGAAGGACTGCATCACCATATCGGCGGAGAAGCCCAGGCAGGCCAGATCCTTGAGTTCGTCGCGGGTCATGGGGCCGGTGGTGTCCTGCGAACCCACGGTGGTCATGCGAGGCTCGCAGTAGGTACCGGGGCGCACGCCCTGACCTTCGGGCAGACCGCAGGCGCGGCCGACCATCTTCTGGGCCAGTGTGAAGCCAGCCGTGGAAGCGGCAGGAGCCTGGGGCAGACGGAACTCGGTGGATGCGGGCAGACCCAGGGCTTCGCGAGCCTTGGCGGTCAGCGAACGGCCGATGATCAGGTTGATACGGCCACCGGCTTGCACTTCGTCCAGCAGCACGTCGGACTTGAGCTGGAAGTCAGCCACGGTTTCGCCGTTCTTGACGATCTTGCCGGCGTAGGGCAGCACGTCGATCACGTCGCCCATTTCCAGCTTGGAAACATCGACTTCAATGGGCAGGGCGCCGGAGTCTTCTTGCGTGTTGAAGAAGATGGGAGCGATCTTGCCGCCCAGCGTCACGCCACCAAAGCGCTTGTTGGGAACAAAGGGAATGTCCACGCCCGTGCCCCAGATGATGGAGTTGGTGGCGGACTTGCGCGAAGAACCGGTACCGACCACGTCACCCACGTAGGCAACCAGGTGGCCCTTCTTCTTCAGGTCTTCGATGAACTGCATGGGACCGCGCTTGCCGTCTTCTTCGGGCTTGAACGCCGCGTCGGGACGCGTGTTCTTGAGCATGGCCAGGTAGTGCAGAGGAATGTCGGGACGGCTCCAGGCATCGGGAGCGGGCGACAGGTCGTCGGTATTGGTCTCGCCGGGCACCTTGAAGACGGTGACGGTGATCTTTTCCTCGACCTTGGGACGCGAAGTGAACCACTCGGCATCGGCCCAGCTTTGCATCACTTCCTTGGCCTTGGCATTGCCGGCCTTGGCCTTGTCGGCCACGTCGTTGAAGAAGTCGAACATCAGCAATGTCTTCTTCAGCGCGTCGGCAGCCACGCCAGCCACTTCGGCATCGTCCAGCAGCTCGATCAGAGGGTGAACGTTGTAGCCACCCACCATGGTGCCCAGCAGCTCGGTGGCCTTGGCCTTGGAGATGAGACCCACCTTCAGGTCGCCGTGAGCCACGGCAGCCAGGAAGGAAGCCTTGACCTTGGCTGCATCATCCACACCGGGCGGCACGCGATGGGTCAGCAGATCCATCAGGAATGCGTCTTCACCGGCGGGTGGATTCTTGATCAGCTCGATCAGGTCTGCGACCTGCTTGGCATCCAGAGGCAGCGGGGGGATGCCCAGTGCGGCGCGTTCTGCCACATGGTCACGGTAGGCTTTCAACATGGGTTCTCTCCAATGGTTTTTTGAAAAAGGCTGCGCGTGGAGCGCGAATTACAGGACTGGCGCATGTGCGATACGCCAGTCCTCAGCCTCGCCAGACTTATTTGCTGTCCAGCAGGCTGGGAGGTGGGTTCTTGCGGATGGCTTCGGCCACTTGCTGCTGCTCGGGGCTCATGCACTCATCCGCCAGACGCTGGCCGGCCTTCTGGTTCATCAGCATGGACTTGTTGGCGATCTGCAGCCACACGGCGCCAGCTGCCTTGTCTTCCAGGCGCACGGTGCCGGTGGAAGTCTTGACGGGAGACATGTGGTACTTGAAGCCACGGCCGTCCACGATGAAGTAACCGGGGTTGGCTGCGTCGGCGTTCACGTTCACATAGGCGCCCAGCTCGCAGGCAATGCGGCCTTTGTGCACGCGCTCGGCCACGGCCAGCTCTTCCGTGCCCAGTGCGGCGGAAGCCGGGCCGGCGGCCACGACGGCGGCAGCACCCGCGCCACCTGCAGCTACGGCAGCGGCAGCCTTGCCCTTCTTGGAAGTAGTGGTGGCCTTCTTGGCGGCGGGAGCCTTCTTGGCGGCGGCCGCCTTGGCCTTGGGAGCGGTTTCTGCCACGGCAGAGTGGCTGATTGCGACCAGGGGAGCGGCAATCATCAAAGTGGCGATCAGGGTCTTCATAGGAATTAGCTCCTGCAGACTTGTTATGAGTTCAACGGATTGAGGCCGGGGCAAACCAGGGTTGAACTTCAACCGGCAAGACCTGCCCCGTCTGGTGAGCGCGCTCCAGCAACTGCCAAAAATAGCGGTAGCTCGCGCGGTCGTGTAGTACACCACCAAAACTGATGGGCGCCCAATTCTGCACCGCTGCAGAGGTAAGTATTTGTGCCGCCTGTAGAACTTCGTCCTCTGCTGGCGCAAATGCACGCAGAATCGGGCGAATCTGGTCAGGATGGATGCTCCACATGCGTGTGTAGCCAAGCTCACGCGAGGCTTTTTGCGCGCAAGCCTGCAAAGCTTCAGGATTCTTGAATTCCGTGACCACGCAGTGCGAGGGCACCTTGCCGTGGGCATGGCAGGCTGCCGCGATCTCGAGCTTGGCACGAACGACCAAGGGATGCTCGAACTGGCCCTGTGCCGTCATGGCGGAAGCCGGGATGGCGCCGCCATGGGCCGAGACAAAATCCATCAGCCCGAAGGAGATGCTTTGCACGGCCGGGTGCGCGGCAATGTCGAAGGCCTGCTGCACGGCAGCAGGAGACTCAATCAAGACATGTAGCGGCACACGCTTGTCTGTCGCACGCTGCAGGGCTGCTTCGGCCTTGATGACGTCATCCACCGACTCCACCTTGGGAATCATGATGTGGCAGAGCTTGTCTGCCGCGCCGCCGGCAATGATGTCCATGTCTGCCTGGAAATGAGCATGCTCCACCGCATGCACCCGGGCCGCCACGCGCGCGCCTTGAGCCGCTCCATTCGCCAGCTCGACCACCAGACGCGCGTGCTCGGCCTCCTGGCCGACAGGAGCGCCATCCTCGCAGTCCAGCGTCACGTCGAACACGCAGGTGCCGAACTCCTGCATCATCTCTGCCTGCAGCTGCAGGCTTTTGCGCATGCGCGCTTCCACGCCGCTGTAGTGATCGCAGACGGGCAGACGCTGAGCGCCACCCTGAGCATCGAGCAGCACGGTGGCGGGATGAACCAGTTCTTTCGTCATGACTTGCGCTGAGCCACCATGAAAAGTCGGGGAAAAGCCAGCAGACGCTTGCCGTCGGCTCGCTCCGGATACGCCGCATCGATGCGGCTTTGATACTCGGTCAGATACTCGGCTTGCAGCTCCCGGGGCAAACCTTCCACGAAAGGCTTGAGGCCCGTGCTGCTGAGCCACTGCACAATCGCTGCGGCCGAGTCCATGGGATGCTGATAGACGGTGTGCCACACATCGACGCTCGCAGCCTCATTGGCGGGAGCCGCCGGCTGAGGCGCTGCCAGCAGGTCGTAATACACCCCTATGGGCAAAATTTCGGTACGCACCTTGCTCGCGTCCCCGATATGCGCCGCAAACCGGGGCAGTTGGGCGACTTCGCGCATGTTTCGGTGCGAGGGTTCCTGACGGTTGTCAGGCATCTGCACGGCCAGCACGCCACCGGGCGCCAGCAAGGAAAACAGACGGGGAATCAGGCTCTCATGCTCGCCCACCCACTGGATGGAGGCATTCGCATAGATCAAATCAGGTGCTGGTTCACCTTCAGCAGGTGCCCAGGAGGCAATATCACCGGCCTCGAACCTGGCCTGCGGCAACTGCCTACGCGCAGTCTCCAGCATGGCTTCGGAATTGTCGACACCGACCACATCGGCGCCGGGAAAACGCTCCACCAGAAGTTCGGTGGAGTTGCCCGGCCCGCAGCCCAGATCCACGATGCGGAGGCTGCGAGCGGGTGAATGCAAGCTGGAAGGTACTCTTGCCAGCAGTTCTGCCGCAGGGCGCGTGCGCTCATTGGCAAAGCGCAGATACAGCGCGGGGTTCCAGTCTTGCATAGGTTTTGCGCTGATTACAGCAGGTGCTTGACGCCGTCTTGCTCGCCTTGCAGCTCAGCCAGAGTCTTGTTGATGCACTCTTGCGAGAAGGCATCGATTTCCAGACCTTCGACGATCTTGTATTCGCCGTCAGCCGTGGTGGTCACGGGGAAACCGAACACGATACCGGCGGGGATGCCGTACTCGCCGTTGGAAGGCACGCCCATGGTGACCCATTCGCCGTTGGAGCCCAGGGCCCAGTCACGCATGTGATCGATGGCAGCGTTGGCAGCGGAAGCAGCCGACGACAGACCGCGAGCAGCGATGATGGCGGCGCCGCGCTTGCCCACGGTGGGCAGGAACACGTTGGCATTCCATTCCTGGTCGTTGATGGCTTCCTTCACGGACTTGCCGTCCACGGTGGCGAAGCGGTAGTCGGCGTACATGGTGGGCGAGTGGTTGCCCCACACGGTCAGCTTCTTGATGTCGCCGACCTTGAAGCCGCCCTTGGCAGCCAGCTGGGAAGCAGCGCGGTTGTGGTCCAGGCGCAGCATGGCGGTGAAGTTCTTCGCGGGCAGATCGGGAGCCGACTTCATGGCGATGTAGGCGTTGGTGTTGGCGGGGTTGCCGACCACCAGAACCTTGACATTGCGCGAAGCCACGGCATTCAGAGCCTTGCCCTGGGCGGTGAAGATCTGGGCGTTGGCAGCTAGCAGGTCAGCACGTTCCATGCCGGGGCCACGAGGACGGGCGCCCACCAGCAGAGCGTAGTCGGTGTCCTTGAAGGCGGTCATGGGGTCGGCGTGGGCTTCGATGCCGGCCAGCAGGGGGAAGGCGCAGTCTTCCAGCTCCATGATCACGCCCTTCAGAGCGTTTTGAGCCTTTTCGTCGGGGATTTCCAGCAGTTGCAGAATAACGGGCTGATCTTTACCCAGCATTTCGCCGGAGGCGATGCGGAACAACAGGGCGTAACCGATTTGGCCAGCTGCGCCGGTAACGGCGACACGGACGGGCTTCTTGCTCATGGTGAAACTCCAAGATTGGAAAAAAGTGAGATGTTATGGGCGCCAGGTTGCACCAGCGTAACCACCAGTAGCGCAAGCTCCGCAAACATGCGGCAAGTGTACTGCCGAAATCAAAGCCCGGTCAATTTGTCTTATGTCTTATATAAGATATGATCTTCACTTAGCGACCAGAGTCAAATCGACTGTTTTTTGTGCATCGCATCGCGGAGGCGATACCTTCAAAACCAACTATGCCCAGCCCCCACAACACAGCCCCGGACAACAACGCCAGCCATAGCGGTGGTGCCGGCGTCTCCACCCCAGCCTTCAGCCCTCTGTACCAGCAGATCAAGGGCCTGATCCTGCAAAGTCTGGAAGCTGGCGAATGGCGCCCCGGAGAACTGATCCCCAGTGAAATGGAGCTGGCAGCCCGCTTCAAGGTCAGCCAGGGCACGGTGCGCAAGGCAATCGATGAGCTGGCTGCCGAAAACCTGGTCATGCGCCGCCAGGGCAAAGGCACGTTTGTGGCCACTCACGCTGCCCAGCAGGTGCAGTACCGCTTTCTGAATCTGCGCCCCGATGCTGGCGACCTGCAGGGCGAAGGCCGCGCAGAGCGCCACATCCTCGAGTGCCGCCGCCTGCGCGCGCCTGCCGAAGTGGCCCGCGCCCTGGCCCTGCGCACCGGCGACGCCGTGATGCATGTGCGCCGCACCCTGTCCTTTGCCGCAATCCCGACTATTTTGGAGGACATCTGGCTGCCTGGCAACGCCTTCAAGGGGCTGACTGCCGAACAGATGTCCAACTACCAGGGCCCGACTTACGCCATGTTCGAACTCGACTATGGCGTGCGCATGGTGCGGGCAGACGAGAAAATTCGCGCCGTTCTGCCGGATGCCGAGCAAGCCCAGTTGCTGAACATTCCCAGCACCACGCCGCTGCTCAGCGTGGAGCGAACTGCTTACACATACAACGATGTTCCCATGGAGTTACGACGCGGCCTGTACCGCACCGACACCCATCATTACCGCAATGCATTGAACTGAATCCCCCCGTAAAAGCGTTGATTGCAACAGAGCCCAATCATCTGCTATGCAAATTCGGCTAACGGATTCTGCTGCATTGCAATAGAATTTTGTGTCGCTTCGCACTAGCGATTACAACGCAGTTACATCCACGAAAGTACCCTGCCATGACAGAGCAAAAAGCAAAACAGCGGCCAGAGTTCCGCAATATCAACTTCTTCTCGGACCTACCGACCTATCGCCTGCCCCTGGCAGGCATTGTGTCCATTCTGCACCGCGTCAGCGGCCTGCTGATGGCGATCCTGCTGCCGTTCATCATCTGGATGTTCGACAACTCGATCTCGTCGGAAATTTCGTTTGATTCCTTCACGTCGGTATTCGCAGGTCCCTTTGGCTGGTTTGCCAAGCTCGTCTGCCTGGCACTGATCTGGGCCTATCTGCACCACTTCTGCGCAGGTGTCCGCCATCTGGTGATGGACGTGAACCACCACGCCGTGAACAAGCAGACCGGCAAGTCCACCGCCGCCGTCGTTCTGTGCATCAGCGTTGCCCTGACCGTGGTGCTTGGCGCCAAGCTGTTCGGCCTGTACTGATCAGCGCCCAGTCAATAACACCTCACGATAAGGAAACAACCATGTCCGTGAATTACGGCTCCAAGCGCACCGTTGTCGGTGCGCACTATGGCACCCGCGACTTTCTGGCTCAACGCTCTACCGCCGTCCTGATGGCGCTGTACACCGTTGTGCTGCTGGTGCGCTTTCTGACGGTCGGCGGCCCCGTGGGCTACGAGCAGTGGGCCGGCATTTTTGCTCCCCAGTGGATGAAGTTTCTGACCCTGGCCCTCTTCGTGGCTCTGGGCTGGCATGCCTGGATCGGCGTGCGTGACATCTGGATGGACTACGTCAAGCCCGTGGGCCTGCGCCTTGCACTGCAAGTGGTCACCATTGTCTGGCTGGTCGGCTGCATCGGCTGGGGCATCCAGGTTCTGTGGCGTCTCTGATTGAGACACAGTCTCCACGATTGAAGGTTAAGAATGAGCTACTCCAAAGCAAATATCACCAAGCGCAAGTTTGACGTCGTGATCGTCGGTGCCGGCGGCTCCGGCCTGCGCGCTGCGCTGGAACTGTCGCGCGCCGGTCTGTCCGTCGCCTCGCTGTCCAAGGTTTTCCCCACTCGCTCGCACACTGTGGCCGCTCAGGGCGGCGTGTCCGCTTCGCTGGGCAATATGAGCGAAGACAACTGGCACTATCACTTCTACGACACCATCAAGGGCTCCGACTGGCTGGGCGACCAGGACGCCATCGAGTTCATGTGCCGTGAAGCGCCGAACGTGGTGATCGAGCTCGAGCACTTCGGCATGCCTTTCGACCGCAATGCCGACGGCACCATCTACCAGCGCCCCTTCGGCGGCCACACCGCCAACTACGGCGAAAAGCCCGTGCAACGCGCCTGCGCTGCCGCTGACCGCACCGGTCACGCCATGCTGCACACGCTGTACCAGCAGAACGTCAAGTCCAAGACCAACTTCTTCGTGGAGTGGATGGCGCTGGACCTGATCCGCAACACCCAGGGCGATGTGGTCGGCGTGACCGCACTGGAACTGGAAACCGGCGATCTGTACGAGCTGCACGCCAAGGCCGTGCTGCTGGCCACCGGCGGTGCCGGTCGCATCTTCCAGGCTTCGACCAATGCCTTCATCAACACCGGTGACGGCCTGGGCATGGCTGCCCGCGCCGGCATTCCTCTGCAGGACATGGAGTTCTGGCAGTTCCACCCCACCGGCGTGGCCGGTGCCGGCGTGCTGCTGACCGAAGGCTGCCGCGGCGAAGGCGCTATTCTCTTGAATAGCGAAGGCGAGCGCTTCATGGAGCGCTACGCTCCCACGCTGAAGGATCTGGCACCGCGTGACTTCGTGTCGCGTTCGATGGACCAGGAAATCAAGGAAGGTCGCGGCTGCGGTCCCAACAAGGACTACATCCTGATGAAGCTGGACCACCTGGGTGCAGAAACCATCCGCAAGCGTCTGCCTTCCGTGGAAGAAATCGGCCACAACTTCGCCAACGTGGACATCACCAAGGAACCCATTCCCGTGGTTCCCACCATCCACTACCAGATGGGCGGCATCCCGACCAACATCAACGGTCAGGTCGTGGTCTGGGACGGTCAGCAGAACAATGTGGTCAACGGCCTCTACGCCGTGGGCGAATGCTCGTGCGTGTCCGTGCACGGTGCCAACCGCCTGGGCACCAACTCGCTGCTGGACCTGCTGGTCTTCGGCAAGTCTGCCGGCAAGCACATCGTGGAATTCGTCAACGGCTTCGGCGCTCACCACGAAGTGCCTGCCGACGGCGCTGACCGCACCCTGGCCCGCCTCAACCAGCTGCAAGACTCCAAGGACGGCACTTACGCCCAGGACGTCGCCGGCGAGATCCGTCAATCCATGCAGACTCATGCTGGCGTGTTCCGCACGCAAAAGAGCATGGACGAAGGCGTGGAAAAGATCAACGCGATCCGCGAGAAGGTCGGCTCCGTGACCCTGAAGGACAAGTCCATGGTGTGGAACACCGCTCGCATGGAAGCCCTGGAAGTGGACAACCTGATCGAAGTGGCACAAGCCACCATGACCTCGGCCGCAGCCCGCAAGGAATGCCGTGGCGCACACACCGTGTACGACTACGAGCACCCTGCCGACCACGCCGAATTCCCCCTGGGCCGCAACGACAAGGAATGGCTCAAGCACACACTGTGGGACAGCGCGACCAACAGCCTGACCTACAAGCCTGTGAACCTCAAGCCCCTGACCGTTGCCAGCGTTCCTCCCAAGGTCCGCACGTTCTAATTCAGCAGCCCACGAGAGAAGATCAAGATGAAGCGCACATTCAAAATCTACCGCTACGATCCGGATAAAGACGCCAAGCCCTACATGCAAACAGTGCAAGTGGAGCTGGACGGTCACGAGCGCATGCTGCTGGACGCCCTGGTCAAACTCAAGGCCATGGACCCCTCCATTGCCTTCCGTCGCTCCTGCCGTGAAGGCGTGTGCGGCTCCGACGCCATGAACATCAACGGCAAGAACGGTCTGGCCTGCCTGACGAACATGAACACCCTCAAGGGCGACATCGTTCTCAAGCCCCTGCCCGGCCTGCCCGTCATCCGCGATCTGATCGTGGACATGACCCAGTTCTTCAAGCAGTACCACTCGATCAAGCCCTACCTGCAAAGCGATGTCTACGCATCGCCCAGCAAGGAGCGCCTGCAGTCGCCCGAAGAGCGCGAAGAGCTCAACGGCCTGTACGAGTGCATTCTGTGCGCCAGCTGCTCCACCAGCTGCCCCTCGTTCTGGTGGAACCCCGACAAGTTCGTGGGCCCGGCCGGTCTGCTGCAGGCTTACCGCTTCATCGCGGACAGCCGCGACACAGCCACGGGCGAGCGCCTTGACAATCTGGAAGATCCTTACCGCCTCTTCCGCTGCCACACCATCATGAACTGCGTGGACGTGTGCCCCAAGCACCTGAACCCCACAGCAGCCATTGGCAAGATCAAGGAGCTGATGGTTCGTCGAACCGTCTGATGCTGATGACGAATACTCTGCTCGACGAACGTGAGCGCGACCTGCTGAGGTGGCGCAGCCGCCGTGGTCTGGTTGAGAACGATCTGTTCATCGAGCAGTTCTTCGCCACCTACGGAAGCCAGCTCACGCGGAGACACGCGACTGGCCTGTCTGCCTTGATGGATCTGGCAGACAACGACCTGATGGATCTTTTCTTGCGTCGCAAGGAACCTGAAGGACAACTCGATACCCAAGAAGTCAGGGAAGTGCTGGAGATGGTGCGCAAGCGCCAGCCCGGTAACTGTCCCCAGTAGGCTAGGCAAACTAGAGAAGGAAGTTTGGAAATGAAACTCGCTGACAACAAAGCAACGCTGTCTTTCAGCAATGGCGCTCCCAGTGTGGAAATGCCGGTGTACCAGGGCAATATCGGCCCGGATGTGATCGACATCCGCAAGCTCTATGCCCAGACTGGCATGTTCACGTATGACCCGGGCTTCCTCTCTACTGCCGCCTGCCAATCCGCCATCACCTACATCGATGGCGACAAGGGCGAGCTGCTGTACCGCGGCTACCCCATCGAACAACTGGCCAAGAACTGCAACTTCCTGGAAACCTGCTACCTGCTGCTGTACGGGGAACTGCCCAACGAGAAGGAAAAGGCCAACTTCGAAGAGCTGGTGACCAAGCACACCATGGTCAACGAGCAGATGCAGTTCTTCCTGCGCGGCTTCCGTCGTGACGCTCACCCCATGGCCGTGCTGACCGGTCTGGTGGGCGGCATGTCGGCCTTCTACCACGACAGCACCGACATCACCAACCCAGAGCACCGCAACATCGCTGCGATCCGCCTGATCGCCAAGATGCCTACGCTGGTCGCCATGGCATACAAGTACGGTATGGGCCAGCCCTACATGTACCCCAAGAACGACCTGTCGTATGCCGGCAACTTCATGCGCATGATGTTCGGCAACCCTTGCGAAGAGTACAAGGTCAACCCCGTGGTTGAGCGCGCTCTGGACCGCATCTTCATCCTGCACGCCGACCACGAGCAAAATGCCTCGACCTCCACCGTGCGTCTGTGCGGCTCTTCGGGCACCAACCCCTTCGCGGCCATCTCCGCTGGCGTGGCCTGTCTGTGGGGCCCTGCCCACGGCGGCGCCAACGAAGCCTGCCTGAACATGCTGGAAGGCATCCAGGCCAATGGCGGCATCGAAAAGGTCGGCGAGTTCATGGAACAGGTCAAGGACAAGACCAGCGGCGTGAAGCTGATGGGCTTTGGCCACCGCGTCTACAAGAACTACGACCCCCGCGCCAAGCTGATGCAGGAAACCTGCAACGAAATCCTGGCCGAACTGGGTCTGGAAAACGATCCCCTGTTCGCCCTGGCCAAGAAGCTGGAAAAGATTGCCCTGGAAGACGACTACTTCGTCCAGCGCAAGCTCTACCCCAACGTGGACTTCTACTCCGGCATCGTGCAGCGCGCCATCGGCATCCCCGTCAACCTGTTCACCGGCATCTTCGCTCTGGCCCGTACCGTGGGCTGGATCGCTCAGCTCAACGAACAAATGGCCGACCCCGAGTACAAGATCGGCCGTCCCCGCCAGTTGTTCACCGGCTCCGTGTCGCGCGACGTCAAGCCTATCGCTCAGCGTTGATCGGCACACCCAGGCCCGGATTTCCGGGTCTCAGGGTGGCAAAAAGCCCGCAGACTGCAAAGTCCGCGGGCTTTTTTACGTGCCCCCGATCTCAGCTTTCGTAAAACCATAGCTGGCTACGCAAGACACAGGTCGATTTCAAGTGTGAATCATCTCAGTATCCATTGATACAAAGCGCTAGCCGCTATAGAAATTTATGAGTCAGTCCACATCAGAAATGCGGAGCGAACCCGGAATCGGCTCTTCTATACTGGTCTTCATGCACGCAAAACGACAACGCAATCTGGAGCTGGCCCATGCCGTGCTCGACTGGAACCAGCGCCACCTGAACCGTCACACCACGCTGAGCCGCGAGCAGGTGGCCGAATGCTTTGCCGAGCAATTCGTGGTCGAGCCCAACGGCCGCCACTATGCAGCGGACCTCGAGAGCTATCGCGAGTTTCTCGCAGGCATGAAGCAGGACATGGAAGGCATTCGCTACGACATCCGGCACACCACGGCCGACGAAGACTCCGTGGTCTTTTCCATGGATGTCTGCATCACCAAGGCCGATGGCAGCGCCCAGCACTTTGTCGCCATGCTGCTCATGCGTTTTGACGAACACGAAAAAGTCAGCCTGTGGCGCGAGGTCTATCTGCCACGCCCCCAGGCTGGCGCGCAATAAGACCGCACCGCAGACCACTCCCGTCAGGGCACGAGCAAAATCGGCTGCTGGGCGCCATGCGCCTCCAGTTGCCGGTGGGCCAGCGCGGCATCGGCCAGCGCAAACTCCTGCGGCTCGCCCATACGGAAATGCTTTTTGCGCAGCGCCTCGAACAGGCGCGCGGCCATGGCATCGCGCTCTCTGGGCTTTTTGACGAAGTGAAACACCATGGGCCGGCACACGCTGTTCGACTTCGCGGCCAAACGCGCAATCTCCAGCGGCGGCACCGGACCGGAAGACTGCCCGTACATCACCAGCTGGCCGCCGATGCCCAGACTGGCCAGCGAGGCATCGAAACTGTCCTTGCCCACGCCGTCATAAGTCACATCCACGCCTTCGCCGCCGGTCAACTGCTGCACACGCACAGCCACATCCTGAGCGCCCGCACCGCGATAGCGGATCACCTCCACGCAGCCGGCCTGGTCGGCCTTTTTTGCCGTGGCATCGCTGCCCGCCGTGCCGATCACCATGGCCCCCAGTTGCGTTGCCCACTGGCTCAGAATCTGCCCCATGCCGCCACCGGCAGCCTGGACCAGGATCCGCGATCCCTGGCCTACCCTGGCCACCCGATGCAGCAGCACATCGGCCGTCAGCCCGCGCAGCAGGCTGGATGCGACCAGTGCGTCGCTGAGGTCATCGGGCACGGCAATCAGCTCGTCGCCCGCAATCACGCGCTCGACGGCGTAGATGGAATAGGCGGCAGAGACATAGCAGACCCGGTCGCCGGGTCTGAAGCGAGTCACGCCCTCTCCCACTTCGGCCACCACTCCCACGGCTTCGATGCCGGGCGTGCCCGGCAGCGCCAGCGTCTTGTAAAGCCCGGAGCGCACATAGATATCGTGAAAGTTCACGCCAATGCGCGTGTGTCGCACGCGCACCTGTCCAGCCGTCAGCGGCAGCGAAGCGACCGAGGCGATCTGCAGAACCTCGGGGCCTCCGTATTCCGTCATGACAATGGCTTGATGCGTGATCTGACTCATGGCTGATGCTCCTTGCGGGTTGTAATCCTGCGAATGTAGCCTGCGCCGCGCTTGTCCCTGCGCCTCGCTGCGACGCGGCAATTCCCGCACAATGCGCCTCCTGCACACCGCTATTGATTCTTCTATGTCTTTTGCCCCCCTAGGCCTGCGCGCCGAGCTTCTGGATGCCACACTCGATCTGGGTCTGCGCGACGCGACGCCGATTCAGACCGAGGCCATCCCCGCCGTGCTGGCCGGACGCGATCTCTGGGCCTGCGCGCCCACGGGCTCGGGCAAGACCATGGCCTATCTGCTGCCCCTGCTGCAGGCCTGGCTGGCGCAAAAGCGCAGCCACACCGGCTTTGTGCGGCCTCTGGCCACCCTGATTCTGGTGCCCACGCGCGAGCTGGCCCTCCAGGTTCACGAAAGCCTGAGCGACATCACGCGCCAGTTGCGTGAGCAACCACGCAGCCGCGTGGTCTATGGCGGTGTCTCCATCAACCCGCAGATGATGCAGCTGCGTGGCAGCGCCGACTTTCTGGTCGCCACGCCGGGCCGCCTGCTGGATCTGGTGGAGCACAATGCCGTGCGCCTGAACGCGGTGCAGCATCTGGTTCTGGACGAGGCGGATCGCCTGCTGGACCAGGGCTTTGCCGAAGAACTCAACCGCGTGCTGGCCCTGCTGCCCGGCAAACGGCAGACCCTGCTGTTTTCGGCCACCTTCCCGCAGAACGTGGAGGCGCTGGCCACCCGCCTGCTGCACGACCCCGTTCGGGTGCAGGTCGATGCCGACCAGGCCGCCGAGCATTCGGCCAGCCCCGAGAACATCAGCCAGCGCGCCATTGCCGTGGACGGGCCCCGCCGCACCCAGTTGCTGCGCCATCTCGTCAAGCAAGGCGAGAACCAGCCCGAATGGGAACGAGCCCTGGTCTTTGTCGCCAAGCGCCACACCGCCGAAATGCTGGCCGACAAGCTCTACAAGGCGGGCATCTACGCCACCACCTTCCACGGCGATATGAGCCAGGGTGCGCGCAAGGACGTGCTCGACCAGTTCAAGGCCAAGCGCTGGCAACTACTCATCACCACCGACCTGGCCGCGCGCGGCATCGATATCGCACAGCTGCCCACGGTCATCAACTACGACCTGCCCCGCTCGCCCGCCGACTATATTCATAGAATTGGCCGCACGGGCCGTGCAGGGCATGCCGGTTGCGCCATCACTTTTGTAAGCCCCGCCGACACCGCACACTGGAAACTGATCTGCAAGCGCAATCAGCTGGAAATCGATCTGGAGCAAATCCAGGGCTTCGAGCCTACCGAAGCCGTACCGCCACCGCCGGTCGCGCAGGACGGCAACGGCGGCATCAAGGGCCGCAGACCCAGCAAGAAGGACAAGCTGCGCGCTGCTGCTGCGGCCGCAAAGCAGCAGCCAGCCGATTAAGCTGCCGCGCAAGGCCGAGAACTCCCTCGCCTCAGCTCATCAAAAAGGCCGCCTCTGCGGCCTTTTGTGCGTCTGACAGAGACCGCCTTCAACCTGGCCGGACGCAGCCGCTCCCTCTTCCTGCCGATTCTTTGACAGAGAAATCTCCAAATCCTCATAAGTCCAATTGAAGTTCAATCACTGATAGATAAGAACTATTCTTACATCAGCCACATCGATAGTCATAGACATTAGGAAACATGGTTTACATGATTTTTTTAAATAGAAATCGGTAAGCCAGGTCCCTTGGCAGCACTGCGAACGCGAGCCAAGGATGTCACTGACCTGTCTGCATGCGCCTGTGAAGCGATGCGGGGGGAACGGCAATGAAATCGTTGAAAGCACTGGCAGGGTTGACCATCGTCATTGCCTGCTCCGCAGTCCAGGCCGACGAAGCCGATCAGTCTGTCGAGACCACTCAGCCCGTCGAGGTCAATCAGTCTGCCCAGGTCAGCCAGGCAGCGGGCGCATGGCATATCAATCTGCACACGGTCAGCCACCATTTCAGCGAACGGAAACATGGCAAAACATGGAACGAGGAAAACCTGGGCCTGGGCATCAGACGAGAGTTTTCCAGCAATTTCTCCGTGCAGGCCGGCTTCTATCGCAACAGCATCGACCGCTGGAGTACCTACGCCATAGGCGAGTACACGCCGCTGACTTTTGGCAATCTGCACTCTGGCGTTTATGCCGGTTTGCGCACCAACTACACAAGCCCCGTCATGGCGGCCGCCGGAGCCCTGGTGCGCTGGCAGGGTGAGCGCTACAGCGTTACGGTCCGCGCTGCACCCAAGACCTGCGGCCAATGCTCGGCTTTCATTGCGCTCGAGTTCGGCTGGAAACTGTGATCAATTTGTAAAACGGGTACGGAACCGCAGTGCGCACATTGCCAATCAGCATCATCAGCACCAGGGAGCGCGCTAAAGTGCCAGCTCACTGTGCTTTTTGATGCCCCATGCACGCAGACTCGAATTCCGCCCTCATCACCCGCCAGCTCGAAAAAAGCCGCCAGGCGCTGCTGGACCTCTCCACACGCAACCGGCTGCTGAGCCTGCCTCAGGCCGCCACGGCACGCGTGCTGCATTTTGCAGATGAACGCACGGACGAGGTCTATCGCCTGCTGGCGGGCGAAAGCAAAGCCATGAGCTTTGCGCCGGCAAAGGCCGAGGAGGAACAAGCGGCCGCAGACCCTGCAGAGGCCCAGGAGACACAGACCACCCTCGCCCTGCCCCAGCCCGAAGAAAGCGTCGACGAGCAGCTCGATGCGCGCGGTGTGGCCCAGCGCCATCGTGACCTGAAATTGCAGACGCGCCTATCCAGCGAGAAGCTGCAGCGCCGGCTGCTGGACATGTATTCCGATGCCCGCACCTTTATCGAGGAACAGGGCGTCAACATCTTGTTTCTGGCGCTGGGTCAGCTGCAATGGTTCGACCGCAATGCCCCCGACAAGCCGCGTTTTGCACCGCTGATTCTGCTGCCCGTGGCACTGGAGCGCAAAAGCGCGGCCGAGCGCTTCACCCTGTCCTGGTTGCAGGAAGATGCGGCGGAGAACCTGTCGCTGGCGGCCAAGCTCAAGGCCGACTTTGGCCTCGAGCTGCCCGAATTCAATGCCGGCGACGACTTCGACCCCCGCGCCTATCTGGCCGCGGTCGCCGCCATGGCTGCGGCCCAGCCCGGCTGGCAAGTGTTGCCCGACGCCATGACGCTGGGCTTCTTCAGCTTTGCCAAGTTCCTGATGTACCGCGATCTGGACACTGCGACCTGGCCGCCGGAAAAGCGGCTCGACCAGCAGGCGCTGATTGCCGCCGCGCTGCAGGACGGCTTCGAGGCACGCGAACATCTGTTCCCCGAAGACGCCGATGTGGACCAACTGATCCCCGTGGACAGCCAGCGCCATGTGGTCGATGCGGACAGCTCGCAGTCACTGGCCATCGAAGCCGTGCGCCGCGGCGAGAACCTGGTCATTCAAGGCCCGCCGGGCACGGGCAAGTCCCAGACCATCACCAACGTGATTGCAGCGGCGATTGCCGACGGCAAGAAAGTGCTGTTCATCTCAGAGAAGATGGCCGCACTGGAGGTGGTCAACCGCCGCCTCAAATCCGTGGGCCTTGGGCCTGCCTGTCTGGAACTGCACAGCCACCATGCCAACAAGCGCAAGGTGCTGGAGGAACTCAAGGCCACGCGCGATCTGGGCAAACCGCGTGTGGAGCACCGCGAGCAAATCATCCATGAGCTGAGCAACGTGCAGCAGCAGCTCAACGCGCACAGCCGGACCATGCATCAGGCGCTGGCGCCCTGCACACTCACGCCCTATCAGATCCTGGGCCAGCTGGCGCGTCTGGATGCAGTGCAGATCGCGCATCTGCCCGATCTGCTGCAAGGCACACAGAACTGGTCACCCGAGGACTTTCATTCACGCCAGCAGATTGTCGAAGCACTGCGCCAGGCGGTGTCCAAGGTGAGCCCGGTGGCCGGGCACCCGTGGCGCGGCGTATGCCATCCGGCGCTGCTCAAGCTGGATGCGCAACGCTTCGCCCAGCAACTGCCGACGCTGCAAGCAATGCTGGCCCGGTTGCAGCAGGATGCTGAGCTGCTGGCGCAATCCCTGAACGCGCCGGCGGCACAGACTCTGCAGACTCTGCATGAGCAGATCACTCTGGCGCAGCAGCTCGCCAGTGCCCCGTCCATAGACCGGCAGGCCGTCGCCAGCAGCATCTGGGATCAGGGCCTGGGCCAGCTGCACAAGCTGGTGGAATGCGGCGCACGGTTCAGCCTGAAGGCACAGAACCTGGGCAGCAGCTTTGCCGAATCCGCCTGGACGGCGGACTGGAGTGCCCCACGCCAGAGCATCGCAGCATATGGCGACTCGCTGTTTCGCATTTTCAACAGCGGCTACCGCGCGGCGATTGCCAACCTCAAGGGCCAGCTGAAAACGACATTGCCGAGCTCACGGGCAGAGCGTCTGAACCTGCTCGACAGCCTGATCGAAGCCCAGCAACTGCGCCAGAACCTGGGCCAGCAGCAGACCCTGGGGGCAGATGCCTTTGGCAACTTGTGGCTGGGCGAGCAAAGCGACTGGGCGCAACTGCAGGCCGTGCTGGGCTGGATGGCCGGCCCCGACGGACAGGGCCGCAGTGCCGCCTTTCGCCAGCTCTATGCCCAGTTGCCATCGCCCGCACATTGCGCGGACCTGGCCGCCCGGGCCAGTGCCTCGCTGCAGGCATTCGAGGATGCTGCGCAAAGCTTGCTGGACGGCTACCGGCTCGAGACGCAGGAAGCCTTTGGCGCCGCCGATCTGGCCCGCATCCCGCTGGCCGACTTTGGCGAGCGCCTTGCACAATGGGTCGCCGAGCCCAACGCCTTGCTGGACTGGACCTCGTACCACGCCACCCGTGAGCAGGCGCGTGCAGCCGGCATGGCCGTCCTGGTGCAGCAGCTCGAGAATGAATCCATTGCACAAGGAGCCCTGCCCGCCATCTTCGAGCGCGCTTATTACGAAGCGCTGCTGCGTCAGGCCACCCAGGCTCACCCCGAGCTGGTCGCCTTCAACGGCGATCAGCACAGCCAGAAAGTGCGCCAGTTCCGGGCGCTGGATCTGGAGCGCATCGAACTCGCGCGCGCCCAGTCTGCACTCTCGCATTACGAGCAGGTGCCACGCAGCGCATCCGGCATGGGCCCGCTTGGCGTGCTCAATGGCGAGATTGCGCGCAAGCGCGGCCATATGCCGCTGCGCAAGCTGTTCAAGCTCGCAGGCGAAGCCGTCCAGGCCATCAAGCCCGTGTTCATGATGAGCCCGCTGTCCGTGGCCCAGTTTCTGGAACCTGGTGCGGTCGAGTTCGATCTGCTGGTGATTGACGAAGCCAGCCAGATCGAGCCCGTGGATGCGCTGGGCGCCATCGCCCGCTGCAAGCAGCTGGTGGTGGTGGGCGACGACCGCCAGCTGCCGCCCACGCGTTTTTTCTCGCGCATGACCAGCGAGCAGGACGAGTTCGACGACGAGGACGAAGACCAGCTCATCGCCGGAGCCGCCGATGTGGAGAGCATTCTGAGCCTGTGCCTGGCCAAGGGCATGCCCCAGCTCATGCTGCGCTGGCATTACCGCAGCCGCCACCAGTCGCTGATTGCGGTGTCCAACCAGCAGTTCTACAACAGCAGCCTTTACGTCGTGCCCAGCCCCTACACGGCCCGCTCGGGCATGGGACTGCGCTTTCACCATCTGCCCGAAGGCCGCTTTGACAGCGGCGCCAGCCGCATCAACCGCATCGAGGTCCAGACCATTGCACGCGCCATCATGCAGCACGCACAGCAGTCGCCGCAGCTCAGCCTGGGCGTGGCCGCTTTCTCGCTGCAGCAAAAAGTCGCCATCCAGGACGAGCTGGAACTGCTGCGTCGCCAGCAGCCCGAGGCAGAGTCCTTTTTTGTCGCCCATCCCAACGAACCCTTCTTCATCAAGAACCTGGAAAACGTGCAGGGCGACGAGCGCGATGTGATCTTCATCTCGGTGGCCTATGCGCGCAACGCGCAGGGCTATCTGCCCATGCGCTTCGGCCCGGTGAGCGCCGATGGCGGCGAGCGCCGCCTGAACGTGCTGATCTCGCGCGCCAAGCAACGCTGCGAGGTGTTTTCGTCCATCACCGCCGACGATATCGATCTGGAACGCGGCAAGGGCAAGGGCGTGGCTGCGCTCAAGGTATTCCTGCAATACGCGGCCACCGGTCAGTTGGCCCTGGCCGGCATCAGCGGACGCGATCTGGAGTCGCCGCTCGAAGAAGATGTGTACGAAGCGCTGACGGCCCAGGGTCTGCAGGTGCAGACGCAGATCGGCATTGCGGGCTTCTTCATCGATCTGGCCGTGGTCGATCCAGAACAGCCGGGGCGCTATCTGCTCGGCATCGAGTGCGACGGCATGAGCTATCACCACAGCCGCTCTGCGCGCGACCGCGACCGCCTGCGCCAGTCCGTGCTGGAGAGCCAGGGCTGGACGCTGCTGCGCATCTGGGGATGCGACTGGTTCCGCCAGCCGCGTGCCCAGACCGAGCGCGTCCTGGCCGCCGTCGAAGCTGCCAGGCAGCGCAAACAGGCCGAACCAGTTCAGCCGGTAATGGCCACCCATCAGTCACAGACAGCCACAGAAGTCATGGAACGCGCAGCACGGTCCGATGCCGGAAGCGCCGAGACGGAATCGGCCGCCGGCCCTGACGACAGCCTCTACCAGGAAGCCCGCTTTGCCGTTCCCTCCGGAGAACTGCACAGCCAATCCACCACAAAGCTGGCCCAGCTGATGCACCAGGCAGTGGAGCTGGAAGGACCGATTCATTTCGACGAACTGGTCACCCGCATGCGTACGCTTTGGGGCCTGCAACGCGCCGGCAGCCGCGTGCGCGATGCGCTGGAGCAGGCACGCCAATCGCTGCTGGCCGATGAGGCACTGGCCGCAGAGGGAGAGTTTCTCGACCTGCCGGGACGAGCGGTTCGGGTACGCAATCGCGCAGAGGTAGGCTCGGCCAATCTGCGCCGCATCGATTGCCTGCCGCCAGCCGAGATCCGTGCAGCGATTGCTCTGGCCCTCAGGAGCAGCCTGGGCGGCCAGCGCGAGGAACTACCCGCTGCTGTGGCCCGGCTGCTGGGCCTGAGCGCTGTCACCGCGCCGGTACGCGAGCTGGTGCTGACGCAGCTCGACGCGCTGCATGGCAGCGGCGCCGTGGCATTCAACGGAACGTTGTATCGACTGCCGACCTGAGTCCTGAGTCAGTGGTCGTTGCTGACCTTGCGGTCCTCGCTCTTGGCCTCCTCCATGGCCTCGGGCTCCAGCTCCTCCGCCGAACGATTCAGGTGCACAAACACCCCCCAGCCGACCATGAGCATGCCAACGGCAATGACCAAGGCGGCGGAATACAGCAGCTTCTCGGGCTGCTCCTGGGCCTTGAAGGTGGCAACCAATCCCTCGACGGCCAGGGCGACCACCAGCACCACCATAAAGCGTGAGAGAAAGCGACGCACTCTTGTCGGGCCGCTGATATGGGCGTCGCGCACCACCTCTTCTTCAATCACGGTCTGGGAAATCTGCAGAGCCACCACGCCTGAGGCCAGAATGCCCAGCGCCTCCACCACATGCAGCGTGGCCTCCGGCTCCAGACCGGCAGCAATCACGGCCCAGGCCTTGGTGACCGCCATCCAGATCAGGCACAACGCCGCCAGGCCGAACAGCAGGGCAATCAGCGAATGGGTCAGGGTGTAGAGCCAGTGAACAAACTTCATGAGCAACTCCAGGACCGTGTTGACGATCCATCGCCGCCCATGCTTGCAGACTTGATCTGGCCGCTTCGTAGGACAGTCAAGAAAACTGCTGACTCAATGCAAAGAGCGCCCTGTTT
Organism: Comamonas sp. NyZ500; assembly: GCF_016772095.1. NCBI lineage: Bacteria > Pseudomonadati > Pseudomonadota > Betaproteobacteria > Burkholderiales > Comamonadaceae > Comamonas > Comamonas sp. NyZ500. Next base: position 37,081 of record NZ_JAEIJE010000019.1, on the reverse strand, counting down.
GCCCTGAGCACTCCCCAAATCTGCCTACCATTGGCATATGCCTCGCCAGAACACCAGCCCCGCAGAGTTTCCGCCCGCCATTCTTTTGCAGATAACGCAGCTGGCCCAGCACATCGTGGCCCTGCGCAAGAGTCGGGGCGAAACACAGACGCAGTGGGCAGAGCGGCTGGGTATTTCCCAGCCCACCATGGCACGCATAGAGCGCGGCGACCCGGCCGTGGCCATGGCGACCTATGTGTCCTGCCTGTGGCAGCTCAATCCCGAGCTGGACCTGACCCGGTTGCTCGCACCCAAGGCTCCAGCACTGGCACCCGCATCCCGCTCGGATGCCCCCTGCCTAGACAGGAAAAGAACTGCGGCGCCAAAGAGGGCCAAGTCCGCTGCCGAACCTGCCGTCGAGACCGCGAACCACGATGAGCAACAGGCGCAGATCGAGCGCAACTTTGCTGCCGCCAAGGCCGCTCTGGATTTCTTCAAGAGCCCTCTGTTCTGATCGGCTGGCCAAAACCGGCTGCTTCCGACAGGATGCCGCAAGCCCATCAGTCTCCGAACCGCTCCCGGTAAGCTACAGGTGTGATACCCAGCTTGCGCACGAACAGATGTCGCAGCGCCTGCTCCGAGCCCAACCCGACCTTGGCAGCAACGGTCTTGAGGGGCACAGAGCCCAGATTCTCCAACAGCTGCTTGGCCCGCTCCAGGCGAGCGTTTTCCACAAAGCTGCTGGGACTGCAGCCGGTCTCCTGCTGAAAGACGCGGCGAAAATTGCGCTCGCTCATCGCCGCCTTGCCCGCCAGCAGCGCCAGCGGCATGGGCTGGTCCAGGTGCTCCAGCACCCACTGCTGGGCGGCCTGCACTGCGCTGTGCTGCGTGGCCTGTGCGGCCAGGGATACGCTGAACTGCGACTGGCCGCCGGGGCGTTTGAGATACATGACCAGGTCGCGCGCTACCTGCAGTGCCAGCGCATGGCCGAAATCATGCTCCACCACCGCCAGTGCCAGATCAATGCCGGCAGTGACACCGGCCGAAGTCCAGAGCTGACGCATGCCGTCGCTGTCCTTGATTTCGTCGCACACATAGATCGCATCGGCATCCACCTGCACCCGCGGATAACGCTGGGCAAGCGCCCCGGCCACACTCCAGTGCGTGGCCGCGCGGCGATCATTGAGCAAACCGGCTGCTGCCAGAAAAAAACTGCCGCTGCACAGCGCGATCATGCGCCCGACCCCGGGAGCCACTCGCGCCACCCAGTCCACCAGCTCGGGCGAAGCCGCCAGCACTTGCTCGATATGGCGCGCGCCCACCAGCAGCACCGTGCACCCCGTGCCCTCGGCCTCGACCTGCGCCAGGGTATGGCTGGCCTGCAAGCCCATCAAGGTGTCCGAGGGCACCAGACCGGCCTGTGACGCCACCACCCGCACCATGTATCCGTCAGGCAGGCCTTTGTGTCGCAGATGCACATTGGCATAGTCAAACACGGACATGGGGCCTATGGCCTCCAGCGCCTTGAAGCCGGGGTAGACAACCAGATCGACGCGGTGGGCGCCAGCGTGATGGTGTTCCATACAAAAATCAGAGCAATTCGAGCATATACAACCAGCGCTGCAGGCACTTGCAGCGCACAAGCCTCGACTATACGCAAGCCCTCTCGGCAGCTAGTGCTGGCAGTCGCATCCACTGCTAAAGTCCGGGGCTTCTGCCCCTTTTTCCACCCATGATTCCCGGACCTCTTTTTACCCTGCCCATGCTGCTGCTGCTGCTCGCCCCCCTGGTGGCAGCCGGCCTGAGCCTGTGGCTGCTGCTGCGCGGGCTGTTCTGGTGGCTGCGCCATAGGCACACACCCGCCTCCGAGCGCCCGCCGTTCTGGCACTGGCCCGTCGTGGTGGTGGCCATATTGGCCCTGGCCGGCGATCTCTGGGGCCTGGTGCTGGCGCGCAAGCTGGTACAGATTGAAGAGGCCGTGACGCTGCGGGCCCACTATCGCGAAAGCCGACAGCGCTTTGTGCTGCCCGAGGACTTCCGCTATGGGGAGCAGCTATTCCCCAAAGGCACCTTGATCAACCGCTACGACGCTTTTGACAACGGCGAGCGCCAGCGACCGCTTGGCCTGCGAGGACTGAGTGCGGCGCGCTTTACGCAACCGGTGCAAATTGCAGGTGCCTGGGTCAGCGCCATCGGCAACGGCGTGTTGGAGCTTGCCCGCGACCAGCGCCTCGGTCCGGTGTTCCACTTCGATCCCGACGTCAACCCGGGTTATGGCGCCTGGGTGGTCGACCCGAAGCGCTCCTATCTGGAATGCCGCAAGGGCGATATCGCCAGCCTGCATGTGCCCTTGATCGACTATGACATTCAGGCCGAGTTTCTGGTCGGCGCCCCCGACGGCCCCGAGGCGCGCTACCGTCCCAGTCAATGGGGCTTCATCGATTGCCAGGAGGGCAAGCCCGCCATTGAGGTGCAGCCGGCCTATGACGGCCCGGCACCACCAGACGCACACCTGCCGGTATGGGGGACGCTGATACCGAATGAGGATTGAGCTGGAGACGCTGTGCGCGCCAATACTCTGTGCTGCCCGCGATGATCCGACTAGGGTGTGACGACCGGATCCTCCCCGATCAATGCTGCAACGCATGCTGCCCGAACCGCCAGCAAGAACGCGGTCAAGTTGCTGATGATGTTCAAGGGCCCGCCAGCGGCAGGATGGACGCCGGCCATGCCGTCCCTATGATGGCGCCTCAGCCGGAGTGCAAAGCGGCTGATCAGGACTCATGGCATCGCCAGCCGGCGGAAGACGATCCCGCGAACCGTGTGACATTCGGCCAAAGAGCCGCCATCTGCGGCCACGAATTTCCATAGGGCGACGGGATCGCCTACATTCACACTTCACAACCGGTGCGCCCAGTCAGGCCTCGGCCCTGCCCCGGGCAGCCACCGCATCCTCAGCCTTCCAAGAAAGACCTGCCCATGAAATCCCGCGCCGCCGTAGCCTTCAAAGCCGGAGAACCCCTGCAAATCGTCGAGATCGACGTCGCGCCGCCCAAGGCCGGCGAGGTGCTGGTCAAGATCACCCATACCGGCGTCTGTCACACCGACGCCTTCACCCTGAGCGGTGACGACCCCGAAGGCATCTTCCCCGCCGTGCTGGGCCACGAAGGCGCGGGCATCGTGGTGGAAGTGGGCGAAGGCGTTACCAGCGTCCAGCCCGGCGATCATGTGATTCCGCTGTACACCGCCGAATGCGGCGAATGCCTGTTCTGCAAGAGCGGCAAGACCAATCTGTGCGTGGCCGTGCGCGCCACCCAGGGCAAGGGCGTGATGCCCGACGGCACGACGCGCTTCAGCTACAAGGGCGAGCCCATCTATCACTACATGGGCTGCTCGACCTTCAGCGAATACACCGTGGTTGCTGCCGTCTCGCTGGCCAAGGTCAACCCTGATGCCAACCCCGAGCAGGTCTGCCTGCTGGGCTGCGGCGTGACCACCGGTCTGGGCGCAGTCAAGAACACTGCCAAGGTGCAGGAAGGCGACACCGTGGCCGTGTTCGGCCTGGGCGGCATCGGCCTGGCCGTGATCCAGGGTGCCAAGCTGGCCAAGGCCGGCCGCATCATCGCCGTCGACACCAACCCCGGCAAGTTCGACCTGGCCAGGACCTTTGGCGCCACCGACTGCGTGAACCCCAAGGACTTCGACAAGCCCATCCAGCAAGTCATCGTCGAGATGACCGGCTGGGGCGTGGACCACAGCTTTGAATGCATAGGCAATGTGGACGTGATGCGCGCGGCGCTGGAATGCGCCCACCGCGGCTGGGGCCAGTCGGTCATCATCGGCGTGGCCGGTGCCGGTCAGGAGATCAAGACCCGCCCCTTCCAGCTGGTGACCGGCCGCAAGTGGCTGGGCACGGCCTTTGGCGGCGTCAAGGGCCGCAGCGAGCTGCCCGGCATGGTGGAAGACGCCATGGCCGGCAAGATTCAGCTCGAACCCTTCGTCACCCACACCATGGGCCTGGCCAAGATCAACGAAGCCTTCGAACTGATGCACGAAGGCAAGTCGATCCGCTCGGTGGTGAACTACGCTGACGCTTCGTAACCCCCTGAGGCGCTTCGCCTGGGCGGCCCCGCGCCTTCCCCCTTTCTCGCTTCGCGGAAGGGGGACGACACCCTCGGTGCGCGGCGGCGCTTCCTCGGTGTCTCATCGATGGGCCGCGCCAGTTTTGAAGAACCACCCAGCGCTTTTAATTTCATAGCTGCTTGCGCATGCTTTGATTCATATTTATATATAAAACAGCTGCAAACGCTTGATTAACGAGCGCAAGCAGCTTTTCTTTTAGGAGTGACTGCCATGGAACTCAAAAACGCCCACGCCTGCTTTGGCGGCGCTCAGCGCTATTACGAACACCATAGTTCCGAGATCGGCCTCGCCATGAAGTTCTCGGTCTATCTGCCGCCCAAGGCCGTGATGGGCGAGAAGGTGCCGGCCCTGCTCTATCTGGCGGGTCTGACCTGTACCGAGGAAACCTTCATGATCAAGGCCGGCGCCCAGCGCCTGGCCTCCGAACTCAATATCGCCCTGATCTGCCCCGATACCAGCCCGCGCGGCGCGGGTCTGGCGGGCGAGGCCGACAGCTGGGACTTTGGCGTGGGCGCCGGTTTTTACCTGGACGCAACCACCAAGCCCTGGGCGCTGCACTGGCGCATGGAGAGCTACATCCTCAATGACCTGCTGCCCCTGGTCGGCAGCAAGCTGCCCGTGGACCTGCAGCGTCTGGGCATCTTCGGCCACAGCATGGGCGGCCACGGCGCGCTGACTCTGGCATTGCGCCACCCCGGCCGGTTCAAGTCGGTCTCGGCCTTTGCACCGATTGCCAACCCGCTCAACTGCCCCTGGGGCCACAAGGCTTTCAGCGGCTATCTGGGTGAAGACAAGGCCGAATGGGCCAGGCATGACGCCAGCGAGCTGATGGGCGCGCAAGCCTCTGCCCCCTATCCCGCAGGCATCCTCATCGACCAGGGCCTGGCCGACAAGTTCCTGATCGAAAAGCAATTGCTGCCCGAAGCCTTCGAAGCCGCCTGCGCCAAGGCCGGTCAGCCGCTCACGCTGCGCCGGCATGCGGGCTACGACCATGGCTACTATTTCATCCAGAGCTTTGTCGACGACCATCTGCGCCACCATGCGCAGCAACTGGGCGCCTGATTCTTTGGAACGGGTTCGCGCGGCCGAGACTGCCCGGCCATAGCTGTCACCCCACACGGGCAAAAGCCGCCTGACGGCGGTTTCTTCTTGATGCGGTCCGGCGCCGGATCAGTCCTCGGAGCGCTCCGATCTTCTCGCGCGCCGCTGCTGCTCGCGCTCATCGGCACGCTGGGTCTGTACATACAGCTGCTCCACCTGTTCGCGCGCCCAGGGCGTCTTGCGCAGAAATTTCAGGCTCGAAGAGATGCTGGGATCCAGATTGAAGCAGCGCACGGGCACCCGGCGCCCCAGCTCGCGCCAGCCGTAGTAATCCACCAGATCGGTAACGATGCGCTCAAGCGTCAGCCCATGCAGCGGGTTGCGCGGTTGTTCTTGGGAAGTCATTTGCGCATTGTCAGGGAATCACCCTCCAGGCGTCTGCTCCGGGGACAAGTGCCAGGCTGTGCAGGCCGCAGCGCCTCTCCCCGCCCAGCAATGGACATGGAAAATGCGCCACGCCAATGACATGGGTTTGGCTTTCCTGTGCGCCAGCAAGAGATCACACTTTTGGCAACCGGCCTAAGCGAAGACAGGTTCGCTTCAACGGCCATGACGAGGCGCGAAGGAGCAAAGAATGTCCAAGCAACAGCAAGTCCCCGAAACCCGGGGGGTGGCCGTGCAAATGCTGGCCACGCTCGACCTGGGCCCCGAGATCGAAGGCATGTCGGGGCGCCAGCTTCGCATGCGCCTGGTGACCATGGCGCCAGGCGGCGTCTTCGGCCCGGTTCACGACCACAAAGACCGACCCGGCATGGTCTACATCCTCGAAGGTTGCATCACCGACCATAGAAACGGCGTGGCCACCGACTACGGCCCGGGCGTGGGCTGGCCCGAAGACAGGAACACCACGCACTGGCTTGAAAACCGCTGCGCCGTGACGGCGGTGGAAATATCGGTAGACATCATCAGACTGCAGCAGGCTTCAAACTAGGCGCTCTCACGCCAAGCATCTTCATGCAAGCCTCTGCCGCAGCTCAGGTGGCGCGTGACGCCTGGACCTCGTAGAGCCGCAAATCCCGCTGTCCGATTCCCAGCTCCGGCCAGGCGGCGCGCCAAGCCTGGATATGCGTGGAAGCGAAATGTGCATCCAGCGCCGCCTGATCCTCCCACAGCTCCTTCACATGGATCAGCCCCGGCACCAGCACATCCTCGGCATAGCCGTATTCGAGACAGCCCGGCTCGGCACGCGAGGCCTCCACCATGGCACGCATGGCAGGTCGGGCAAGGGCCAGGTTTTCGGATGGCAAACGCACGGTACCCACGATCAACAGCATGTCTTCTCCTCTTGAGCACAAGCAAACATCGTAGCAAGCAGCGCCCGCTCGCACCGCCCCGGACGCCAAAAAGGGAGGGGCATGCCCTCCCTGAAACACCTTCCAGGCGTTGATGCTGCTCAGTAGCCCTTAGGTCACGGGCTCTCAGGCCCGCATGAAAGACTCGAAATAGGCGCTCAGTGCAGCGTGATCGCCCAAGGGCAGAACCTGGGCCACATACTGGTCGGGACGCACCACCACCAGAGCGCCCTGCTGGCGGTCGATGCCGCGCAGCTCGAAGATGTCCTGCCCGGCATTCTTCAGATCGGGGCTGAACACTTTTTCATAGTCGATCATTCCCAGCTGGCCCTTGGGGGGCAGCAGCAAGGCAGGCAGCGTCTCCAGTGCCACCTCGGTATAAGCCTGCGGGAAGATGGCACGCAGATCGAAGATGCTGTCGATATCCTGGCCGGATGGCGTGAAGCGGCGCAGCGGCGATGCGGCATCGCTCTCCAGGAAGCGACACAGCGCCAGCAGGCCGGACTCGGGCTGCGCCAGGTCGTTCTGGCCTGCAAACGCATACAGGCGCCAGCGGCCATCGGCCTTGCCGCAGTGACCCAGCTGCAAGGGCTTGGCGTCGGAAACGCGCACCACCGGCGCGGAATGGAAACGCATGCCCACCGTAAAGCCGCTGGCCAGTGCCTGATGCGAGGCCTGCCCCGTCAGCAGCGAGGGGGCATAGTGCGTGCCCACGCCGGCCGTGAAGCGGCCGTGCTGCTCGAAATACTTCTGGAATTCCTTGGGGTCCACACCGCCCTGGCCGCCTTCCTTGGCCGGGTCGCTGAACATCTTGGCCCATTCGCGGTCGAAGTCGATCAATTGCTGGGCCACGACCTGGCGCTCGGACGAATAGGTGTGCAGCAGCTCGGGCGCACATTGCTTGCGCAGCACGGCGGCCAGCTTCCAGCCCAGGTTGAAGCTGTCCTGCATGGAGAAATTCATGCCCTGACCGGCCTTGGGGCTGTGGGTGTGGCAGGCATCGCCGGCGATGAAAACGCGCGGCAGGGGCGAGTCCGGCGTGGCCACGGCATCGGCCACATCGTCATATTTGGCGCAGATGCGCTGGCCGATCTCATACACCGACCACCACGGCACATTCTTGACTTCGAGCTTGTAGGGATGGAGCACGCGCTGGGCGGTTGCTATCAGTTGCTCCACCGTGATGTTGCGGCTGGCCACACGCTCGTCGGCATCGAGCTTGTCCATCTCCACATAAAAGCGCACCAGGTGACCGCCTTCGCGCGGGATGATGAGCACATTGCCCTGCTCGGACTGAATGGCCACCTTGTAGCGCACATCGGGGAAGTCCGTCACGGCCAGCACATCCATCACGCCCCAGGCCTGGTTGGCCGAGTCGCCGACCAGCTGGCGGCCGATGGCGCGGCGCACATTGCTGCGCGCGCCGTCGCAGCCCACCACATAGCGGGCCTGCACGGTTTCGATCTGACCGGCATGGGCGGCGTCGCATCGCTCCAGCGTCACGGTGACCGGATAGTCGGCAGCGCCGTGGTCGACCTTCACATCCAGCACTCGGCGGGCGTAGTGCGGCTGCAGACGGCTGGGCGAGTTGCTCATGCGCTCCAGATAGTGGTCGTGCACGCGCGCCTGGTTCAGGATGACGTGAGGGAACTCGGACAGACCGTCTTCCGTGTCCTGCACGCGGCCATGGCGGGCGATCCGGCCAGGCTGGGCAGGATCGGGCTTCCAGAAGGTGACGTCGTTGATCCAGCAGGCCTCCTTGAGTATGGAGTCGGCGAACTCGAAGGCCTCGAACATCTCCATGGTGCGGCAGGCAATGCCATCGGCCTGGCCCAGCTCCATGGGGCCTTCCTTTTGTTCCACGATGCAGGTTCGGATATCGGGAAAGGCCGCCAGTTGCGCGGCCAGCGTCAGGCCGGCAGGACCGCAGCCCACGATCAGCACATCGACCTGCGAGGGCACGGTCTCGGTATGGGCAGGGGCCAGCGGCGAAGCTGGAGCGATCAAGGGGTTGCCGGGACGAAAACCGTTCAAATGAAACTGCATGGAGGCCTCAAGTTCTTCAAGTGCGCAGACGCCAGTGTCTGCCCAATCAGTCCGCACACAAATAATATGTATGCATACCAAATGCATGCATCGTATTATTCGAAACTTGAAATGCCAACCCCACCTAGGGAAAACCATGATTAACTCTGCACTGCCAAACGTTGCCTCAGACAGCGCCAGCAGCCACCCCGTCTTTCCACGCCTGGAGGTGGAAACCTTTCCCGGCCACGGCATACGCCGCCTGCAGCAGGTGGCAGTGGCCGTGTTCAGCCAGGCCACCGAAGCCTGGGGCGTGACGCCGCTGCAATTTGCCGTGCTACAAAAACTGGTGCATCTGCCGGGCATAGACCAGCGCACGCTGAGCATGGAAGTGGGCTTTGACAAATCCACCATCGGCGGCGTGATCGACCGCCTGGAAGCACGCGGTCTGCTGTTGCGCCAGCACACGGCCAAGGATCGCCGCGTGCGTCTGCTGTCCCTGACGCCCGAGGGCCAGGCCCTGCTGGCGGATGCCGGCCCCTCCGTGCTGCAAGCCCAGCAGCAGATGCTGGACCCGCTGAGCGAGACCGAGCGCGAACTCTTCACACAGCTGATGCGCAAGGTCATAGAGCACCACGAGCAGCTCGATCCCGAGGCGCAAACACCCGCAGGCTGAGCCCCAACTACATAAAAAAGCCCCGGGCCGTCAGGCCTGGGGCTTGGCTTATCAGGGCCGGGCTTGCGACCGGGTCTGCAAGCTCCAGAACCGAGTCCTAGAACGGCATTTTTCCGGCACGCATCTCGGCCGCGATCTGCACCAGCACGGCCGGCAGATCGGCCACGCTGCGCACCGCGTAATGGGCACCGGCCTTTTTGAGCTTGGCTTCGGCCACGGCGACACGGGCCTCGACCTCTTGCTCGGGCGCCCTGGCAAACTCCTCCACGCTATAGCCGACCTCGTTGCCCGACAGGCTCAGGCCCACGGTCCACATGCCTGCGCGCAGACCCTCCTCGATGCCGGGCACGGTGTCGTCCACCTTGACGCAGGCACGCACATCGCCAATGCCCAGCGCCAGCACATTGGCCAATGCCATGAAGGGACCGGGGCGACCGCCGGCTTCCAGCTCGTCGCCGGCCACCACATAGTCGGGCTTGAGGCCTGCGCCTTCGGCCTGAGGCAGCAACTGGTTGAGCACCTCACGCGGGTAACCCGAGCATGAGCCGACCTTGATACCATGGTCGCGCAACCATTGCAGCGTCTGCACAGCGCCTGCTATGGGGGCCGAGAACTCGCCCACCTTGGCAATCTGCAGCGGCATGAAGCGCGCGTAGATGGCATCCACATCCTCGTTGGTCGGCGTCCGGCCAAAAGCGCTCTGCCATTGCGCGGCAATGCTTTCATCCTGCAGCAACTGGTGGATATGGTCCCATTTGGACAGGCCCATGGGGCCGCGTGCCTGCACCAGCGTGATGCTGATGCCGAAGCTGGCAAAGGCTTCGACAAAGATTTGCGTGGGTGCGAGCGAACCAAAGTCCACCAGCGTGCCGGCCCAGTCGAAGATGACGGCTTGCAGCGGTGACAGGTCGACAGAGGGCTGGGACAGGACCAGGGTTTCGGCTTGAGCGATGGAGTTCATGATTTTTTCAGTGGTGACTTCAACAGGATGGAAAGCGGGAACGTGATCGGGTTGCAGGACTCAGCTCAGAGAGCGTATGAAGTTGCGACCGCGCGGTCCGCTGGCGGCTTTCTGCACCATGGCGCTCCAGGCCTCGCGCGGCACACCGTAGTGGGCTGGATCGGTGGCAACGCCCAGCCCTTGCAGAACGCTGCGCAGACGCTCGACGGCCACAGCAGGCGTGCCGGCATCGAAGATGGAGAGCAAGGCGGCATCGGCCACCGCATCTGCGCCCAGCGCCATCTCCAGCACCAGGGGCAGGCTGAACGAGCAGGCCAGGCCGTGCGGCACGCCATGCTGCAGCGTGATGTCGTAGGACAGCGAATGCGCGAGTGCGGTCTTGGTGTTGGAAAAAGCCAGGCCGGCCATCAGCGCGGCTTCGGCCATCTCGCTGCGCAGCTGCGCGTTATCCAGATCCTGCATCAGGGCGGGCAACGTGGCCAGGGTGCGGCGCGCCGACTGCACGGCCAGCGCCATGGAGACCGGGTTGCGGTTCACGTTCCAGATGGATTCCAGCGCATGCGACAGCGCATCCAGCCCCGAGGCCAGCGTGGCGCCGGCCGGCAGGCTGGTCATCAGCTCGGCATCGATGACCGCGGCCTCGGGCCAGGTGCAGGACTGGTGCAGCGAATACTTCTGGCCGGCGGCCTGATCCCAGATCGTGGCCCAGGGCGTGACTTCGCTGCCCGTGCCGGCAGTGGTGGGGATGGCGATCAGGGCCTTGTGCCCTCCCGCCCCCAACTGGCCACCCTGCTTGAGCAGCGCCAGCAGATCGGCAAAACGGCCGCCGGGCGTATGGCAGATCAAGGCCTTGGCCGAGTCGATGGCGCTGCCGCCCCCCAGGGCCACGATCACGGGCACCTCGGCATGGTCACGCTGCACCTGCTCGTACAGCGGCGCCAGCCACTGCACATCGGGATTGGGGGCAATGCTGTCGATCACGCCGCGAAGCTGCGCTCCCAGCAGCTGGCGCATGCGCTGCACCAGGCCCAGACTTTCGGCCTCGGGAAAGGTGACCAGCAGGCAGCTGCGCCCGGCCAGCAAGGCCGGCAGCTGATCGAGACTGTTGCGACCCACGCTGATATGCACGGGGTTGTGATAGGTCCACACGAGAAAGCCTTTTGACATTTTTTGAACGAAATCAGCCCTTGGCGCTTATGTACCAAGCGCTGATAGCTCATATTTTTGATGGTTCAAGCACTGCGGCACACACCGGCACCGCAGCGAGATCAGTGACGAGTGCCCTGCTGTATGCGGCTGCGCAGCCAGTTCGATGCCATGTCGGCGGCAATCACCATCACCGTGATGACAATGATGCAGGTCGCGGTCTCCTGGTAGCGGAACAGCTTGAGGCTGCTGACCAGCTCGAAGCCCAGACCGCCCGCGCCCACCATGCCCAGCACGGTGGCCGAACGCAGATTGACTTCGAAGCGGTAGAGCACCACGGCAATCCAGGCGGTGATGACCTGGGGCACCACGCCGAAGGCGATGATCTGCAGCTGGCTGGCACCGGCGCTGCGCAAGGCCTGCAGCGGGCCGTCGTCGATCTCCTCGATGGCTTCGGCAAAGAACTTGGCCAGCATGCCCATGCCGTGCAGGGCCAGGGCCAGCACGCCGGGGAAGGGGCCCAGGCCCACGGCCGAGACAAATACCAGCGCCAGAATCAGCTCGTTGATGCTGCGGATCACATTGAGAAACTGGCGCGTGATGCGACGCAGCCAGTGCCAGCCGTGCAGATTGCTGGCAGCAATGAAAGACAAAGGCAGGGCCAGAATCACGCTCAGCAACGTGCCCCAGATGGCGATCTGTATCGTCTCCAGCGCCGGCGCCCACAGGCGTGGCAGCATGCTCCAGTCCGGCGGCACCGAGCGTGAGAGAAAGTCGCCAATCTGCGGCATGCCGCCCGCCAGCTCGCTCCAGCTCATCTGCGCGCCCGCAGCACTCCAGTGCAGCACCCAGCCGATGGCCAAGGCCATTGCGGCATAGCCCAGCCAGCCGCCAGTGCTTTCGGGCCGCCCCGCCGTCCATTGCCAACGATCGGTCTGTTTCAAGCTCTGGCTGTTCATTGCAGACCTCCTGCGGCAGTGGCTGGCGACATCGCCCCGGGCAGCCAGTTGCCGACTGCGGTGCTGCTGAGATGCAGCGCAGCGCCCTGCTCTGGGGCATGTCCGGCGGGCTGAGGCTCGCCGCTGTAGATGGCGTTGAGCGCAGCCTCGTCCAACATCGCCGGTACGCCGTCAAACACCATGCGCCCTTGCGACAGGCCGACGATGCGATCGCCAAACTCCCGGGCGTAATCAACCTGGTGCAGATTGCAGACCACGGCAATGCCGAGCTCGCGCGTGGCATCGCGCAGATACTGCAGCACGCTGCGCGCGGTCTTGGGATCCAGGCTGGCCACGGGCTCGTCGGCCAGAATCAGCTGCGGCTGCTGCGCCAAGGCACGGGCAATGCCCACGCGCTGCATCTGCCCGCCCGAGAGCGCTTCGGTGCGCTCATCGGCCTTGTGGGCCAGGCCCACACGCTGCAGGCAGGCATCGGCCAGTGCGATATCGCTTTGCTTGAACAGCTGCAGCACCGAGGCCAGCGTGCCGACCTGACCCAGCCGCCCCGTGAGCACGTTCTTGCGCACCGACAGGCGCTGCACCAGGTTGTGGTGCTGAAAGACCATGGCCACATGGCGGGCCAACTCGCGGCGCGAGTGCCTGCGCATCAGGTCGATGCCGCCCACCTGCAGCTGGCCGCTGTCGGGCTGGTTCAGCCCGTTCATGCAGCGCAGCAAGGTGGACTTGCCGGCACCCGACAGGCCCAGCATCACCACGAACTCGCCGGCCTTCACATCCATGTCGATGCCATGCAGCACATGGTTGCTGCCATAGCTTTTGCGCAGATTGCGGATGCTGATCATTTCATCTTCCCGAGGTCCAGATTCAGCGCCTTGGCGGTCTGGCGCACCACGTCATAGGCCTGATCGTTGGTGGGCGCAAAGCCATTGAGCTCGCCACGGTCGCCCCAGGGCAGGCCCTTGATCTCGGCCAGTGCCGCAGCCACCTTCTTCTTGGTGGCATCGTCCAGATTCTTGCGCCAGGCCATGGGCGACTCGGGGATGTCCTTGGAGCGCCAGATGACCTGGAAGTCCTCGGCCTTCACATGGCCCTTGGCGACGGCCGTCTGGAAGATGGGATCGGCCACGGCCGCCGCATCCACCTTGCCGTTGGCCACGGCCATGATGCTGGCGTCGTGCGAGCCCGAGAAGATCACGCGGGAGAAATACTTGTCGGTATCGATGCCCTCGCCCTTGAGGCCGGCCTTGGGAAACAGATGGCCCGATGCCGAGCTGGGATCGACAAACGCAAAGGTCTTGCCCTGCAGCTGGGGCACGGTGCCCAGGCCCTTGTCCTTCTTGCTGATGATGATGCTGTTGTACGAGCTCTTGCCGGACTTCTTGGCCACGGGAATGGCGAAGGCCTCGGCATTCGCCAGCTGGCTGGCCAGCACATAGGAGAAGGGTCCGAAATAGGCCACGTCGATCTTGCCCGAGCGCATGGCCTCGATCACGCCGTTGTAGTCATTGGCCACAAAGGGCTTGATCTTCAGGCCGGTCTTGGCGGCCAGCTGGTCCATCACCTGCTGGCTGGCGCGCATCATGGCCTGGGCGTCCTCGGAAGGGATCAGGCCCACGCGCAGCTCGGTGGGCTGCTGCGCCATGACGCCGGTGGTGGCGGCAAGCGTCAGGCTGGCGGCTGCGGCTTTCAGCCAGGTTTTGCGGGTCATCGTCATGGATTTCATCCTTTGCAAGTGCGTCTGTAGAGTGCGGCTGGGTTGCCGCCATCGCACCGTCACTGCAGTGCGTTGACGCAAATATTAGGGACGACATATGACTGTCATGTGAAGGTTTCAGAATCAGTTTTGACAGCTTCCATAGATCAAACCTTGAGATGAAATCTGCATGAGCACCGCCCGATATCGAGCCTTTATCGCCGTGGCCCAGCAAGGCAGCCTGAGCGCGGCGGCCCGCGCCCTGGGCGTCAGCCAGCCCACGGTCTCCAGCCAGATCGCCACGCTGGAGCGGCAAAGCCAGATCGAGCTCTTCCATCGCCAGGGCTATCGCATGACGCTCACCGGCGCCGGCCACAAGCTCATGACGCTGGCACAGAAGCTGCTGGCACTGGAGGCTGAAACAGAATTCTTTTTGCGTGACTCGGGCCAGCTCAACCAGGGCGAGCTCAAGATCGGCGCCGTGGGGCCGTTTCACGTGATCGAGATGGTGGCGGCCTACAGCGCCCGCCATCCCGGCATGAAGCTGTCGATCCGCATGGGCAACTCGCAGCAGGTGCTGCACGATCTGGAGAACTACACCACCGATGTGGCGGTGCTGGCCGGTCTCTATGACAGGCCCGAGCTGCTGGTGCGCGAATACGCGCGTCACGCCATCATTCTGTTTGCCCATATCGACCATCCGCTGGCAAGGCGCGAGCAAGTCGAGTTGGGCGAGCTGCACGGCCTGCCGCTCTTGCTTCGTGAGCAAGGCTCGACCACGCGCACCGCTATCGAGAAAGCGCTGCAGGCAGCCGGCGTGAAGCCCCGCACCCAGCTGGAGATCGGCAGCCGCGAAGCCATACGCGAGGCCGTGGCGCGCGGCCTGGGCATCGGCGCCGTGTCCGAAGCCGAATTCATCGCCGACCCGCGCTTCAGGCCCGTGCGCATTGCCGGCGACCCGGCCAGCACCACCACCTATGTCTATTGCATGAAGGAACGCAGCGAAAGTCTGCTGGTGCGCTCCTTCCTCAAGGCCATTGAAGACGGCGCGGCTCCCAATCTGCCTGTACTACTGACCGCTCCAAAACCCTTGATCGCTCCAACGGCCAAGAAGCTGGCGTAATTCGTCAAACCCTCTGCTCCCCTTGCGCCGAGAATTTTTTGACAGTGCTGCCCGGGCACCTCGGCCAGAACTCTCTCGCCGGGACAGTGCGGCGGCCCGTTGCGCTGGCACAGCGGTGGCTGCCGGACAGTCAAAAAACAGAGGAGACAATGATGAAACAAACCATGCTCTGGAGGGCCGTTGCTCTGGCAACCGGCCTGAGCCTGAGTGCAGCGGCCATGGCGCAGCAAGCGCCCTGGCCCGTCAAGCCCATACGCCTGGTGGTCGGCGGCCCGGCCGGCGGCAATGCTGACTCGCTGGCACGCCTGTTGGCCGACGGCATGCAAAAGCAGCTGGGCAAGCCCGTGATTGTCGAATCCAAGCCCGGAGCGGCCGGCGTGCTGGCCGTCAACGACCTGCTCGCCAACGGCAAGGACGCCCACACGTTCTTGCTGATCCAGGGCGGCATAGTCAGCGAGACGCCGCTGGCCTACAAAGTCAGCTATCAGCCCTTCAAGGATCTGAAACCTCTGGCCCAGCTCAGCCGCAACGGTCTGGTGCTGATTGCCAACAAGGACTTCCCGGCCAGCAATCTGCAGCAACTCGGCGACTACGGCAAAAAGCAGGCCGACGGACTGGACTTTGCCTCGTATGCCACAGGCATGCGCGGCCATACCTCGGGCATGCTGCTGGGGCAGTTGCTCAATATCAAGATGAAACACCTGGGCTACAAGGGCTCCCCTCCGGCACTCAGCGACCTGATGGGCGGCCATGTGCCGCTGATGATGGACGGGCTCACCACCGCCCTGCCGCTGATCAAGGCCGGCAAGGTCAAGCCGCTGGCCGTGAACTACCCTACGCGCATGGTCCAACTGCCCGATGTGCCCACTTTCAAGGAACTGGGCTACCCGCAACTGTCCGAAGTAAGCTGGTTCGGCGTCTGGTCGCGCCCGGATATCCCTGCCGATGTGCAGGCCAGGGTCAGAGAGATCGCGCTGCAGTATTTCAAGCAGCCCCAGGTCGAGGCCAGGCTCAGGGACATGGGCATGGAGTCGGGCACCGACGCGACCCCGGAAGCGCTGATGAACGAACTGCAGAAGGCCTATCAGCGCCAGCAGGCCTTGCTCAAGTCCATTGATTACCAAGCTCAGTAAACAGTTCAGGCGCCCAAAAGGCCGGAGTCATGCCAGATTCCGGCTTCTTGCAACCGGGTAGCTGCAGCTCGCTGCGTCGACCCGTTCCGAGTCGGCACGCAACGGACTGAGACGAAACATCAGAAAAGACTTTGCTGCGGCGACAGCAAGGAATGATGGTACTGATCGCAGTCCAGTTGCACGCGCTCACGATTCAGCCCAAGCTTGCGGCAGGCCAGTGCAAAGCGTTGCGCCAGCATATCGGCCCAGGCGCCCGTTCCCTTCATGCGCTGGCCAAACCTGCTGTTGTAGACCTTGCCGTCGGCTCTGCCCGCTTCGCTGATCCCATGCAGATCCCGCACCCGCTCCATCACGCGTTGGGCGCGCTCGGGATAGTGCAGCATCAGCCATTCATTGAACAGCGGAGCCACTTCCCACGGCAGACGCAGCACTGCATAAAAAGCCTGTCTTGCACCGGCCTCGCTGGCTGCGGTCAGCACCTGCTCCATATCGTCGTTCAGGAACGGAATCTGCGGTGCCAGGCTGACGCCCACGGGTATGCCTGCCTCGCTCAGAGTCCGAATCATGCGCAGCCGCCGATGCGGTGCGGCGGCGCGTGGTTCCAGCTGCCGGGCCAGCTCGGGCTGCAAGGTGGTCAGCGTCACATAAACGGCCACCAGATGCTGCTGTGCCAGCGGCACCAGCAAATCAAGGTCGCGTTCGATGCCGCTGCCCTTGGTGACGATGGAAAACGGATGCCTGGCCTGCGCCAGGACCTCTATCACGCGGCGCGTCAACCCGACTTCGCGCTCCACAGGCTGGTAGCAGTCCGTGACCGAGCCGAGCATGATGGGGGCCGCCACATGGCTGGACCGGGATAACTCGGCGCGCAGCACCTCGGGCAGGTTCTGCTTGGCAATCAGCCGGGTTTCGAAATCAAGACCCGGCGAATAGCCCAGATAGCCATGCGTGGGCCGGGCATAGCAATAGATGCATCCGTGCTCGCATCCTCTATAGGGATTGAGCCCCAGATGAAAAGGCAGATCCGGCGATTCGTGGCGGCTCAGGGCTGATTTAGCCCGCTCCCACTCCAGATGGGTGCACCAGGTCTTGACCTCCTCACCCTCTTCGCTTCCTTCATCCTGTTCGGACTTGCCCCAGCCGTCATCGAAACCCTGGCGCAGCTCCCGTGCAAACCGGTGCGTGATCTGGCTGGCAGCCCCTCGCCCCTTGATGAGCCGCACCGGCACATCGGTCCGAATGGATTCCAGTCCAGAGGATGAGGAAAGTTTCTTCATAAAACAACTGTACATAAATACAGTTACTCATTGCAAGAAATGGGCACTGACCATGGCTGCATCCCGGTCAATACGGTGAGGGTTGATTGAGTCAGATCTGGATGAAAAATGACTGCGCCCATTGCTCTACAGGCTTAGCACGCTCCATTAACTAGAGCAAGCTCAAAGTCAATCCGCACTCAGTGAGTGCGAGATGGCTTGGCAGTTTGCGATTCAGCGCCGACAATCCCTTCAATGCACCAAGTTGGTGCCTTTCACTGAATGCCTTGGCCCGGACAACACCGTTGCCCGGGCTTTTGTCCGTTTGCGCAACGCCAAAGCGCCAACCACACCATCTCGCAAGGGAGTTACTACATGGAGCGCAAGCCCAATATCACTCTGTCCTCCTTGGACCTGGATCGCATTGAATCGCTGCTGGAAAAGAACAACAGCCAGTTCCCCGGCCGTGATGCACTGGAGGCGGAGCTGGACCGCGCGGATGTACTCGACCCCGCAGAAATACCCGCCAACGTGGTGACGATGAACTCCACCGTGCGCTTCACCATTCTCGAGATCGCCAAGACCAATACGCTGACACTGGTCTACCCCAAGGATATGGATGGCAGCGCCGACAAGGTCTCCATCTTTGCGCCGGTAGGCATCGCCCTGCTGGGCCTGTCAGTGGGTGATGAGTTCAAGATGCCCAGCCCTACCGGCCAGGTAACCGTGCGTGTGGATGCCATCGAGTTCCAGCCCGAAAGCGCGGGCGAGCTCCATCGCTGAACCGGCTCACCCAACAAAAAAGCAGCTCACCGGAGCTGCTTTTTTTGTTGCCTGGATCAGACTCAGCGCAAGCCGGCCAGCATGGTGGTCAGCAGACCCGCGCCGATCAGGCCTGCCTGCCAGCGCAGGGCCTGACTCCAGGACGAAACATGGCGCTCCACCAGTTGATACAGCGCGTAGCCGGCAGTCAGTGAAAGCACAAAGGCAAACGGGATGCCCACCACGGCGGCGGTGACCGAACCGTGCCAGAAATGGTTGACCACTGCGTTGACCAGCAGGCAGATGGAAAAGTGAATCAGAAATACCGAGTAGGAAATCTCTCCCAGGCGACGCAGCGGCGCAAAACCCTGCCAGCGGGCAATGACCTCGGTACGCATGCAAACGATCAGCAGCATCGCGGTCACGCCGGCGAGAAAAATGCGGTCACGCCACTCATAGACCAGTGCGCCGATGATCAGAGCCGCAATCAGCATGCCCCAGCTCCAGGCCGTCAGGCGCTTGTCTGCCGCCACCGCCCAGAAGGCCATCATGCCGATGCCATAGGCACCCATGAAATAAATCGCCCAGACATCCAGGTCTGCATCGAGATTGAAGCTCAGCAGCGAAGCTGCCGTCCCCACGACCACCAGCCCCTGCATGCCAGTCACAGCCCAGGGCCACCAGCGCTTCATGGCCGTATCGCCCCAGCGTTTCAGCGCCCATTGCTGCAGCCAGCGCACTCCGGCCAGCAGCAGCACGGTCGCAGCGAACAGCTGAAAGTCTATGGACACATACCAGACGCCAGCCGACAGTGACTCCTCGCCCACAATGCCCTGCAGCAGCAAGGCATGGGCCATGAGCTGCCATAGATCGGGGTCGGCGGACACGGACTCGTGATCGAACCAGGGACGAATCGCCGCAGACACCACGATCGTCACCACCAGTGCCACGGCATAAGGCACGACCAGACGCACAAAGCGCTTGCCAATCTTGGACCAGGGTGAATCAAACCGCGCCAGACCCATGGGAGCCAGGCTGGCTGCAGCCAGAAAACCGCCGATCACCAGAAAGATCTGCACGGCCATACGGGCGTACTCATAGAGCCAGTCCAGCAGGTCGGGCATGACAGGGTGAGCCACATCGGACATGGGGCCGTAGAAAGCCAGGTGATGCCAGACGATGGCAGCACAAGCCAGCCCCTTGGTACAGTCGATCAGGGCACTGCGGGAATGAGAGGAAATAGAACTTTGAACCATCAGATCACGGCTGCCCGGCAGCAGGGTGAGTTTGCCCGGCAACAGGCAACGTAAAGAAGCCGACTTAAAACAGGATGGCGATTTTGCGCCGATTCCCAACAATTTGCTGACAGCGTTGCAAGTTTTACGAAACATATCTGCGCGGGCTTCATGCGCCAAGCATGAACAAAACCAGAGCGATTGCACTCCGGCTTGATTTCCCTGCCCCACTGAGAACCCCGGGCAAAGGCACAATGGAGGCCATGACGCAAGCCAAACCACTGTCGGAGCTGAGCCGACAATTTGTTTCGCATTTCGGCGAGATGGGCAGCCGCTGGGGCATCAATCGCACCGTGGGGCAGATCTATGCCCTGCTGTTCATTTCGCCCGAGCCGCTGAACGCAGACCAGATTGCCGACACGCTGGAATTCTCGCGCTCCAATGTGAGCATGGGGCTCAAGGAGCTGCAGGCCTGGCGGCTGGTTCAGTTGCGTCACCAGCCCGGCGACCGGCGCGAATACTTCCAGGCACCCGAGGATGTCTGGGAAATCTTCAAGCGACTGGCCGAAGAGCGCCGCCGCCGCGAGATCGAGCCCACGCAGTCCATGCTGCGTGCCGCCATGATGGAAGAAGCCAGCACCGACGAAGAACGTTACGCCCAGCAACGCATGCGCGATATGCACGAGCTCATCGACAAGCTGATGAGCTGGTTTGACGATGTTCAGCGTCTGTCGCCAGAGACCGCCATGCAGCTCATGGGCATGGGCTCCGCCGTGACCCGACTGCTGGACCTGAAAGACAAGATTACCGGGCGAGGCAAGTCAGGCTCGGAAGCCTGACGCCGACAACTCAGGTGCTGGCCCTGGGCACCAGCCTGAAGCCCAGATCCACGCTGGCCTCTCTGACGGTGTCCCCTGCCAGCAACTGCAGCAGCATGCTGGCAGCTTTTCTGCCCACTTCATCCCTGGGTGTATGGATGGTGGTCAGAGGCGGCACCATCTGATCACTGCCAGGCAGATCGTTGAACCCGGCGATCGCCACCTGCTGCGGCACCTTGACCCCCATGCGATTGGCCTCCAGCAATGCGCCTTGTGCAATGTCGTCATTGCAGAAAAAGATGGCATCCACCGTAGTCCGCGCCTTGAGAAGTGTCTCAAACTGCCTTGCACCCAGCGCCAGCGATGAACGCTCGGGATTGAGAATCTCCAGGCTCCGGTCATACAGGCCGGCCTGTTTGAGCACCTGCCGATAACCTTCCAGGCGCTGCATGACACGCGCGTCGAGCTGGGCTCCGCAAAATGCGATGCGTCTGTATCCCTTGTCCAGCAGATGACGGGTCATCTCAGCGCCCGCTGCAATCTGCGAGAAACCCACGCTGTAGCAATCGGGGCCCGTGCCGGGCTCGCGCAACTCCATGAGATGCACGCGCGGCACGGGATTGGCAGCCAATAATTTCCGCGACTCTTCGCTGTGATCAAACCCGGTCAGCAACAGCCCGGCAGGTCGCATGGGCAGATAGGCCCGCAGCAACTGCTCTTCCTCCGCAGGGTCGTAGTGGGTCACGCCGATCAGCATGTGATAGCCCTGGGCAAACAGCACCTTGTGCACAGCCTCCAGGACCTCCACAAACAAGGTGTTGGAGAGCATGGGTACCAGTACCAGCACCTGGGTGCTTTTTTGCGAGGCCAGTGCACGCGCTGCCAGATCGGGCACATAACCCAGAGAATCCGCAACCTCGCGCACTTTGTCGACCAGGGCAGCAGCTACTCTACGCTCTCCGCGCAAGGCTCTGGAGACCGTCATCGGACTCACGCCCGCAGCCTGTGCCACATCGCTGAGGGTGACACGCCCGCTGGCACGAGATCGCCTTGAAGAAGCGCTGTCGGCCGGGGTTTCACTCTTGGTACGGGTCTCGGGAGGCAAGGGAATCTCCTAATCAGATGCCTGAAGTTTTTTGAGTATGATAGCGCTATCCAGACTTGAAATGAAGTCTGTAGAAGCAGCTTGATGAAAGCACTGACTTGCCTTCGACCAAGGTCTGAAGCCAATCTCAGAAAGCAGCAGGCTGCTCATTTTTTAACCACATCGGATAGCGCTATCCAAAAATGATTCAAAGCAAGATCCAGCCTCAGGGCACCATGTCGGCACTCGTCGTCATGGGTGTTTCCGGCTGCGGCAAATCGAGCGCAGGAGAAGCCATCGCCCGTCAACTGGGGTGGACCTTGGTGGAAGGCGACAGCTACCACTCCCCCCAGAGCGTGGCCAAGATGCAGGCCGGCATTGCCTTGACGGATGCCGACCGCGAAGGCTGGCTGGAACGCCTGGCGCAGCGACTGGCTCAGGCAGATGCCGAACACGGCCTGGTACTGACCTGCTCGGCGCTCAAGCGCAAGTACCGCGACCAGTTGCGCAGCGCCCAGCAGCTGGGTTTTGTGTTTCTCGATCTCGACTATGCCACGGCCCTGGAACGCGTCCAGACCCGACCCGGGCATTTCTTCTCACCCGACCTGGTGGCCAATCAGTTCACGACGCTGGAAGACCCGCGTCAGGAGCCCGATGTTCTGACCGTCAGCGCCACCATGAATCTCAACGACATCGCGCTCGCGGCCCGGCAATGGGCAAGGCGCGAATCCCAAGCATAAAGACAGCAGGAGACAGCCAATGTCTGAAGATCGCAAAGAGGCACAGGGCCGCAAGCCATGGCTCAAGCGCCTGGCCGAAGGCCTGATGGTGCTGGCCCTGGCCGGCATGGTGGTTGCCGTTTTCGTCAACGTGGTGCTGCGCTACGTTTTCCACACCAGCATCGTCTCCTATGAGGAGATCTCGCGCCTGCTGTTTGTGTGGCTGGTGGCCATCGGCGCCATCGTGGCGGCTTTCGAAGGCGCCCATCTGGGCTTCGACATGGTGACATCGCGGGTCGGCCCGATCACCCGCAAAGTCCTGTTCTGGGTCTCGCAACTGCTGATCGGCGCCTGCATGGCCCTGCTGCTGTGGGGCTCCTGGGAGCAGGTCGTTGCCGGCTGGAGCAGCTACAGCACCGTGCTGGGCTACCCCCTGGCTCTGGGCGCAGCGGCGACGCTGGTGCTGGCCATAGGCATGCTGCTGGTCGTGGTGCGCGACATGCTGCGCGGTACCCCGTCCGAATCTTCTGAAACCAGCGTGGAGTAAGGAGAGCGCAATGGTCGTTACCCTGATTTTTCTCGCCGTGCTGATCGGCGGCATGGTGATCGGCATGCCGATTGCGCATGCATTGATACTCACCGGTGTTGCACTGATGTGGCACCTGGACTTTTTCGACACCCAGCTGCTCGCGCAGAACCTGCAAGCCGGGTTCGACAATTTCCCGCTGCTGGCCGTGCCATTCTTCATCCTGGCAGGTGAGCTGATGAATGCCGGCGGCCTGTCGCGCCGCATCATCGATCTGGCCCGCGCCTTTGTCGGTCATATCCCGGGTGGCCTCGGTTACGTGGCCATCGGCGCAGCCGTGCTGCTGGCCTCGATGAGCGGATCGGCCATTGCCGACACCGCCGCGCTGGCCACCATCTTGCTGCCGATGATGCGCGACCAGAAGTATCCCGACAGCTACAGCGCCGGCCTGCTGGCGTCGGGCGGCATCATCGCCCCCATCATTCCGCCTTCGATGCCGTTCGTGATCTACGGCGTCACCACCAACACCTCCATCAGCAAGCTGTTTCTCTCGGGCGTCGTTCCCGGCCTGTTCATGGGCGGTTTTCTGATTGCCGCCTGGTGGTTCATCGCGCGCAAATACCAGCTGACCTCGGGTGAACGCGTGAGCTGGGGCCTGCGCCTCAAGGCACTGGCCAAGAGCTTCTGGGCCATGATGATGCCTGTCATCATTCTGGGTGGCCTCAAGGGCGGCGTCTTCACGCCGACAGAAGCCGCAGTGGTGGCCGCGGTCTACGCGCTGTTCGTGTCCATGGTGGTCTATCGGGAGATGAGCTGGAGCAGGCTCTACGAAGTCTTTCTGGGCGCATCCAAGACCACCGCCGTGGTGATGTTCCTCTGCGGAGCGGCCACTGTGACCGCCTACATGATCACGCTCGCCGACCTGCCCAATATGCTGGCCGACAGCTTCTCGGGTCTGCTGGATCAGCCCATGCTCTTCATGGCCGTGATGATGCTCTTCCTGCTCGTGGTCGGCACCGCCATGGATCTGACCCCGACCATTCTGATCTTCGGTCCGGTCTGCGCGCCGCTGGCCGTCAAGGCCGGCATCGATCCCGTGTACTTCGGCTTCATGTTCATCTATGTGGGCTGTATCGGCCTGATCACCCCTCCGGTGGGCACGGTGCAGAACGTGGTGGCCGGGGTCGGCAGGCTGCGCATGGAGACCGTGATCAAGGGCACGAATCCCTTCCTGATGGTTTATGTGCTGCTGGCCGTGCTCTTCGTGATCTTCCCTCAGCTGGTCACGGGTCCGCTCAAATGGATGCACTGAGAACGGCATTCCATTCATGAAAGCTCTTAAGTTCATAGCATGGTGCGCACTTCAGTCAAGCGCATCACGGCAGTTCCAATTTCATCAAAGGGCCCAGGCCCAATCAAGCAAGGAGACGGGTATGCGTATCAAATTTGCAGTCGCGGGCCTCACGGCAATGCTGCTGGCCGCCGGTGCCGTTCAGGCGCAGGACTTCAAGCCCCGCCTGGTGCGGTTCGGCTACGGCCTGGTGGAAGACTCCAACCAGGGTCGTGCCGTGCGCATGTTCGCCAAGGAAGTGGAAAAGGCCAGCGGTGGCAAGATGAAGGTCCGCGCCATCGGCAACGCATCCCTGGGCTCGGACACGCAGATGCAGCAGGCCCTGATCGGCGGCGCCCAGGAAATGATGGTCGGCTCCACCGCCACGCTGGTGGGCCTGTCGCCCGAAATGGCGATCTGGGACACCCCTTTTCTGTTTGCCAACACCAAGGAGGCCGATGCCGTGCTGGACGGCCCCGTGGGAGAGAAGGTCAAGGCCACTCTGGAGCCCAAGGGCATGGTGGGTCTGGTCTATTGGGAAAATGGATTTCGCAATCTGACCAACAACAAGCGCCCCATCACCAAGCTGGAAGATCTTCAGGACGTGAAGCTGCGCGTGATGCAGAACAATGTCTTCCTGGACAGCTTCAAGACCCTGGGCGCCAATGCCGTTCCCCTGCCCTTCTCCGAGCTGTTCACGGCGCTGGAAACCAAGGCCGTGGACGGTCAGGAAAACCCCTTCAACACGGTGCTGTCGAGCAAGTTCTATGAAGTGCAGAAGTACCTGACCGTCTCCAACCATGTCTACAGCCCCTGGATCGTGACGGTCAGCAAGAAGTGGTGGGACACGCTGAGCCCTGCCGAGAAGAAGGTGCTGCAAGATGCTGCGATCAAGAGCCGTGAATTCGAGCGCAAGGATACGCGCGAAGAAGCCGCCAAGGCCCTGGCCGAGATCAAGACCAAGGGCATGCAGGTCAACGAACTGCCAGCCGCCGAAGCAGGCCGCATGCGCGACAAGCTCGGCACCGTCAATGCCGGCATTGCCAAGTCCGTGGGTCAAGGTACCTGGGACTCTGTGCAGGCAGCCGTCAAGCAAGCTCGCGCCAAATAAGCGCCCAACCATGGAGCCATGCCCCGGGCATGGCTCTGACTCATTCCAAGACAATGCCTGCGCCCCAAGCACAGGCATTGCTGCCCAAGGACTTTCATCATGGCACTTCACCCCGTTCTGGACCAGGTGACGCGGCGCATCCAGGAGCGCAGCCGCGCCAGCCGCTCCGACTATCTGGCACAGGTCGATGCCATGGCCGCGCGCCCTCCGCAAGTACGCACCATGGGCTGCGCCAATGTGGCCCACGCCTTTGCGGCTCTGCCCGGTACGGACAAGATTCGCATCGTTGAGGAAAAAGGCCCCAATGTCGGCATCGTCACGGCCTATAACGATGTGCTCTCTGCCCATGCGCCGTTTGCGCATTACCCCGATATTCTGAAAGACGAAGCCCGGCGCAACGGCGCAACGGCCCAGGTGGCCGGCGGTGTACCTGCCATGTGCGACGGCGTGACCCAGGGCATGCCGGGCATGGAGCTGAGCCTGTTCAGCCGCGACACGATTGCCATGTCCACCGCCGTGGCTCTCACGCATGACACTTTCGATGCGGCCCTGATGCTGGGCGTCTGCGACAAGATCGTTCCCGGCCTGCTGATCGGCGCCCTGCACTTCGGCCACCTGCCCATGGTGTTCGTGCCTGCCGGCCCCATGACTTCGGGCCTGTCCAACAGCGACAAGGCCAAGGTACGCGAGCAGGCGGCGCAGGGCCTGGTCGGCCGGCAGGAGCTGCTCGCGGCAGAAAACGCGGCCTACCATGATCAGGGCACCTGCACCTTCTACGGAACGGCCAACAGCAATCAGATGCTGCTCGAAGCCATGGGCCTGCATGTTCCCGGCACAGCCTTCATCAACCCCGCCGACGCAGAGCGTGAACTGCTCACGCGCGAAGCCATGCGTACCGTGCTGTCCATCACCCGGGGCCGGCGCTTTGCCCCCATAGGGCATGTCGTGGACGAGCGCTGCATCGTCAACGCCATGGTGGCCCTGCTGGCGACCGGCGGCTCCACCAATCACCTGATCCACTGGGTGGCCGTGGCCCGAGCTGCCGGAATCGTCATCGACTGGGATGACTTCGAGCAGCTGTCTGCGGTAGTTCCCCTGCTGGCCCGCGTCTACCCCAATGGCAGCGCCGATGTGAATCAGTTCCAGGCCGCAGGCGGCCCTGGTTACGTGATCGCCCAGCTGCTGCAGGCCGGACTCATGCATGGCGATGTGCTCACGGTGAGGCCCGAGGGGCTGGCTGCCTTCGGGCGCATCCCCCATGTCGAAAACCATCAGTTGCAATGGCGGGATGCGGGCATCTCCGGCGATGACACTGTTCTGCGCCCTGCCAGCCGCCCCTTCAGCCCTACGGGCGGCTTGAAGCTGCTCAAAGGCAATCTTGGCCGCAGTGTCATCAAGATCAGCGCCGTACCTGAAGATCGCCACGCACTGCGGGCACCGGCATGGGTCTTTGATTCGCAGGATGAATTGCAGGCGGCCTTCAAATCCGGTGCGCTGGAGCAGGCCTGCCAGACCAATGGCTTCAATGGCGTCGTCTGCGTAGTGCGCTGGCAGGGTCCGCAGGCCAATGGCATGCCCGAGCTGCACAAGCTCACCCCTCCGCTGGCCGTGCTGCAAGGCAAGGGCTATGTCGTGGCCCTGGTCACCGACGGCCGCATGAGCGGTGCATCGGGCAAGGTTCCAGCAGCCATCCATGTCAGTCCCGAAGCACTGGCAGGCGGCCCGCTGGCCAAGGTGCAAAGCGGCGACATCATCGTGCTCGATGCCCCCACCGGCCTGCTGCAAGCCGAGCTGACGGATGCCGAATGGGCAGCCAGGCCGTTGGCCATCATGCCGACTGCGTTGCAGCAAGCCAATTACCGCGGCCTGGGCCGTGAACTGTTTGCCGGATTCCGGCGCAATGCGCTGAGCGCAGAAGAAGGAGCTTGCACATGGCTGCTGAAATGACCGCCTTGTCCATCATGCAGGATGCACCGGTGATTCCGGTCATCGTGCTGCACAACGCAGAGCATGCAGTGCCCATGGCCAAAGCACTGCTGGCCGGCGGCATCAGGGTTCTGGAGGTCACGCTGCGCACGCCTCAGGGCCTGGCCTGCATAGAGGCCATCGCCAAGCAACTGCCCGAAGCCATCGTCGGTGCGGGCACCGTGCGCAATGCAGCCGATGCCGCGGCGGCTGCTCGGGCCGGCGCAAGGTTTGCCGTCAGTCCCGGCTATACCAGCAAGCTGGGCCAGGCCTGCCGCGATCTGAACCTGCCGCTGCTGCCCGGCGTCGCAACCAGCAGCGAAATCATGATGGCTCAGGAAGACGGTTTTACCGAGCTCAAGTTCTTCCCCGCCGTGCAGTCGGGCGGCATCCAGATGCTGAAGGCCTGGCAAGGTCCGTTCGGAGAGCTGCGTTTCTGCCCCACGGGCGGCATCTCGCCCGGCAACGCGGCGGAGTTTCTGGCGCTGTCCAATGTGGTCTGCGTGGGCGGCTCCTGGCTGGTCCCAGCCAGTGCCGTGGAGAGTGGCAACTGGTCACTCATCACCGAGCTGGCTCAGGCCACGCAGACGTTGCGAAGCTCTCGCACGGCCTGAGCAAGACAAGGCCTCATCCATAAAAAAGCCCGGTCAGCTCCAAGCCGACCGGGCTTTTCCATGTCTTGGCGACTCAGGCATCCGGCAGCGACTTGGTTCGCTCCAGAAGCTTGCGACGCGTTGCCTCGTCATCCATCAACTCGAACCAGATCGCATTGAGCACGGCAAAGGCTGCTGCCAGCGGCAGACCCAGCAACCAGGCGAAATACCACATAAGTTTCCTTTCATTCGGCCCATCCAATGCATGGGCCAACAATATTCGAACCGCCCCTCACACAGAAGGAAGAACGCAGCATGGCGTCCGAGGGGCGTCCCATCTCAATACGAGTGGCCCTGACCGGTCACGATGGCCTTCACGTCCACCTTGCCTCGCAGCACCGAGTACACCCAGCTGGTATAGGCCAGGATCAAGGGCAGGAAGATCAGCACGCAGACCAGCATGATGAAGAGCACGACATGGCTGGAAGACGAGTCCCAGACCGTCAGACTGAAGCGCGGATCAATGCTGGAGGGCAGGATCATGGGGAACATGGCAGCGCCCACGGTCAGGATGATTCCGGCAATCGCCAGGCCGCTTGCCAGCAGCGCCAGCCACTCGCGACGGCTGCGCAAGCCGATGGCCACGATCAGCGGCATGAGCAGGCCGATACCGGGCACCAGCCAGAGCAAGGGATAGGACTTGAAGTTGGCCATCCATGCACCGGCAGCCACGGCTGCGGTCTTGTTCAAGGGGTTGGAGGGACCGACGGGGTTGATCTCGCTGGTAATCACATAGCCGTTGATGCCTGTAGCCAGCCACAGGCCGGCAGCCGCAAACAGCACGGTGGTCAGCACGGCAAACCATGTGCCGTACCTGGCGGCGCGGCTGGCGACTTCTCCATCGGTCTTGAACATCAGCCAGGCCGCACCGTGCATGAGCAGCATGGACAGCGAGACCAGACCGCACAGCAATGCGAAAGGCGTGAGCAGACCGAAGAAGCTGCCGTCATAGTAAATGCGCATATCGTCGCCCAGACGAAATGGCACGCCGAGGATCACATTGCCCACTGCCACGCCGAACAGCAGCGCTGGCACCAGACCCGTGATGCACAGCACCCAGTCCCAGCGATTGCGCCAGGCCGCATCCTCATGCTTGCTGCGGAACTTGAACGCCACGGGGCGCAGGATCAGCGGCACCAGCACGGCAAACATGGCCAGGTAAAAGCCCGAAAAGGACACGGCGTAAAGCTGGGGCCAGGCCGCAAAGATGGCGCCGCCACCCAGAATCAGCCACACCTGATTGCCTTCCCACACGGGGCCGACGGAGTTGATGGCCGTGCGGCGCTCGACATCGGTCTTGGCCGTGGCGCGCAGCAGGCCCATGGCGCCGAGGTCAAAGCCGTCGGTGACGGCAAAGCCCACCAGCAGCACGCCGAGCAGCAGCCACCAGATGAGGCGCAGCACGTCATATGAAATCAGTTCATGCAAGATCATTTGGTTGCTCCTCTCAGCTTTGGCCGCGTGCCAGCTTCTTGATCATTGGTTCGTAGAGGCTGAGGTGAGGTTCGCTCTCATGCTCGGGGCCCTTCTTGATGGCCTTGACCATCAGCTTGAGCTCGATAACCAGCAGCACGGTGTAGATCAGCACGAAGCCGGCAATGGTCAGCAACAGCGTCTTCGCGCCCAGATTGGAAACCGCCATGGCCGTGGGCAGCACGCCTTCGATGATCCAGGGCTGACGACCCAGCTCGGCCACCACCCAGCCACATTCGGCGGCGATCCAGGGCAGCGGAATCGAGAACACGGCAACCTTGAGCAGCCAGGGATAGGCCTCAAGCCTGTGGCGGGCAGCCAGCCAGAAGAAGGTGCCGGTCAGCACGATGAAGAACATGCCCAAGGCCACCATGATGCGGAAGGTCCAGAACAGTGGACCGACCGGCGGCACTGTATCCATTGCCGCCTGGTGGATCTGTGCTTCGGTCGCCTTGCGTGGGTCATCCACATAGCGCATCAGCAGCAGGGCGTAACCCAGATTGGCACCATTGTTCTCAAAGCGCAGACGTGCCTCGGCGGGAATCTCGGCATCGGTCCTGGCCTTGCGAATGGTCTGCAGCGCGTCATAGGCGTCGATACCGTTGCGGATATTGCCCTCCGCACTCTTGACCAATTCGTTGATGCCGGGAATTTGGGTGTCCAGCGAACGCGTACCGATCAGGCCCATGACCCATGGGATGTGCACGGCAAAGTGGGTCTCGCGCGCCTCGCGGTCGGGGAAACCAAAGGCCGTGAAGGAAGCCGGTGCGGGCTCGGTCTCCCACATGGCTTCGATCGACGCCAGTTTCATCTTCTGGTGTTCGGATGACAGATAGCCGGACTCGTCACCCAGCACCACCACCGACAGCGAAGCAGCCAGACCAAAGGATGCGGCCACCGTCATCGAGCGCTTGGCCAGATGGATGTGACGACCCTTGAGCAGATACCAGGCCGAAATACCCAGCACGAACAGCGAGGCCATGACATAACCCGCCGACACCGTGTGCACAAACTTGGCCTGCGCCACGGGATTGGTGAGCACGGCAAAGAAGTCATTCACTTCCATGCGCATGGTCTGGGGGTTGAAAGTAGCACCCACGGGGTTCTGCATCCAGCCATTGGCGACCAGAATCCATAGCGCCGAGAAGTTGGTGCCTATGGCCATCAGGCAGGTGACGATCAGGTGCTTGACCTTGGAGAGGCGATCCCAGCCAAAGAAGAACAGGCCGACAAAGGTCGCCTCCATGAAGAAGGCCATCAAACCCTCGATCGCCAGCGGTGCACCAAAGATGTCGCCCACATAGTGGCTGTAGTAGCTCCAGTTCATGCCGAACTGGAACTCCATCACCACGCCGGTGGCCACACCCATGGCGAAGTTGATGCCGAACAGCACGCCCCAGAACTTGGTCATGTCGCGCCAGATGGCTCGTCCGGTCATCACATACACCGTTTCCATGATGGCAACGAGTATGGACAGGCCCAGTGTCAGCGGCACAAACAGAAAGTGGTAGAGCGCCGTTATCGCAAACTGCAGTCGCGATAAATCGACGATATCGAGGTCCATGGTCAGGTCCTTTCTCTCGGTACTTCAAAAATCAATCGGAAAAACATATGGACTGCGGTGCAACAGCACCCAGCGCATCGGGTCGCAGCCTTGCCATCAGCTGCTCAAACTCTGGGGTGCCGCGCAGGGCCTGCGCTCTCACCTGTCCTGCCTGCAGATACACAATGCGATCGGCGAGGCTCGCCTCACGCTGCCAATGCGTGGCAAAAATCAGCGTTCGCGCGCCGCTCTCAGCCGCCTGCACCAACCGCTTCAGCACATCGGCAGCAGTGACGGCATCCAGTCCCTCGGTCACCTCATCAAGCAGCCAGCAGCGGTCTGGGCTCAGCAGCAGTCTGGCCAGTGCCAGCCGGCGCGACTGGCCTCCGGACAGACCCAGGCCGCCTTCACCCAGCATGGTGTCCAGCCCCTGTGGCAGGGCCATGACGTCGCTTCTGAGACCTGCAGCCTGCAGGACGCCCCACAGCTGCTCATCGTCGGCCTTGGCATCGGCAAGACTCAGGTTGTTGCGCAGGCTGTCCTGAAAAAGCTCGGTTCTCTGTGTCATCCAGCTGCAGCCGCGGGCCTGAACCACGCCTTCGTCCGGCTGCAGCTCACCCGCCATCAAATGCAGCAAGCTGGTCTTGCCTGCGCCGCTGCTGCCAATCAGCGCCACGCGCTCGCCTTGGCGCACGCTCAGGTCTATCGGACCCAATTGACGCAGTCGGACAGACTGCAGGCTGACGGCCAGCTTCTGCACAGGCGGCTGCGGACTCTCTGCCGCTTCGGCCTTGGCCGCCAGCGGTGGAGCCAGCCTGCGCAGCGCCAGCCAGGTACGCCCGGCCTGCTCTGCCCCTCTGCGCAGAGCTGCAAACGGCTCCATTGCCGACAGTGCCAGCAAAATACCCAGCGCAGCAACCGGCGCGTTGATGCGGCCCTGCTCCATCAACCAGGCCATCAACAGCACGGATGCGCTCAAGGTAAAGGCCGACGCCGCACCATAAGCCTGGGCGGCAGCCGCTTCGGATTGATAAAGCCGCTCATCGGCCAGGGCGCAGCGCGCATCGCTATGCAGCACTTGCTGCACCTGGGCAGGCAACTGGCCTGCCATCAGCAGCTCGGTCTGGCCTGCAACCAGATCCACGGTTTGGGCACGCATGGCCTCCAGTGCCATGGCACGGCGTACGGCAGCCTTGCGGCTGCGCAAACCATGCCACAGGGCGATGCCCCAGCCAGTCAGCAGCAGCCACGCCAGGGTCAACAGGCCCAGCCACCAGCGCATGAATCCGTAGGCCAGAGCCGCCAGCAAGGCCGCGCCCAGCGCCGCTACGGCGGGCACCAGCAGGCGCAGATAAAGATTGTCCAGGGCATCCACATCGGAGGTCAGACGCTGCAACAGCCTTGCCGGGCGCTGCAGCAGCAGGCGGGCGGCCTGCGGGCGAGCCCAGCTCAGGAACAGTCTCTGGCGCAAAGCGGCCAGCACGGCCAGCGTGGCATCATGGGTCACCAGGCGCTCGGCATAGCGGGCACCGGTACGGCCCACGGCCAGCAAGCGAATGCCGGCCGACGGCATGAACACATCGAACACCAGGGCCGTGGCAGGCACCAGCCCGGCCAGTGCCGTGGCCGTGATGAACCAGCCCGACAAGCCCAGCAATGCCATGCCCATCAGCACCGTAAGCGCTGCCAGGGCTGCACCTCCCAGCCAGAGATTGCGCGGCGCCATCTGGCCCAGCAGCTTCAGCATCTCGCGCATTGAAATGGTTTGCATCTTCATGGCTGCGACTCCCGCGCCGGTCGCGGCAGCGGCAACTCGATCACGCGATCCATGGCAGCGGCCAGCTGTGCATCGTGGGTGGCGACCAGCATGGTGCGCCCCCTGGCCAGATGGCGCAGAGACTGCGTGATCTGGGCTGCTGTCTCGGGATCGAGATGAGCAGTAGGTTCATCGACCAGCAGCAGTCCGGCCTGTGTCTGCGCGGCCATACGTGCCAGAGCCAAACGTACCACCTCGCCACCGGAAAGGCCTGCGCCGCCCTCACCCAGGCTTGCGCCGGGGCGATGCGCCAGGGCCTCATCAAGTGCCGCCAGCTGCGTAGCTTCGGCAATCTGTTCAGGTCCTACAGAACGTCGCCCCAGCGCAATATTGCGCGCGGCCGAGCCTGCAAAGACATGGGGCAACTGCCCCAGCCAGGCCATGCGCCGGCGCAGCTGGGTAGCACTGCCGGCATCAAGCGTTTGCCGGTCGACTTCGATACGGCCTTGCTGTACCGGCAAAAGGCCGGCAATCTGCGCCAGCAGCACGGACTTTCCGCTGCCGCTGGGACTCCACAGCGCCACATGCTCGCCAGCCTGTATGTGCAAAGACAGCGGCGCGAGGCTGGAGTCACTGCCTGGCACCTGAACCTTGAGTTCCGAAACGCTTACGGACACAGGCTGGCCAGGCCATGACTGCTCATCGACCGGAGATGCTTCAGCGGCATGCTGCGCACCGACAACCTGCATGGACTGCGCCTGCATGCTCTGCAAGGTCTGCAGTGCGGCCTCGCCCGCAGCTCTGTCATGCCAGACGGCCGAGAGATCGCGCAAAGGCTCGAAAAATGCCGGCGCCAGCAGCAGCACAAACATGGCCTGGCCCAGACCGAGCTTGTCGCCCCAGGCGCCGAAATTCAGCGTGCCCAGCAGGTGAAAACCTATATAGACGGCCACCATGGCCACGCCCAGTGCCGAGAAAAGCTCCAGCACCGCAGAAGACAGAAAGGCAATGCGCAGCACGCGCATGGTGCGGGTGCGCAGGTCTTCGGCATGGTCACGCAGCCGCTGGCCCGTCAGCTCCACGGCATGCAGAGCACGCAGCGTGCTCAGGCCGCGCAGGCGGTCCAGCAAGAAAGCGTTCATATGACCGAGCTGCAGCATCTGCTCTTCGCTGGCCGCCTTGGCACGCCAGCCCACGATCGCCATGAAAAGCGGAATCAGCGGCGCGGCAACCATCAAAATCAGAGCAGCGACCCATGACTGCAAGGCCACGGCAGCCAAAATCACCAAGGGCAGCAAACGCACACGCCACATCGCGCTCTGGTAACGCGCCAGCCACGGAACAATGGCCTCGGCCTGCTCGGCCATGGCACTGGCGGCCTGGCCGGAAGCTGGACGGCTCTTGTCCAGCGGCGATGTCTGAGCCAGCGACTGCGCCACCCGGGCGCGCAAGCTGCTGAGCTGCGCACGCGCTGCACGGTTGGCCAGCATGCCGCCATGGCCTTCTGCCCAGGCTCGCAGCAAGCCCAGCAACAACACGCCAGCAGCCATGGGCCAGACGGCCGCCATGCCCTGACCGTTGGCCATGAGTTGCACAGCCCTGGCCAGCAAGGCTGCCTGCGGCAGCCATATCAGCCCGGCAAACACCTGCCACACAGCTCCCGCGCTGGGGCGACGGATGACGCTCGCCAACTTGGCATGTGCTGTATCGACCTGGTTGTCGGTGGAGGAAGAAGGGGTGTGCTGCATTTCTCAATTTTCAGTATTTACTGAAATTAACGGAATACTACTCTTCTTTTGACAATCATCATGACTTGATATGCAAAAGCCAATTGCAGGACCAGGCCTACATTGATACGCATCAACTCCGAAGCAATTTAACAAGGGTTAACCCTTGAGCAAGTCGTGCTTGAGCAACATCAAGCGAGCAAGCCGCCCATAAAAAACGGCGTCCGAAGACGCCGTTGGCACAGAAGATAGTGAACTGCCTCAGGCAACCAGCAGGCTTGCCTTGGCTTCGGCGTACTCACGCTTGAGGCGAGCCACCAGCTCCGCCGTGGACTGCACCTTGTCAATGGCACCGATACCCTGGCCACAGCCCCAGATATCTTTCCAGGCCTTTTGCGCACCGCCGCCAAAATTCATCTTGCTGGGGTCGGATTCGGGCAGGTTTTCCGGATCCAGACCGGCCGCACGAATCGAAGGTGCCAGATAGTTGCCATGCACGCCTGTGAACAGATTGCTGTAGACCACGTCGTCGGAGCTGCCCTCGACGATCGCCTGCTTGTAGGCTTCTACGGCGCGCGCCTCGTCGGTGGCAATGAAGGCCGATCCGATATAGGCAAAGTCCGCACCCATGGCCTGGGCCGCGAGAACCGCCCCCCCCGTGGCAATCGAGCCGGACAGCGCCAGAGGGCCGTCAAACCATTGGCGAATTTCCTGCACCAGGGCAAATGGACTCTTCACACCCGCATGGCCGCCAGCACCGGCTGCCACGGCGATCAGGCCATCGGCACCTTTTTCAATGGCCTTGCGAGCAAACTTGTTGTTGATGATGTCGTGCAGCACCACACCGCCCCAGCCATGCACGGCCTGATTCACATCTTCACGCGCGCCCAGGCTGGTGATGATGATGGGCACCTTGTACTTGGCGCAGACCTGCATGTCGTGCTCGAGACGGTCATTGCTCTTGTGCACGATCTGATTGATGGCGAATGGTGCCGAAGGGCGATCGGGATGGGCCTTGTCCCAGGCCGCCAGAGTCTCGGTGATCTCTGCCAGCCAGTCCTCCAGCTGCTCGGCCGGGCGGGCATTGAGAGAAGGCATGGAGCCGACGATACCGGCCTTGCACTGCTCGATGACAAGCTTGGGATTGCTGATGATGAAAAGCGGCGAGCCGATGACAGGCAGAGCCAGCTTTTTGAGGGCGGGTGGCAGCTTGGACATATGTTGTCTCCTTCTTCGTTTTATAAATAAAAAGGGCTGTAGCGTTTGTTCCAGATACGCAGGCAGCTCTTATTTCAGAAGCAGTTCGAAGGACGGCTCACTGTTTGCACCCCTGTGCCGACGGTGAAGCCGTCCGACTGGCCTTTGGCCAGTTTCGCCTGCCATCGCGCCACTCCCTGTCCCCAGGGCAACAGTTTTTGCCTTCTCTGTGCACGGAGGATCATCGTGATGGGCGCGGCCGCAAAAAAGGCCTGAGCGCGGTGCTGCGTCAGGCCTTGGTTTCTTACTGCGTCACACGCCCGGCGGCATTGACGATGGACAGGTCCACATATTTGGATCCCACTTGACCGGGCTTGAAGTTCACCCAGTAGCCACCCAGGTCATAAGACTCCAGTCCGCGCAAGGCGGCACTCATTTTTTCCGGCGTCACCGGCTGGCTGCGACGCATGGCCTCCACGATGACTTTGGCATTCACAAAGCCTTCCATCATCGCAAAGCTCACCGGAACGTCCAGGGACTTGCCCGCAGCAATCGTCGCGTCGCGAAACTCCTTGTTGAGCTTGCCCGAGACCTTGTAGGGACTGGGCACCACCTGGGCAATCGACAGACCGCTCATGTACTCCACAGGAAGACGCTTGGCCAACTGCTCGATATCGGCCTCGGCCGTGGCATAGACCTGGGCGGTACCGCCCTCCATACGATATGCCTCGACAAATGCCGCCGTGGCAGGACTGGAAGCCACCAACAGAATGGCTTGAGGCGAAGTCTTCGCAGCCTGCAGCTCCTGCACAGCCTTGTCCGAGCCACCTCGGCTCTTGAGCATGGCCGATGCGACCAGCTTGGCCCCGCTGGGGTTCACGGCCTTGGTCACCAAGGCCGTCAGCTCCTGTGCATCGGGTCGCTCCTCGAACACCAGCGCCAGCCGCGTGATGCCTACGGTGGCCAGGTGGGTGGAAATCTTTGCGATCTGCTCGACAAGCCCTGCACGCGTGGAGAACATCTGGGGTGATGCCAGCACACGGGTGTCCGTGCTTTGATAACCCACCAGCGGAATCTGCGAGCCATCCAGAGCCTTGCTCTCCAGCAAGGCCGAGAGATTGCGATTGCCGAAATAGCCTGCCAGCACCACGGGCTTGGATTCGCTCAGCAGCTTGCGCGTCTTGGTCACGGTCTCTTCGGGATGGCCCACATCATCGAGCACGGCCAGCTCCACAGACTGGCCCTGCACACCACCAGCCTTGTTGACCTGGTCAAAGTACAGACGCATCCCCTGCGCATAGGCCCGCCCCTGACTGGCTTCGGCCCCCGACATCGGAGCCACCTGCCCTACCGTCCAGGCCTGTGCCACCAAAACAGCACCTGCACACATGGCAACCAAACCGGCTCGCGCCAACACCCAATGCTTGCGATTCATTCAGAGTCTCCCTCTCCATCAATGCAGTGGGTCTGAAGCGCCCATGCAGCTGCCGAATTATTGTTGATGACCTGACCTGTACGAGCCAGGCGCCCATGGAAAAAGAGGGGCTTGAAGCCCCTCTTTTGATGTGCGCCAAATTACAGCGCGTTGACCAGTTCGGGCACGGCCGTGAACAGATCGGCTTCCAGACCGTAATCGGCCACCGAGAAGATCGGTGCTTCGGGGTCCTTGTTGATCGCCACGATCACCTTGGAATC
>NZ_JAEIJE010000018.1:81991-82398 GCF_016772095.1 Comamonas sp. NyZ500 | reverse complement strand
GGGGGTATAGCTCAGCTGGGAGAGCGCTTGCATGGCATGCAAGAGGTCATCGGTTCGATCCCGTTTACCTCCACCAAAATCAATGACGGCGAGTCGCAAGACTCGAATCGTTCTAGGAATTGACCCTATCGTCTAGAGGCCTAGGACATCACCCTTTCACGGTGAGTACCGGGGTTCGAATCCCCGTAGGGTCGCCAAGTTTGAAGCGCTTGTAGCTACATGGTATGTAGCAAAGCTTCCTGCCAGGAGTGGTAGTTCAGTTGGTTAGAATACCGGCCTGTCACGCCGGGGGTCGCGGGTTCGAGTCCCGTCCACTCCGCCAGTTTGGCTAGTCGCTTGATTAAAAAAGCGCCTTTATTTTCAGAAGGCGCTTTTTTAATCGGTGCGAAAGCAAAGATTCTAGGTTA
>NZ_JAEIJE010000018.1:0-81981 GCF_016772095.1 Comamonas sp. NyZ500 | reverse complement strand
TGGTAGTTCAGTTGGTTAGAATACCGGCCTGTCACGCCGGGGGTCGCGGGTTCGAGTCCCGTCCACTCCGCCAGATTCAAAAAGCCGCAATCAAGCAATTGATTGCGGCTTTTTCTTTGCCCGGGATCCCGAGAAAAGGCCTTGCGGCAAGGCCTTTGATTTACCCATTATTTCGGGGCCATGCGAATGGCGCCGTCCAGGCGGATGACTTCACCATTGAGCATGTCGTTTTCCAGGATCTGCTTGACCAGCTTGGCGTAGTCCTCGGGTTTGCCCAGGCGACTGGGGAAGGGCACGCTGGCGGCCAGTGCATCCTGAACTTCCTGCGGCATGGTGAACAGCATGGGGGTGCCGAAGATGCCGGGAGCAATCGTCATATTGCGAATACCGCTGCGAGCCAGGTCGCGAGCAATGGGTAGCGTCATGCCGACCACGCCGCCCTTGGAGGCTGAGTAGGCGGCCTGACCGATCTGGCCGTCATAAGCTGCGACGCTGGCGGTAGAAATCAGCACACCGCGCTCGCCGGTAGGTTCTGGCTCATTCTTGCTCATGGCATCCGCTGCCAGGCGAATCATGTTGAAGGTGCCGACCAGGTTGACCATGATGGTCTTGGTATAGACGGCCAGGCTGTGCGGGCCGCTTTTGCCTACGGTTTTCTCGGCCGGTGCAATACCGGCGCAGTTGATCAGGCCGGCGAGTTTGCCCAGGCTGGTGGCTTTGGCGACCACGGCCTGACCATCGGCCTCATTGCTGACATCGCAGCGCAGATAGACGCCGCCGATCTCACTGGCTACGGCCTCGCCGCGCTCTGCATTCATGTCGGCAATCACGACCTTGCCGCCGTTGGCGGCCAGCATGCGCGCCGTACCTTCGCCCAAGCCTGAAGCGCCACCGGTCACGATGAATACGCGATCCTGAATCTGCATGAACTGTCTCCTTGTTCGATGTCTGTTGACGTTGACGTAAACGTCAATTATGCACAGAGTGAAGGAACTGGCGACCTGAGGAAAGCGCGCATAAAAAAAAGCCCAATCGGGAAGATTGGGCTTTGAAGGGATCCATGAAACGGGGGTTTCAGGAGGATCCAAGGAGACAACTTGCGCAAGGTCAGCATCTGATTCAATGTATGCCGACCTGACATGCTGGCGATTATAGGGTAAACCCTAGTTTTTGCCAAGCATGTCAATAACCATGTTCTTAACGCTTGGCAGCGGTCGTGGCCTTGACAGCTTCGGTTGCTGTCTTGGTGGCTGCGTTGAAATTGGCTTCGGCCATGTCGGAGGCTTGCTTCACAGCCTTTTGCACGGATTCGAAAGCGTTGTTGGCGGCGGAGACTGCGCTCTTGACCATGGCAACAGCGGATTCGGAACCGGCAGGAGCATTCTTGGTCGTGTTGTCCAGCAGGGCATTGAAGTTCTTGCGAGCTTCGGTGGACTGGGCTTCCAGCGTCTTGTTGAATTCGCCGGCAGTGTTGCTGGCGATGTCGTACAGGTGGCGGCTGTAGGAAGCGGTTTTCTCGGCCAGCGGCTGGAACAGGCCTGCTTGCAGAGTCAGCAGTTCCTGGGCGTCCTTGACGCTGAGCACGGCCTGGGTGTGCTGGGCAGCTTCGGCCAGTGCGGCGCGCGAGGCGGTGACGTTCAGTTCCACCAGCTTTTCCACGCCTTCGAAAGCTTTGCTGGTCAGGCCGAACAGTGTCTCGAAGTGGGCTTTTTGTGCGCTCAGGATTTGGTCAGGGGTCAGGCTCATGGCAATTCTCCAAAATTACGGATCTAACAAAGGGATCGGACCGGAGGAAACGTCTGCCCTGACATGACCGCTATCTTTGCCAGCCGTATGTTGCAGTGCAGCATGGGTGCATTGTGAAAGAGAATTTGTGGCAATGCAAGCTTTAATTTGTTGCGCTGCAGCAAAAAAATTAATGACTCTTTGTTTTTGATAAGTATCTGATTTTTAAAAGACTTTTTTATGTCTGATAACTGACAAAAATTGAAGTGGCGTGTTTTCTTTGTGCGGTGCGTCATGCGTTGATGAGTGACAACCTGCAAGCCCTGTCGCGGTGGTGCTGGCGCCGCCGGGGCAGCTCTGCAAAATGACTGCATGACTGCATCGTTATCTCATGGCAAACCTTTGCGCGCCCAGCCGCAGGCGCGCGACTCCTATCCCGTGTTTCGTGAAATCAGCACCCGCTGGTCGGACAACGATGTTTACGGTCATGTGAACAACGTCATCTACTACAGCTGGTTTGATACCGCGGTCAATGCGTATCTGATAGAGCAGGGCGCGTTGGATATTCATGATGGGCAGACGATTGGCCTGGTGATAGAGACCCAGTGCAATTACTTTGCCTCGTTGGCTTTCCCCCAAGCCGTGGAAGCGGGTATTCGCGTGGCCCATCTGGGTAGCTCCAGCGTGCGCTATGAAGTGGGTCTGTTTGCCAGGGGTGCGAGCCAGTCGGCTGCTGCCGGGCATTTTGTGCATGTCTATGTCGACAGGCAGACGCGCCGGCCTGTGCCTTTGCCCGAGCCCTTGCGGGCGGCGCTACAGTCACTGCTGCGTGCAGAGCCTGCTGGTGAATAGCAAAAACGATAGCTTCTTGCGTATGTGTATCAAAGGTTTGATTCTGATCCGATTGATATATCTGGCGGCAAATCCGAAGCCCGCATCTGCAAGAAGCGCTTAGGGGCCGTGAGTACGGTGCAGGGTGTGGAATAGCCTACACTCGTCAGTCTCTGTTGAGGCTGGCGCAGCCTGTATTTGAGCCAGCCTTGTTCCATGACTGAACGGACCGTCAGGCCCACCGTCGTCCATGATCATCACCAGTCTGCTAGACACCGACCTGTACAAATTCACGATGATGCAGGTGGTGCTGCATCAGTTTCCGGGCGCGCAGGTGGAGTACCGCTTCAAATGCCGCAACCCTGGCGTGCAACTGGCTCCGTACGTCAATGAAATTCGTGAAGAAATCCGCTCTCTGTGCAAGCTGCGCTTTCAAGATGCCGAGCTGGCCTATCTGAGTTCGCTGCGCTTCATCAAGAGCGATTTTGTCGATTTCCTGAGCCTGTTCCAGCTCAACGACAAATACATCACGGTCACGCCCCTGGCCAGCGGCGAGATCGACATCACCATCCAGGGCCCTTGGCTGCACACCATCCTGTTCGAGATTCCGGTGCTGGCCATCGTCAACGAGGTGTATTTCCGCAATACCCAGCCCGTACCCAACTTTCTGGAAGGACGCAAGCGCCTGGACGAGAAGATCGAGCTGCTGCAGGCGCCTGGCCTTGAGTCGCTCAAGATTGCCGATTACGGCACCCGCAGGCGCTTTTCCAGGGCCTGGCATGAAGAGGTGCTGCGGGTGCTTTGCGCCAGGCTGGGTCATTCGGGGGCGGCGCGCGTTAACGGCCAGCGCAAGGGGCAACTGGCGGGCACCAGCAATGTGCTGTATGCGATGAAGCTGGGCCTGATCCCGTTGGGCACCTTGGCCCATGAATATCTGCAGGCCTGCCAGTCGCTGGGCCCGCGCCTGCGCGACAGCCAGATCTTCGGCTTCGAGTCCTGGGCGCGCGAGTACCGGGGCGATCTGGGGATTGCGCTGTCCGACGTCTATGGCATGTCGGCCTTTCTGCGTGATTTCGATCTGTACTTCTGCAAGCTTTTTGACGGTGCGCGCCATGACAGCGGCGACCCGTTTGACTGGGGCGAGCGCCTGATCGCGCATTACAAGGCCAACAAGATCGATCCGCTGAGCAAGGTGCTGATCTTCAGCGACGGGCTGACCATCCCCAAAACCATCGGGCTGTTCGAGCGCTTCAACGGTCGCTGCCAGCTGGCGTTCGGCATCGGCACCAATCTGACCAACGATTTGGGAAATCCCCCCGAGCATGTACCACTGCAGATCGTGATCAAGATGACGCGCTGCAACGGCCAGCCCGTGGCAAAGCTATCGGACACACCGGGCAAGAGCATGTGTGACGATGAAAAATACCTGGCCTATCTGCGCCAGGTGTTCAGCATTGCGCCGCCGGAGCCGGTTTCGCAGGCATAGAAATCAAAGAATCATTGGCGGGAGTTATGCCTGTTGCAGGGCAAAGAGCAGAGAGGATGGGCGTTTGAACAGCAAATCTTTTATGAAAGCCGCGGCGGCCGCGCTGCTGACGCTGGCAGCAGCCACCGCGCAGGCCGCAGACATTGACGGCGCAGCCATGTCCGTGGCCTGGGGTCTGCCGTTTGTGGGCATGCTGCTGTCCATTGCGCTGCTGCCGCTGCTGCTTCCGCAATTCTGGCATCACCATTTCGGCAAGGTCACTGCCGGCTGGGCGCTGGCCTTCCTGCTGCCTTTTGCGCTGGTCTACGGTCTGGGCGCGGCGGGCGTGAATCTGGTGCATGCCTTGCTGGCCGAGTATCTGCCATTCGTGATCCTGCTGACCGCGTTGTACACGGTGGCCGGAGGCATCTATGTGCGCGGCAATCTGCGTGGTTCGCCGGGGTTGAATACCGCCATCCTGGCCATTGGAGCAGTGCTGGCCAGCTTCATGGGCACGACCGGGGCTTCGATGCTGCTGATACGCCCCTTGCTGCGCGCCAACGACAACCGCCGTCATCAGGCTCATGTGGTGGTGTTTTTCATCTTCATCGTCTCCAATGCCGGGGGGGCGTTGACGCCGCTCGGAGATCCGCCGCTGTTCCTGGGCTTTTTGAAGGGGGTGGACTTCTTCTGGACGGTGAGCCATATCTGGGGCCCTATGCTGTTCCTCACGCTGGCGCTGCTGGCCATCTTCTATGTGATAGATCACAAGCTGATGGGGCAAAAGGGCGAGACCGATCTGCCCGATCCCACGCCCAGCATGGATGTGACCGGGGCTCAAAGCCGCCTGGGCTTTGAAGGCCGCGTGAACTTTGTGCTGCTGATGGTGGTGGTGGCTCTGGTGCTGGTCAGCGGCATCTGGCGCACTCCTGCGGGTATCGAGATCGCCGGGACCCATGTGGGCCTGCCCGGTTTGGTGCGTGATCTGGGTTTGCTTGCCGTGGTGCTGCTTTCGCTCAAACTCACACCCGCTCGTGTGCATCAGGCCAATGAGTTCGGCTGGGGTCCCATGCAGGAAGTGGCCAAGCTGTTTGCAGGTATTTTCCTGACCATCATTCCCGTCATCGCCATGCTCAAGGCAGGTGTCGATGGCCCGTTCGGTGCCGTGGTGCGCGCAGTCACCAATGCCGATGGCACGCCCAACCCGGCCATGTATTTCTGGGCCACGGGTCTGCTGTCTTCCTTCCTCGACAACGCTCCGACTTATCTGGTGTTCTTCAATACCGCCGGCGGCGACCCCGCGCACCTCATGACCGAGATGGCGCTGACGCTGACAGCCATTTCTGCCGGTGCCGTGTTCATGGGAGCGAACACATACATTGGCAATGCGCCCAATCTCATGGTCAAGGCGATTGCCGAAGATCGCGGCGTGAAGATGCCGGGCTTTTTCGGCTATATGCTCTGGTCGGTCTGCGTGCTGGTACCTCTGCTGGTTTTGATTACCTGGATTTGGTTTAGGTGATGGCTCTCCCCTTGAGGGGGACGACATCATTGCTGCGGGACGGTTCTTGCTTGATAGCTCGGGCTGTGCCGGGCGAGCTGATATGTTCTAAAAAGATGAATGAGGAGACAACGCGATGAGTCAAAAGCCCCGTATCTTGATTGCCCGCGCCATTTCACCCGAGGTGGTGCAGCGGTTGCAGCAGCATTTTGAAGTGCAGTCCAATCAGGAGGATGTGGTCTGGTCTCCGGCAGAGCTGGCACAGCAGTTGCAGGGCAAGGATGGCGTGCTGACCACGGGTTCGCAGCGCATCGATGCCGAGCTGCTGGCCGCCTGCCCGCAGCTCAAGATCGTGGCCAATATGGCTGTGGGCTACAACAATTTCGATGTGCCCGCGATGACGGCCGCGGGCGTGCAGGGCACGAATGCCCCCGATGTGCTGACCGAGACAACGGCTGATTTCGGCTTTGCCCTGCTGATGGCCACGGCGCGCCGCATTGCCGAGAGCGAGCACTATCTGCGTGCCGGGCTCTGGAAGGACTGGCATTACGACCTGTTTGCCGGTGCCGAGGTGCATGGCAGCACGCTGGGCATCCTGGGCATGGGCCGCATCGGTCAGGCCATTGCACGCCGTGCGGCTTACGGCTTTGGCATGGAGGTGCTCTATCACAACCGCTCGCGTCTGGATGCTGCGCTGGAAGCCGAGTGCAAGGCCAGTTATGTCGGCAAGCAGGAGCTGCTCGAACGTGCAGACCATCTGATGCTGGTGCTGCCGTTCACCCCCGAAAACCGCCACACCATAGGCGCGGCAGAAATTGCGCAGATGAAGCCCACGGCCACGCTGATCAATATTGCGCGCGGCGGCATCGTCGATGATGCGGCTCTGGCCCAGGCACTCAAGGATAAGCGCATTGCCGCAGCGGGGCTGGACGTGTTCGAGGGTGAGCCTGTCGTGCATCCCGATCTGCTGACCGTGCCCAATGTGGTGCTGACACCTCATATCGCCAGCGCCACCAAGGGTACGCGTACGGCCATGGCGGGGCTGGCGGCTGACAACCTGATCTCGTTCTTTGCCGGCAAGGGGCCGCTGACGCCCGTCAATCAGCTGGCCTGATGCCGCGATTAGGCCGTATCACGTCATATCAGTTTGAGGGCGAATACGTGCTCTGAGTGCGTTGCCGGCTTTGATAATTTCTGCCCGCTTGGCGTCTGTGCGCACGGCGGGCTTTTTTATATCAAGCGAGACAGCAATGCCTTTTATCCGCACCAGCGTCCACAAGGACACCACGTCCGCCCAGCGCCAGGCCATCGTCAACGGTATTCATCAGGCCCTGATCGACGGCATCGGCATGCCCGCCGATGAGCTGTTCAACATGGTTGAGGAATATGACGAGCAGAAGTTCTTCTTCAGCCGCACTTTCAACGGCTACAAGCGCTCGGACCGCGTGGTCGTGGTTGAGATCACCATGCGCCGTGGGCGCAGCGATGCCATGAAGCGCGCGCTGTATGCCAACATCGCCGCCAATCTGGAAAAAGATGCGGACGTCGCACCCAGCGATGTGTTCATCTTCACGCACGAAAACGACTATTCCGACTGGTCTGTGGGCGGCGGCAAGTTCGCCATGGCCATTGCCCAGCAAGTGGGCCCCGACGCCTGATTCTTGCGTCAACCGATTGCAGCCTCGCTGTCACCAAGGCTGCAACCGGAAGCAGCACTTTTGATCGCATTGAATTTTTCGTGGCTCTGAGGACTGATAATTTGCCTGCGCGCTAGTGCTTGCAAACTTCAGTCTGCAATGCCCA
The DNA here is from genome assembly GCF_016772095.1 of Comamonas sp. NyZ500. Classification (NCBI taxonomy): domain Bacteria; kingdom Pseudomonadati; phylum Pseudomonadota; class Betaproteobacteria; order Burkholderiales; family Comamonadaceae; genus Comamonas; species Comamonas sp. NyZ500. Next base: position 74,656 of record NZ_JAEIJE010000018.1, on the reverse strand, counting down.
TGGCGGAAATTCAATGAATAGGTCTGTAGCGATTTGCTGATAAGCGCTTGCAGCTATGAAAAAGAGTGCGAAAGGCGTGGCAAGACAGTGACTACGTGGTGGCTTGGGTTGGCGGCGCTGGCCGTATTGATGGTGGGCCTGCTTCTGGTGCTGCTGTGGTGGCTGCAGGGGCTGCGCCGTCAGACGGAGCTTGCTCTCGGCCCTGATGCGATGAGGTTGCAAGCCCAGCTGCTGCAGGGATTGCAGGCGCTGGATGTCAGGCTGCAGCAGCTGGATCGCAGCAGCCAGAGTACCCAGATGACGGTGGCCAAGAGCGATGGAGCCCTGGACCGTGTCACCCAGCATGTACAGACCCAGTTGGCCCAGGCCCAGCAAGATGCACTGGCCGCACGGCGCGAGCAGGCGGCGGCGCTGGCATCCTTTCGTGAAGACGTTTCCCAGCTTGCGCAGCGGCTGACGGGCGACAGCCAGCAAGCCCGTGCGGCACTGGCCCAAAGCAGTGCAGAGCAGGCAGTCCATGTCCAGCAGCGCTTCGAGGCCCTGGCCGAGACGACGCGCGGCACGCTGGACTCGCTCAAGGGCGACATCCAGCAGCAGCTCACGCATATGAGTACCAATATGGGGGCTGCGCTCAAGGATCAGCTGGGAAGCAATGGCGAGCAACTGCGTCATCAGTTTGCCGTGTTGCAGGATGCGGTGAGCCAGCAACTGGCTGCGCTGGCACAGGGCCAGCAGACCACGGCGGAGCAACTGCGCGCAACGCTCAACGAGCGACTGGCCACGATTCAGAGTGAAAACTCCCTCAAGCTCGACGAGATGCGCCGCACTGTCGACGAGAAGCTGCATGCCACGCTGGAGCAGCGTCTGGGCGAGTCCTTCAAGCTGGTCAGCGATCGGCTGGAGCAGGTGCACAAGGGGCTGGGCGAGATGCAGACTCTGGCGGGCAGCGTAGGCGATCTGAAGCGCGTGATGACCAATGTGAAGTCGCGCGGCACCTGGGGCGAGCTGCAGCTGGGCAGCATTATCGACAATGTGCTCACGCCCGAGCAGTACGCGAGAAACGTCAAGACCGTGCCTGGCAGTGATGAGCTGGTCGAGTTCGCCATCCGGCTGCCGGGCCGCAACGACGAGCAGCCCGTCTGGCTGCCCATCGACGCCAAATATCCAGTCGAGCATTATCAGCGCCTGCAGGATGCCCAGGACAGTGCCGACAGGGTGGCAATTGCCGCTGCAGGCAATGCCTTCGAGACATCGATTCGCGGCGAAGCCAAAAAGATTGCCAGCAAGTACATCGCACCGCCGCACACCACGGACTTTGCCGTCATGTATCTGCCCACCGAGGGCCTGTTCGCCGAAGTGCTGCGCCGTCCGGGCCTGGTCGAGGCGCTGCAGAACGAGCATCGCATCGTGATTACCGGTCCCGCGAATCTGGCCGCCATGCTCAGCAGCCTGCAGATGGGCTTCAAGACGCTGGCGATCGAGAAGCGCTCCTCCGAAGTCTGGGGCGTGCTCGGTCAGGTCAAGACCGAGTTCGGCAAGTTCGGCGAAGTGGTGGAGGCCACGCGCAAGTCCATCGATGCCGCTGCGCGCAAGTTCGATCAGGTGGGTGTGCGCACGCGCGCCATTCAGCGCCATTTGCGCAATGTGCAGGAGCTGCCGAATGAAGCCGGGCAGGAGCAGCCCCTGTTTCCGGCCACCTCGTCTGGAGGCGATCAGACCGCCAGCGAGGACGAAGAATGAATGCAGCCCTGCTGCGCCTGATCCTTGCGCAAGTCTGTATCCACGGCACCATGACCGGAATGCGCATGGCCACGCCGCTTTTGGCGCTCAAGGAGGGCTATAGCGCAGCCGCGGTCGGCATGCTGCTGGCGCTGTTTGCACTGACCCAGGTGTTTCTTTCGCTGCCCGCGGGCCGCTATGCGGACCGTCACGGGCTCAAGCGCCCGCTCATCATCAGTGTGGCGGCCGCCTGTTCCGGAGCGGGAGTGGCCGTGCTGTTCCCGATTTATCCGGTGCTATGCCTGAGCGCTTTGCTGACGGGCGGCGCCGCCGGCATGGCACTCATCGCCCTGCAGCGCCATGTGGGGCGCATGGCACACAACAAGGACGAGTTGCGCAAGGTCTTCAGCTGGCTGGCGATCGGGCCGGCCATCTCCAATTTTTTGGGGCCTTTCGCGGCCGGGTTGCTGATCGACTATGCCGGCGGCGAAGCGGCCAGCACCACGGGCTTCAGGGCGGCGTTTTTGCTGCTGACCCTGATGCCTCTGGCGGCCTGGTTCTGGGCAAGAACGGTGCAGGAGCTGCCCGCACTGCAGACTGAGAGTGCGAACCAGAAGGCAACGGCCTGGGACCTGGTGCAGAACCGGGGCTTCAGGCGCCTGTTGCTGTTGAACTGGGCGCTTTCCTCTTGCTGGGACGTGCACACCTTTGTCGTGCCCATTCTGGGCCATGAGCGCGGACTGCCTGCCTCGGTGATAGGCAGCATCCTGGGCGCCTTTGCGATTGCTGCAGCCGTGATCCGCATGCTGATGCCCATCATCACGCGCCATATGGCCGAATCGCAAGTGGTGCTGGGGGCCATGGTTGCCGCTTGCGCCCTGTTCATCGCCTACCCCTTCATGCCCGGTGCCTGGAGCATGGGCGCCTGTTCGGTCTTGCTGGGCGTGGTGCTGGGATCGGTGCAGCCCATGGTGATGAGCATGATCCATCAGATCACGCCACCCGAGCGCCATGGCGAGGCGCTGGGATTGCGCATGATGGCCATCAATGGCTCCAGCGTGCTGATGCCGGTGCTGTTCGGCTCGCTGGGCACCGTGGTCGGTGTCTCGGCTCTGTTCTGGGCCGTGGGGGTTCTGGTCGGAGTGTCCTCGCGCCTGCCCTGGCTGATCGGCAAGCAGGATATGCCGGGCGATGAGTGGGTCGGCCATTAACCGGGCCGCCTGCATGCATTGAAAAAGAGCGCCCTGGGCGCTCTTTTGTCTTCTGGAAGTGCTTTACAGCTCTTCGACCCTGCGTGCCGGGTAGCTGTCCCAGCTCTGGCAGCCGGGGCAATGCCAGAAATGGGTGCGGGCTTCAAAGCCGCAGGCCGCACAGCGGTAGCGGGTCAGAGGCTTGGTGGCGTGGTTCAGCGCCTTCTGCACGGTGGCATGGTACTGCTCTTCGGTCAGGGTCTCGCCTTCCAGCCATTGGGCGGCAGCTACCAGGGAAGATTCATGCTCCAGGTGTTGCACCAGGCGCTGGCGGCCGGGGGCTCCTGCATCTCCGCTTTTCTGATCGACTGCGACCAGTGCCTGCAGCAGATCCAGCGAGGGTGCCTGTTCATAGTGCTTGAGCAGCAGATCGCGAGCCTCGGCGAGCGCGCCCGTTGCCTCGGCCACTTCCACAAGCAGGCTGGCCGCCAGGGGCAGGGCTGCGGGGCTGTTCTGTGCCAGGGCCTGAAGACTTGACAAAGCCTGTGCGGACCGGCCCTGTCGATGCTGGAGCTGGGCCAGCTCCAGTCGGGGACGCGGAGCTTGCGGCGCAGTCTCCAGGGCCTGTTGCAGCTGCGCAAACGCCTTGTCGAGCTGGCCATGGGCGACCTGAGATTGCGCGTCTTCGCAAAGATAGTGGGCCAGCCGGGTGCTGAAGTCCCCTTGGCCCGCAGCCTGCATCTTGCGCACGATGGCCGCGGCCTGGGCCCAGTCGCGCGAGCGCTCGTAAATGGCCAGCAGCGCCAGGCGTGCCTCGCCTTCGTACTGCGTGCCTTCCAGGCGGTTCAGAGCCTCCTCGGCGCGGTCCAGCAGGCCGGCCTTGAGAAAGTCCTGTGCCAGTGCATGCTGGGCACGGTCCCGGTCGGGGCGGGTGAGGTCGGCGCGGCTGAGCAGATGCTCGTGGACGCGCACTGCTCGGTTGTATTCGCCGCGGCGGCGAAACAGATTGCCCAGTGCAAAGTGCAGTTCGGTGGTGTCGGGGTCGTTCTGCACGGCCTCGATAAAGGCATCGATGGCCTTGTCCTGCTGCTCGTTGAGTAGAAAGTTCAGGCCTTTGAAGTACGCCTTGGGAGCCTGGCGGTTGTCGGCACGCACCTGGCGCAAATCCCAGCGGGAGGCCAGCCAGCCCAGAACAAAGGCTGCAGGCAGGCCCAGCAAAATCCAAGTCAGATTAAATTCCATGCACGTCGCCCGGCGCAATGATCGAAGAAGAGTTCTGTTCCTTCACCGCAGGTGCTGCACTGGTGGCGCTGGCTGCGGCGTTCGGTGCCTGTTGAGTGGCCTGTGCCTCGCGCGCTGCGCTGCGATGCTTGAGCCAGCGTGGCACCATGCCCAGCACTCCGACAAAAAGGCCCAGTGCGAAAGCAGCCAGAACCACCAGCACCAGAGGTGCCGTCCATGCCGTGCCAAAGAAAAAATGCACGGTGGCGTCTTGCTGGTTGTTGAGTGCGAATGCGAACAGAGTGAAAAAAATGGCTGCCTTGAGCAGCCACAGCAGGTATTTCATGCTTCCCTTTATGCGCCTTGTGTGACGGGAAGATTTTAGGCCAGCCTATGCTCGGACTGGCAAACGGACGGCGTGGTCAGCCCTGATGTGGCTGACGGTGCCCATGGACTTCAGGCGATCTGCGGCTGCTGGGCAGCGGAGTCTTCGGCCTTGAGATTGTCCACGGCTTCGCGCAGGGCCTTGCCTGGCTTGAAATGAGGCACGCGCTTGGAAGGAACCTGAACGGACTCGCCGGAGCGGGGGTTGCGGCCTATGCGGGGCTGGCGGTGATTGATGGCAAAGCTGCCAAAGCCGCGAATTTCAATACGGTGACCGCGCACCAGGGCATCGCTGACGGCATCCAGAATGGTTTTGACGGCCTGCTCGGCATCACGTTGGTTGAGTTGGCCAAATTGGGCGGCAAGTTCTTCGACGAGATCGGATCGGGTCATCGGGTGACGGAGGCTCTAGGTTGAAACAACAACGGGCGCACAGGGCGCCCGTTGTCTTTGACGCTTGGCGGTCAGTCAGACGAGCTGGCTGACCGGCTGATGCAAGATTTACTTGTCAGCGTCCAGCTTGGCGCGCAGCAGAGCGCCCAGGCTGGTGGTACCAGCGTTTTCCTTGGAGGACTGAGCCGACAGGGAAGCCATGGCGACTTGCTGTTCAGCGTGATCCTTTTGCTTGATGGACAGCTGGATGTTGCGGCTCTTGCGATCCACGTTCACCACCACGGCCGTCACTTCGTCGCCTTCCTTCAGGACGGAACGAGCATCTTCCACGCGGTCTTGCGAGATTTCGGAAGCGCGCAGGTAGCCGATGATGTCTTCACCCAGGTCGATTTCAGCGCCCTTGGCGTCCACGGTCTTGACCTTGCCGGTCACAACCTGGCCCTTGTCGTTCACGGTCACGAAGGTCGTGAAGGGATCGCTGTCCAGTTGCTTGATGCCCAGGGAGATGCGCTCGCGCTCAACGTCCACGGCCAGCACGATGGCTTCGACTTCTTGACCCTTCTTGTAGTTGCGAACAGCGGCTTCGCCGGCTTCGTTCCAAGACAGGTCAGACAGGTGCACCAGGCCGTCGATACCGGCAGCCAGACCCACGAACACGCCGAAGTCGGTGATGGACTTGATGGGGCCCTTCACGCGGTCGCCGCGCTTGGTGTTCTGGGCGAATTCTTGCCAGGGGTTAGCCTTGCACTGCTTCATGCCCAGGGAAATGCGACGCTTGTCTTCGTCGATTTCCAGAACCATGACTTCCACTTCGTCGCCCAGGGACACGAGCTTGGTGGGAGCGATGTTCTTGTTGGTCCAGTCCATTTCGGAAACGTGCACCAGGCCTTCGATGCCGGGTTCCAGTTCCACGAATGCGCCGTAGTCAGCAATGTTGGTGACCTTGCCGAACAGACGGGTGGCGGAGGGGTAGCGGCGAGCCACGCCCATCCAGGGATCGTCGCCCATTTGCTTCAGACCCAGGGACACGCGGTTCTTTTCGGTGTCGAACTTCAGGATCTTGGCAGTGATTTCCTGGCCGGCAGTCACCACTTCGGAGGGGTGACGCACACGGCGCCATGCCATGTCGGTGATGTGCAGCAGGCCGTCGATGCCGCCCAGGTCCACGAACGCACCGTATTCGGTGATGTTCTTGACCACGCCCTGAACGATAGCGCCTTCCTTCAGGGTTTCCATCAGCTTGGCGCGCTCTTCGCCCATGGAGGCTTCCACCACAGCGCGGCGCGACAGCACCACGTTGTTGCGCTTGCGATCCAGCTTGATGACCTTGAATTCCAGGGTCTTGTTTTCGTAGGGAGTCAGGTCCTTGATGGGACGTGTGTCGATCAGCGAACCGGGCAGGAAAGCGCGGATGCCGTTGACCAGAACGGTCAGGCCGCCCTTGACCTTGCCGGAAGTGGTGCCGGTCACGAATTCGCCGGATTCCAGAGCCTTTTCCAGCGACAGCCAGGAAGCCAGACGCTTGGCGGTGTCACGGGACAGGATGGTGTCGCCGTAGCCGTTTTCGATGGAGCCGATGGCCACGGACACGAAGTCACCCACTTGGACTTCGACTTCGCCCTGGTCGTTCTTGAACTCGTCGAGGGGCACGTAGGCTTCCGACTTCAGGCCGGCGTTCACCACCACGAAGTTGTGCTCAACGCGCACGACTTCAGCGGTGATAACTTCGCCAGGACGCATTTCGGTGCGTGTCAACGACTCTTCAAAAAGGGCGGCAAAAGATTCAGACATGTAGTTCCTTGCCCGCAACCAGGTTTCCGTCGGCACCATTGCCAAGCGTTTTTAAGACTGATTGCGGAGGTTGTGGGTTTGAGGCCCACGGGGGTTAAAGGTTAACAACCTTGCTGCCGGTCCGCGGTCTGCGAGAACCTGGCATCAAGGGCCAACAAGCCAGATGCAGGGCTGGCCTTGAAACTTCAAGCTTGAAATTTCAAGGACGACCGAACGGCTGGTGTTCCTGCCACCACGACAGCACTTGGGCAACCACTTCTTCAATGGTCATCTCGGAGCTGTCGAGCTGCAAAGAATCCTCGGCGGGCTTGAGCGGAGCGGTGCTGCGATTCATATCGCGGGCGTCGCGCGCCTCAAGGTCTGCCAAAAGGGTGGACATATTAGCTGAAATTCCTTTGGAAATCAACTGTTTATATCGGCGCTCGGCGCGGCACTGCGCAGACGCCCACAAATAGACCTTCAGCGGGGCGTGAGGGAAGATGACCGTACCCATGTCGCGGCCATCGGCAACCAGCCCGGGCAGGGCCTGGAAGGACAGCTGCAGATCCACCAGCGCGGTGCGCACGGCAGGCAGGGCCGATACGCGCGAGGCATTCATGCCGGCTTCTTCGCTGCGAATGGCCAGGCTGATGTCCTCGTCGCCGAGCCAGACACGCTGCTGTGCATCGAAGCGCACGGGCATGTCCAGCGCCATCTCGGCAATGGTTTCCTCGTTCGACTCGTCAAGCGTCATGCCGGCACGCGATGCGGCCAGGCCGGTGATGCGGTACAGCGCGCCGGAATCCAGCAACTGGTAGCCCAGTGCCCTGGCGACTTCTGCAGCAATCGTGCCCTTGCCGGAGGCTGTGGGCCCGTCGATGCAGATCACGGGAATATGCTCGCGCTCGGCTTCGCTGACGGAGAACAGCGCCTCGAAATAGTCGGGAAAGGTCTTGGCCACGCATTTGGGGTCTTCTATGCGCACCGGCAGCTTGGCCGGGTTGAAGGCCGCCAGGGAGAAGCACATGGCGACACGGTGGTCGTCATAGGTGTGGATGCTGGCCGCTTTCCAGGCGGTCTTGCCGGCTGGAGGGGTGATGCGGATGTAGTCAGCCCCTTCTTCCACCGAGGCGCCGAGCTTGCGCAACTCGATCGCCATGGCGGCAATGCGGTCGGTTTCCTTGACGCGCCAGCTGGCGATATTGCGCAGCGTGGTCACGCCGTCGGCATACAGCGCCATGGTGCCCAGCGTCATGGCCGCGTCGGGAATATGGTTGCAATCGAGGTCGATGGCCTTCAGAGGCCAGCTGCCACGGCTGACCTGCAGCCAGTTGGGGCCGCTTTCGATCTTTGCGCCCATGGCCTGGGCGGCCTCGATGAAGCGGATATCGCCCTGGATCGAGTCCTGGCCCACACCCAGAATGCGGATGCTCTTGGGCTGCGGCGCATTGTCTGCATCCGCATCATCGGTGGTGCCGGTGGCAATCGCGCCCAGTGCGATGAAATAGCTGGCGGAGGAGGCATCGGCCTCCACATGGATGGCACCCGGCGACTGGTAGCGACAGCCTGCGGGGATCACGAAGCGCTGCCAGTTGTCGTTTTTCACGGCGATGCCGAAGCGCGCCAGCAGCTCCAGCGTGATGTGGATATAGGGCCTGGAGATCAGCTCGCCCACCACCTCGATGGTGATGTCGCGCTGTGCCCCGGGGACATTGGCCAGCAGGGGCAGGGCCATCAGCAGCGAGGTCAGGAACTGGCTGGAGACATCGCCGCGCACCTTGATGGATTCGCTGCCCAGCTGGCTGAAGTCGGGCTGGCCGATCTTCAGGGGCGGAAAGCCTTCATCCTTCAGATAGTCGATCTTGCAGCCCAGCTGGCGCAGCGCATCGACCAGGTCGCCGATGGGGCGTTCGTACATGCGGGGAACGCCCGTCATCTCGAAGTCGCCGCCCAGCACCGACAGCGCCGCAGTCAGCGGGCGCATGGCCGTGCCGGCATTGCCCAGGAATAGCGTGGCCGCAGTGCCGGCCGGCAACTGACCCCCGATGCCGGTGACGTCAATCGCCTGGCCGGGTGTGACGGCATCCGGGCTGATGCTGCAGCCCAGCTGCTTGAGTCCGGTCAGCATGACACGGGTGTCGTCCGAATCCAGCAGGTCGTGAATGGTGGTGGTGCCCTGGCTCAGCGCCGCCAGCAGCAGCACGCGATTGGAGATGCTTTTGGAGCCGGGCAGGCTGACGCTGCCGTTGGCGGAGTCCAGTGCGGGCAGGTCCAGAAATTCAGTGGTGAACATAAAACTCTCGTAACCCCCTGTGCAGCCTGGCTGCTTCGACACCAAGGCTGCGCGGCTGCCTCTGCCCGGTGTCTCTGGCGGTTGGGTGAATAGATCGACGCCGCTAGTTTAAGAGCCTCGCTTGCCGCCCATGGTCCATTCGGCGCGTGCGGCACTGGCCAGGGTCAGGCGATCCTGCAGTCCCTGGCCGTCGTTAGCCTGCATCAGCCCTTCGAGCTGCTCCAGCGCCTGGCGGAACTGGCGCGACTGGGCCAGCACCTGATCGCGGTTGGCCAGCAGCACATCGCGCCAGAGCTTGGGGTCGCCTGCGCCGATGCGCGTGAAATCGCGAAAGCCGGGCCCGGCCAGCGCCAGCATATCGTCGGCACCGGGCTGGTTCAGCACGCTTTGCATCATGGCAAATGCCAGCAAATGGGGCAGGTGGCTGACGGTGGCGAGTGCGCTGTCATGAGCCTCGGGCGACATGGCGGTGACCTTGCATCCCAGGGCCTGCCACAGCGCCTGGGCCTTGGCCAGATGCGCTGTCAGCGTGCGCTCCGTAGGGGTCAGCACGACCTGGGCGCCCTGGTAGAGCTTGACATCGGCGTGCTCCACGCCGGCCACTTCCTTGCCGGTGATGGGGTGGGCGGGCACAAAGCTGCCGATCTGGTCGCGCAGCGCCGAACGTGCGGCCTGCACCACATCGACCTTGGTGGAGCCCACGTCCATGATCATCATCTGGGGCGTGACCAGATGCTTGATGGACTTGAGCGTGGCCTCGGTGGCCGCCACGGGCACGGCCAGCAGCACCAGATCGGCGCCGGCCGCCGCCAGCAGGGCGGAGGGTGCCTCCACGTCGATCACGCCCATCTGGCGCGCACGTTCGGTGGTCGAGGGCGATTTGCTGTAGCCCACCACGCGCTTGACCAGGCCGGCTTTCTTGAGTGCCAGCGCGAAGGAGCCGCCCATCAATCCGCAGCCGATCAAGCCGAGCTGCTCGAACGGCTGCAATTCCTGAGTCGCCATCACTTGCTCACCGGGTAGGTGCCCAGCACCTTGTAGAACGCGCACAGGCCCTGCAGCTCTTGCAGGGCGGCGGCCACATTGGCCTGGGCCGGGTGGCCTTCGATGTCGATGTAGAAGTAGTACTCCCATTGGCCGGTGCGGGCCGGGCGCGACTCGAAGCGCGTCATCGAGACGCCATGCTTCTTCAGTGGCACCAGCAGGTCATGCACGGCGCCGGCGGTGTTGGGCACCGAGACCACCAGGCTGGTGCAGTCGCTGCCGCTGGGCGCGGCCGTGGCCAGCGTGTGCGGCAGGCAGATGACGGCAAAACGCGTGCGGTTGTAGGCATCGTCCTGGATCGCGTGGCTGACGATGTGCAGGCCGAACTGCTGGGCGGCGCGCTCACCGGCAATGCCGGCCCAGTTGGGATGCAGGGCCGCCAGGCGTGCGCCTTCGGCATTGCTCTCCACGGGGCGGCGTTCGGCATGCGGCAGGTGCTTGGACAGCCAGCCCTGACACTGAGCCAGAGCCTGGGGGTGGGCGGCCACGACCTCGATGCCGTCCAGCGTGTTGCTGGTGCGCATCAGATTGTGGCGGATCAGCATGCTGACTTCGCCCACCACATGGCAGGGCGTGTGCAGGAACATGTCCAGCGAGCGCGTGACCACGCCTTCGTTGGAGTTCTCCACGCCCACCACGCCGTACTGGGCACTGCCGGCGGCCGTGGCATGAAAGACTTCCTCGAAGCTGTTGCAGTACATCAGGTCGGCCGCGCCGCCGAAGTACTGGATCGCCGCTTCTTCGCAGAAGGTACCGGCCGGGCCGAGCACGGCCACGCGCTGGGGGGATTCCAGCGCCAGGCAGGCCGACATGATCTCGCGCCAGATGGCGGCCACATGCGCGCCCTTGAGCGGGCCGGGGTTGTTGGACTTGATCTTCTCGATCACCTGGGCCACGCGGTCCGGGCGGAAGAAGGCCGAGCCTTCCTTCTTCTTGAGCTCGCCCACCTGCTCGGCCACATGGGCGCGCTGGTTGACCAGCTCCAGCAACTGGCGGTCCAGGGAGTCGATCTGGTTGCGCAGCGACAACAGCTCGGGGCTGGCTTGGGGTTCTTGGCTCATGAATCTCTCAAATTTCGTAGCTGCTGACGCAAGTTGAACAAGGATTTCAGACCAAAACCTTGGTGAAGTACTTGCAGATAAAGCGCTGGCAGCTCATCTTTTTACAAGGCTAAGGGTGGGGCTCAGGCCTGACGTTGCTCGAAGTCACGCATGTAGTCGACCAGCGCCTGCACGCCTGCTATGGGCATGGCGTTGTAGATGCTGGCGCGCATGCCGCCCACGGACTTGTGGCCCTTGAGCTGCAGCAGGCCGGCTTGCTTGGCGCCGGCCAGGAAGGCGTCGTTGCGCGACTCATCATGAAGGAAGAACGGGATGTTCATGCGCGAGCGGCAGTTCGCGGCCACCTTGTTCACGTAGAACGAGGATTGGTCCACATAGTCATAGAACAGCTTGGCCTTGGCGATGTTGCGCGCTTCCATGGCGGCCACGCCGCTGAGGCCGCCTTCGGTCTGGCGCTTGAGCCACTGGAAGGTCAGGCCGGCCATGTAGATGCCCCAGGTGGGAGGCGTGTTGTACATGCTGCCGTTGTCGGCCACGGTTTTGTAATCAAACGCCGAGGGGCAGACGGGCAGGGCATGGCCCAGCAGGTCTTCGCGCACGATGACGATGGTCAGGCCGGCGGGGCCGATGTTCTTCTGCGCGCCGCCAAAGGCCAGACCCACGCGGCTCCAGTCGATGGAGCGCGAGGCCACATGCGAGGAAAAGTCGATGACCAGCGGTGCATCCGAGCCCAGGGCCTGGAGGTCGGGCAGCTCGTGGAACTCCACGCCGTGAATGGTCTCGTTGCTGCAGATATGCACATAGCTGGCGCCGCGGCTCAGATTCCAGCTGCTGGCGGCGGGAATGGTGGTGTAGTCGCTGTCCTTGGCGCTGGCGGCCACATTGGCATCGCTGGCGTACTTGGCGGCCTCCTTGGCCGACTTCTGGCTCCAGCTGCCGGTCACCACAAAGTCCACCACGCCGGCGCGCGACAGATTCATGGGCACGATGGCGTTTTCGGCAATGCCGCCGCCCTGCATGAACAGGATCTTGAAATGCGCGGGCACGGCCAGCAGCTCGCGCAGATCGGCTTCGGCGGCTTCGTAAATGCTGATGAATTCCTTGCCGCGGTGGCTCATTTCCATCACCCCCATGCCGGAGCCGTGCCAGTCCAGCATTTCGGCGGCTGCGGTTTGCAGCACTTCTTCAGGGATGGCGGCGGGGCCTGCGGAGAAGTTAAAAGGGCGGTTCATCAGATTTACGCTCAAAACATGTGAAAGCGCTTGTCTGGCTTGCGCTTTCAGCTATCAAAACATTGGGCCACGGGCATGGGGTCATGCCCGTGGCGTCCGGTCCGTATCGGGGCAGCCGGGGCTGGCCGATCAGGAGGCGTCGCCGGACTCGGCTGCGCCTTCGGCGCCGGCGCTGCCGGAGTCATCGGCTTCGCCGTCCTCGCCGGCATTGTCGTTCGCATCATTTTCGACGATGCGCTGCAGGCCGATGAGCTTGGCACCTTCGTCCAGGTTGATCAGCGTCACGCCCTGTGTGGCGCGGCCCAGCTCGCGGATTTCCGCCACCCGGGTACGCACCAGCACGCCGGTGTCGGTAATCAGCATGATCTCGTCCTCGGGCGCCACCAGGGTCGCAGCCACGACCTTGCCGTTGCGCTCGGACTGCTGGATTGCAATCATGCCCTTGGTGCCGCGGCCGTGGCGGGTGTATTCGCTGATGGCCGTGCGCTTGCCGTAGCCGTTTTCGGTGGCGGTCAGCACGCTTTGCGAACCCGCCACCACATTGCCCGTGCCGTCGTCGGCCTCGGCGACCAGCATGGCGATCACGTTCTGATGCTCTTCGATGTTCATGCCACGCACGCCGCGCGCATTGCGGCCCATGGGGCGCACATCGTTCTCGTCAAAGCGCACGGCCTTGCCGCCGTCGCTGAACAACATCACATCATGCTTGCCGTCGGTCAGCGCAGCGCCGATCAGATAGTCGCCCTCGTCTAGGCCCACGGCAATGATGCCGGCCTTGCGCGGGTTGCTGAACTCGGTCAGCGCCGTCTTCTTGACGGTGCCCATGCTGGTGGCCATGAAGACGAAGTGATCTTCGGGGAAGCTGCGGTTTTCGCCGGTTAGCGGCAGCACCACGTTGATCTTCTCGCCGTCCTGCAGCGGGAACATGTTGACGATGGGGCGACCGCGCGAGCCGCGCGAGCCCGATGGCACTTCCCAGACCTTGAGCCAGTACATGCGGCCGCGGTTGGAGAAGCACAGCAGATAGTCGTGCGTGTTGGCGATGAAGAGCTGGTCGATCCAGTCGTCTTCCTTGGTGGCCGTGGCCTGCTTGCCGCGGCCGCCGCGCTTTTGCGAGCGGTACTCGGACAGGGGCTGGCTCTTGATGTAGCCGGTGTGCGAGAGCGTCACCACCATGTCGGTGGGCGTGATCAGGTCTTCGGTGGACAGGTCTTGCGCGCTGTACTCCACGGTGGAGCGGCGCTCGCCCTTCTTGGACTGACCGAACTCGGCCTTCACGGCGTTGAGTTCTTCGCCAATGATGATGGAGACGCGCTCGGGCTTGGCCAGGATGTCCAGCAGGTCTTCGATGACCGACATGACGTCCTTGTACTCGGCCACGATCTTGTCCTGCTCAAGGCCCGTCAGGCGTTGCAGACGCATCTGCAGAATTTCCTGGGCCTGGGTTTCGGACAGGCGGTACAGGCCGTTTTGCTGCATGCCGAATTCGACTTCCAGGCCCTCGGGGCGATAGTCGTCGGCATTGACCACGCCGCCGTCGGTACGCGTGCGGGTGAGCATCTCGCGCACCAGCTTGCTGTCCCAGGATTTTTCCATCAGCGCGGCCTTGGCCACGGGAGGTGTGGGAGCGTTGCGGATGATGGCGATGAAGTCGTCGATATTGGCCAGTGCGACGGCCAGACCTTCCAGCACATGGCCGCGGTCGCGCGCCTTGCGCAGCTCGAACACGGTGCGGCGGGTCACCACTTCGCGGCGGTGCTCCAGGAAGACCTGGATCAGATCCTTCAGGTTGCAGAGCTTGGGCTGGCCGTTGACCAGGGCCACCATGTTCATGCCGAAGGTGTCTTGCAGCTGGGTCAGCTTGTAGAGGTTGTTGAGCACCACCTCGGGCACTTCGCCGCGCTTCAATTCGATCACCAGGCGCATGCCGGACTTGTCCGACTCGTCCTGGATATGGCTGATGCCCTCGATCTTCTTTTCGTGCACCAGCTCGGCCATGCGCTCCTGCAGCGTCTTCTTGTTGACCTGGTAGGGCAGCTCGTCAACGATGATGGACTGGCGCTGGCCCTTGTCGATGTCCTCGAAGTGGCACTTGGCACGCATCACCACGCGGCCACGGCCGGTGCGATAGCCTTCCTTGACACCGTTGATGCCGTAGATGATGCCGGCCGTGGGGAAGTCGGGCGCGGGAATGATCTCCATCAGCTCGTCGATGGAAGCTTCGGGGTTCTGCAGCAAATGCAGGCAGCCGTCCACTACCTCATTGAGGTTGTGCGGCGGGATATTCGTGGCCATACCCACGGCAATACCGGAGGAGCCGTTGACCAGCAGGTTAGGCAGGCGGCTTGGCAGCACCAGCGGTTCGCTTTCGGAGCCGTCATAGTTGGGGCCGAAGTCCACGGTTTCCTTGTCGATGTCGCCCAGCATTTCGTGGGCGATCTTCGAGAGGCGGATTTCCGTATATCGCATGGCGGCAGCGCTGTCGCCGTCCACCGAGCCGAAGTTGCCCTGGCCGTCCACCAGCATGTGGCGCAGCGAGAAGTCCTGGGCCATACGCACGATGGTGTCGTAGACCGCGATGTCGCCGTGCGGGTGGTACTTACCGATCACGTCACCGACGATACGCGCCGACTTCTTGTAGGGGCGGTTCCAGTCGTTATTGAGTTCGTGCATGGCGTACAGAACGCGGCGGTGCACGGGCTTGAGACCATCACGCGCATCAGGAAGCGCCCGGCCCACGATCACGCTCATGGCGTAATCGAGATAACTGCGACGCATCTCCTCTTCAAGGCTGATGGGCAGAGTTTCTTTAGCAAACTGGGTCATGTCTAGTGATACTTTGACGGCTGGAAAACGACCATTTTAGGTCGAATGACGTGTGGCAGCAGAGCAACATAACTCAGGAATTACGCAGCTGTCCTACTTGTTGGTGCCTAGTTGACAACACTCTTGCATGTTACGTATGGCACAATCATTTCAACGTTTTTGGTGATGGTCACTGATGACGTCCACAGATTCGCAGCCCTGCTGCGGCTTTTTCCCCAAGAGGAGAACCATGAAGAAACTGAACAAAGTGGCGATGTTGTTTGCCTCTGCTGCCCTCGTGACAGCCGCTGGCGCACAAGTGAAGGCTGCTGACGGTGGCAAGACTATCGACAACTGGCAAAACGGCACCAGCGAACTGGTGTGGAAGAACGGCACGAACGAACTGTGCTGGCGCGATGCCAACTGGACTCCTGCTACTGCCGCTGTTGATTGCGACGGTGCTCTGAAGGCCCAGGTTGCTGCTCCCGCTCCCGCCGTTGTGCCTCCCGCTCCTGTGGCTCCCCAGCCTGCAGTGGCATCTAAGGTTACCTACTCTGCTGACGCTTTCTTCGACTTCGACAAGTCCGTGCTGAAGCCCGCAGGCAAGGCTAAGCTGGATGACCTGACCGGCAAGATCAAGGACATCAACCTGGAAGTCATCATCGCCGTGGGTCACACTGACTCCATCGGTTCCGATGCTTACAACCAAAAGCTGTCGGTGCGTCGCGCTGAAGCTGTGAAGGCTTATCTGGTGTCCAAGGGCATCGAAAAGAGCCGCGTGTACACCGAAGGCAAGGGCAAGAAGCAACCCGTGGCAGACAACAAGACTGCTGCTGGCCGCGCTCAGAACCGTCGCGTGGAAATCGAAGTTGTGGGCACCAAGGCTGCTCAGTAATCTTTCGATTGCTACACAAAAAGCCCCGGCAACGGGGCTTTTTTTATGCCTGATCCATTGCGGTAATCGCGGACAATTGCATCATGAGCAACACTATCAATGCCGACCCGGCAGAACTGGAAAAATTCTCCAGCCTGGCCCATCGCTGGTGGGATCCCGAGAGTGAATTCAAGCCACTGCATCAGATCAATCCCCTGAGACTGGACTGGATCAACGCCCAGGCCCCATTGGCGAACCAGAGGGTGCTGGATGTGGGCTGTGGCGGTGGCATTCTTGCAGACTCCATGGCGCGCAAAGGGGCCAAGGTGGTGGGTATCGATCTGGCAACCAAGGCTTTGCGCGTCGCGCAGCTGCATGCTCTGGAGGCGGGAACGCCCAATATTCAATACCATGAGGTCAGCGTCGAGCAACTGGCGCAGGAGCAGCCGGCCAGTTTTGATGTGGTGACCTGCATGGAAATGCTGGAGCATGTGCCCGATCCTGCGTCCATCGTGCGGGCATGTGCCCAGCTGGTCAAGCCTGGTGGCTGGGTGTTTTTTTCCACCATCAATCGCAATGCCAAGGCTTTTGCGCTGGCGATCGTGGCTGCCGAATACATGCTCAAGATGATTCCCAAAGGGACTCATGAGTACGCCAAGTTGCTGCGCCCAAGCGAGTTGGCTCGCTTTGCGCGCGAAGCCGGCCTGGATGTGCAAGGCAGCAAAGGCATGGAGCACAACCCGATCTCGGGCCGCTATTGGCTCAGCAACGACACCTCGGTCAATTACATGCTGGCGACACGCCGCCCTCAGGAGTGACAGCCATGTGGAAGCACGTTAGAGCCGTTCTTTTCGATCTCGATGGCACTTTGATCGACAGCGCTCCTGATCTGGGAGCTGCAGCAGACAAGATGCGTGTGGATCGCGGCATGCCCTCGCTGCCGCTCCATGCCTACCGCCATATGGCCGGGGCTGGGGCTCGTGGAATGCTGGGTATTGCGTTCGGCATGACACCTGAGTCTGCAGGCTTTGCGGAAATGCGCGAGGAGTTCTTTCGCAATTACGAGCAATGCATGACCGAGCGCACCTATGCTTTTGACGGCGTGCCCGAGTTGATCCGGGCATTGGAAGCCGGCCCGTTGTTGTGGGGGGTGGTGACCAACAAGTCCATGCGTTTCACTGACCCTTTGACACGGCAAATGCCCTTGTTTGCTCAGGCTGCGGCCGTGGTGAGCGGGGACACGACGCCGCATTCCAAGCCTCACCCCGAGCCTCTGTTTGAAGCCGCACGACGCATGCAGATTGCTCCCGAACATTGCATCTATGTCGGAGATGACGAGCGCGATATCCAGGCGGGTGCAGCAGCGGGTATGAAAACCGTAGCTGCACGCTATGGCTACCTGGGTGCGACAGCAGATACGGTTCACTGGGGGGCTGATGCACATATCAATTCACCGCTTGAGCTGTTGAAGTTGCTGGGATGAGGCTAGAATAGGCACTAAGGGGCTGTCCTGGTTTCGACGTGGGTTCGGGACCGGTGCGGTGCATGTCGAGCTTGAGTGACGCTCGTAAATCTCCATTCAAAAAACTAACTGCAAACGACGAACGTTTCGCACTCGCCGCTTAATCCGGTGAGCCTTGCAACAGCACGCTAGTGGGCTGGGCAAGGGGGTAGCAATACCTCCCGGCTGCAAGGGAATTTACATTAGCTGGCTGGATACCGGGCTTCTTGGTATTTGGCGAGATTTTAGGAAGCTGGCTACCCAAGCAGCGTGTGCCTGCGGGGTTTGGGTGGCGAGATTTAAAACAGAGCACTAAACATGTAGATCTGTCCGGCGAAGGCTTACGGACGCGGGTTCAATTCCCGCCAGCTCCACCATTCAAGACACCGCCACACACTGGAAAGCCTAGTGTGTGGCGGTTTTTCTTTGCCTTCTGGTGTGCTGTGGTGTCCACCAAATCGCACCGATTTCGCACCGAAATCGCACCGATCATTTTTCTTTCACAATGCGAAATTCAGGCTTGGGCTTCTGGTAGTCGTCCCTGATGAATTTGCCGTAGGTGCGGAAAACCATCTCCACGTCCTCATGCCCTAACTGGCTGGCCACGTACCATGGATTTGCTCCGGCCGTCAGCAAGGCCGAGGCATAGGTGTGGCGGACCTGATAGGGATTCCGATACTCCACCTCGGCGCGTTTGCAGACCGGCTGCCAGAGCGTCTTGCGGATCTGGGCGTCGGTGCTCCATGGCTCGCCCGTGCGAGGGTTGAGCCAGATGCGCTCGCCCTTGAGCTCGGAAATAGGGCGCTGGGCGTACAGCGCCGCGAGCGCCTCGGCGGATAGCTCCACATCTCGGATGCCGGCGGCTGTCTTGGGCCCTTTGATCACGCCTGCGACCTGATTGAGCTCTATCCGGGCAACGGACCGCTCCCAATCGATGTGGCTCCACTGCAACGCTTGCAGCTCGCCTGGGCGCAGGCCCGTCTCAAACCAAAACTGGAGCATGGGCCTTTCGTCGGGGCGGCAGGCCTTGAGGATGGTCTCGCGCTCAGCCGCGCTGAACGGCGTCACCACATAGTCGCTGGCCTTTGCTGTTTGCCGAATGAGCTTGGATAGAGCGATGCGCTCGAAGGGATTGAAGTCGATCAGCTCATCATTGAGCGCATCCTCAAACAAGCTGCGCAGCGGGGTGAGCATGTTCCGTATGGCCTTGCTGGTGCAGTCCATTTCTGAAACCCAGTCACGCAGCAGACTGGGCAGTACTTCGCCCACCCGCAGCCCATGCCAACGGCGCATGCGCTCGCCTGTGATGGCCTTGGCGTAGCCGTTGTAGGTGGATGGGGACATTTGCCCGTTCTTGACCTGGCGGGCATAGGTGTCCAGTTGCTTTTGCAGCAGCGTTTCCATGAGTGGGTTGCTTTGTGACGGCGATGCGGCCTTTGGGCTGTCCGGGAAGTAATCGGCATAGGAGAAGCCGCCTTCGGCAATCTTGCGGCGGATTTCGTCGCGCAATGAGGCCGCGCGCTGAATGCTGCTCTTGTTGATTGCACAGGCTGGCAGCAGCTCGCGGCACTCCTGGCCCTCCCAGGTGAAGGCAACTTGCAGCCTGTCGCCTGAGACGAGATGGCGAATCTTTACGCCGGGCGGTGTTGCTTGGGTAGATGGTCTTTTATCCATTGATCGGCTGCTTTGATGTTGACGTAGAGGCGGCGGTGAACGACTGCGACCTGGGCTCCCTCGCGCCAGGTGCCAGCCTTCTTGCGTTGTTTGACTGTCTCTCGTGTCACCCCGGTGAGTTCCTCAAACTTGGAGGCCAGGACCCACTCGGGTGCGTTGACGGTCTCATCATTGGCGGCAGGGTTTGCAGCTTGTGTATCTGAATGTTTCATTGATCAAGGCTCAGTTCAGGGGGGTTGTGGAGGGGCTGGACGGCGGCTCGATATGAGCGCGAGGCCTGCGGTCGTGCGTGGGCATCAAAGGCCTGGAGGTAGGTTTCCCAGAGCTGCTGACCATGGGTACAGCGCGCCTGCTTGCCACCGGAAAGGCCGGCAGCGCAGCAGGTAGGGCAGTTGAAGTGGTGGGCGATGTAGGCCTTGTCTTCTGGCAGGTCCACGGTGCTGGCGCTGGTTGCCATGAGGTCTCCCAAAAGCAAAACCCCGCATCAGCGGGGCTCTGGGTGGTTGATCGGTTCGCGCCATCTGTCGCGCTTGTCGCCTCGGTCGCGGGCTCGGCGGCTCATGCTTTTCCCTTGTATGCGGCCAAGGCCTTCTGCAGCTCAGCGTGGTCGCCGTTGTCGCGGATGTTGGCGCGAATGTCCTTGGGGGTCATCCAGAGCCATTCGCCACCTGCTTCAACTCGCGCTGCTGGTGCTCCACGCAACCAGCGTTGGTCGTTGAACTCGATGAGTTTCCACGCGATAGGGTCGCGCCCACGGGCAGCGTCAATCAGTGGGTTGTCTGGGGTGCTCATGCTTGGCCTTTCTGCGCCTGGGTACTGCGTGAGCTACTGCAAGCTCTGCAGCATCATGGCGTGCATCGCGGTGCCCTATCTTGTATTGCAGTCGCTCGTTTATGCCGAGGTGCTCAAGTTTTGCCTTGTTCACCGGGATATTCATGATTGCTGCGTGCAGGTCTGTCTGCGCTCCCTCTGCGGGGTGCGCTGGTGCTGCAGCATTAGCTGCCTGGGCCAGCAGGGCGCGCACTTGCTGCTCTGTGTAGAGCGGGGTGGTGAATAGACCCGCTGCTGTCTTGCGTGCAGGGATGTATCGGCCGCCGTTCTTGTCTTCAGGATCACAATGCCGCTCAAGCTGGCCGCCGCTGACATGTAGCGCGGGCTCAGGCAGCACCACTGGCGCGGCTGTTGCAGGCGCTGCCGACAGAATCTCCTGAATGACTGCTGACCGGGTGGCGGTGCGCTGCAGCTCATACTGGGCTCGGTAGTTCCATCCCCACAGGTAGAAGCCATAGAAGTTGGAGGAGTCTCCTGCTGTCCAGCCATTAGTGCCAACCTCTTCGCGAACCTTGTTCCAGGCCCATTCACGGGCTCGATCTTCCGTCATGAAGGTGCAGGGGGCCGACCCCGCCACAGCGGCAGGCGCGGCTGCAGAGGTGGCGGCAAGCGCGTCAGCCACGCGCAGGTGCTCAATGTGAGCAGCTTTCTCATTGCTGAACCCATACCACTTGTTGCCGTGCTCGCTGTAGATGCGTTCCAGCCGTGCTGCTTCTGCGCGCAGCAGCTTTTCAGCGTCGCGCACTGCATCAGGTACTGCCACGGCTGCAGGCGCTTTGATCGGTTGTGCGCTCTCGGCGCTCTCCATGCTCTGCCTGGTGGGATGGCCGTGCTCGCCATCAATGAGCTGCCCATGAAGCCACGATTTACCGCGGGGCGCGATGTTGAGTTCCGTTGGAATGGGGGTGTGGCTGGAGGTCTTGTCTTGCATATAGGTGGCTCCCAGAATGAGAAAAGCCCGCGGCGGCGGGCTGGGGTGTTGGTCAATAGAGGCTGCGTATCGCTTCAGCAGCAGCCCAGGGGTCTATGGCGTTTCCGTAGGCATGCACTGCGCCCACTCTGGAGGAAAGCCCATCATCCACCGGGCGAGTTCTGCCGGCACTGGTGATGAAAACGTTTCCGGGAGGGGCTGACCGCGGGTCGCAAAACGGCGCGGGTGGTTCGGGTCGCCCGGGGCGCGGAAGTCCCTGGCCACAACGGTCGGCAACAATCCACACTCGCCGGCGTAGATGAGGCGCACCAACATCCGCAGACGATCGTTCGGGTCTGCGCACTCGGTAGCCAAGCTGTCCCAGACGGCAGGTGATCTCGGCAAGCCACGGGCTGATGCCTGGGACGTTCTCGAAGCAGATGCCCTGGGGTTGGCGCGCTTCGATGAGGTCGAGCCATGTGTGAGCCAGTCCGCTTCGTGCACCTGAGAGTCCAGCTCTTCCCCCATGAATGGCTGCGGCGACGCTGTTGTCCTGGCATGGAGGACTCCCGGTCCAGATGCCTGGCGCGCTGGCGATGCGCGCGATTCGCAGGGCGAGGGGCCATCCACCGAGACCGGCGAAGAAATGGCATTGCCCATATCCGGCAAGATCATCTGCTCGAACATCCTCGATGCTCCTTTCGTCAACGTCGCCTGGCGCTATGTGTCCGGCGGCAATAAGGTTGCGCAGCCACTGGGCCACGAACGGGTTTATTTCGTTGTAGTACGCCGGCTTCATGGCTCCAGAAAGCAAAAAGCCCGCTCATCAAGGCGGGCTGGTTGGTAGATGGTTGAATGAGGCTTTCAACCTCAGGAAACAACAATGCGTTTTTCGAGAAGCTCTCTAATTCGTACTGCTGCGTTGACCGTGGTTGCAGCGGGAGTTGCTGCGCTGTATGGCTGCGCTGTCTCGGTGCCTAAAGGCATACAGCCTGTGGCTGGCTTTGATGCCAAGCGCTACATGGGAACTTGGTACGAACTGGCCCGCATAGAGCACAGTTTTGAAAAAGGTTTGACCCAGGTCTCTGCGCAGTACAGCCTCAACGATGATGGCACAGTGGCCGTGGTCAATCGAGGCTATGACGCATCGAAGAAGGAATGGCGTCAAGCCAACGGCAAGGCGCGATTCTTGAGCGATCCCTGCGTCGCGGCGCTCAAGGTGTCTTTCTTCGGTCCGTTCTACGGCGGCTACAACGTGGTGAGTCTGGATGACCAGTACCAGACGTCTCTGGTGATTGGTAACAGCCTCGACTATTTCTGGTTGCTTTCCCGAAGCAAGAGCATCCCTGAGCAGCAATTTAGGCGATTGCTGGAGAAGGCTCAATCGCTGGGTGTGGACCTGAGCCAAGTCCAGGTTGTTCCTCAGTAGGGGGACAAGTTTCCGCTCCCGCGAATGAGAAAAGCTCGCGGCGGCGGGCTTGATGGTCGGAAAGGTTCGCCAGCGATCGCGTGGACTTACTTCGGTGGCTGGGGCAATCACGGTAGGATGGACCTCTTTTTGGGGAGGAGTGGTTATGGAGCGAACAATTCAGGGTCTGCAGGTGTTCTCATCGGCTTCGCTGACAGGAATCGATTCGATGTATGCGGCCAGAGTAGGGGTCTGCGCTCAGGGTGGAGAGACTCACTACTTTCAAGTCGGGGAAGCCGAGACGGAGTTGCACGCTGAGCAACTCGCTGCGGAATACATCTTGCTGATGAAGGAGCTACCAGCCGATTGGTTAGATCAGTGTCTTGCGTCTCCAAATCCCGAGTAAGGCGGCTATTGGTCTTAAAGGCCCGCTCAGTGGCGAGCCGGAAAGATAGGACGGCAGGGGCTGAAGTCATGAGGCAGCGGCGCGCTGCAGCTTCCGCAGCACTTGTCTGGATTGGTATTGCTCATCTCGCTGCACTTCATAAAAAAGCCCGCACGAGGGCGGGCAATGGCAATTGGGTAGAGGGACCTCTAGGTCTTGGTTCGGCCGCGATAGTCGAGGTCGGTGGCGGAGTAGTTCTCGCGCTTGCGCCAGTCCATTTGTACGGGGCCGGCATGGTCGGCGGGATAGGTGATGCGTTCTTTCTCCCGACTGAGCTCCCATCGCTTGGCCTCCACGGTATGGTGAACAGCCGACTTTGTAGTTTTACTCATTTCTAAGACCCTCAGTAAATTTCCGAACAGTTGATCCCACGGTACAGCGTTACTGTGTACAGGTCTATCGATTTCTTGCTCGAAAGAGCAGGGGGAGAGATCTGGCTCAAGCACCACTCCCTTGTCGGCGCTGCATGTTGTAAACCAAAGGTCTTTCACTTCACCTATACTGGTTCCACTCGCTGTTTAGGCCGTTCGCCCCAACAGTGCCTGTCTGACACCATTGCCGCCCCTTGGCCGCAGGTAGCCGCTCTTCTCGCAAAGCACGCGGTGGTCACTCCCCTCTAGGCGAACTCCCCCAGATCCTGAACATCCTTATGGATCTGCGTTGCCCCCTGCATTCAGAGCGGGCCTTCCCTATCTCATTTGACGGTCTGCGCAATCGTGCGTGCGGCCGTCCGTTTCATGCTGCACAAAAACATTACAGAGCAGATTGGCCGCTATGCGGTCACGCCTCTGACTCAGCCGAGCTCCAGCGGCCAATTTCTGGCTGCCGTTTCCATTCGCCGCGGTGCATATGACCGCGTCATTCGATTTGTTCCCCAGTTTTCTAACGAGTCGCTTGCCTCTAGCTATGCCCTGACTGAAGGGCGAAACATGGTGTTGAACCAAAGGCTGAATTGAGCGGCTGAATCCTTCACTCACAGGAGACACTTTGGCTAAAGAAGAACTAATCGAGATGTTGGGCCGAGTTGACGAAGTACTGCCAGATGCGCGATTTCGCGTGACTCTGGAAAACGGCCATCAGCTCATTGCTTACAGCGGCGGAAAGATGCGCAAGCATCGTATTCGTGTGCTGGCTGGTGACAAAGTGACCGTCGAAATGTCGCCCTACGACCTGAACAAAGGGCGTGTGACCTTTCGCCATCTTCCTCCTCGTACTGGTGCTGCTACTGGGGCCAAACCTGCCTTCAAGCGCCGCCGCTGACCCTTATCAATCTTGTAACCGCTCATCGCTGACATGCGTGAGCAATCTTTGAAAGAACACAATGCAATCCAATCTCTACGTTACCAATCTCGGCTATTCCATCGACAGCGAAGCCCTGCGCACACATTTCGGCAGCTGCGGTGATGTGGTCGCTGCAGACGTCATCATTGATCGTGACACCGGCCGTTCGCGCGGTTTCGGCTTCGTTGAAATGGGCACTCAAGAGCAGGCCCAGAAAGCGATCGAAACACTAAATGACCAGCCGCTTGGTGGTCGCGCACTGGGAGTGGCCTTGGCCCGTCCACGCAAATAATCTTCTTCGATCTGTAAGAAGGGCTCACGCCAAAAGCGTGAGCTTTTTTCTTTTCCGCTTGCTCCTTGGAGTGCTGGCTGGGGACTTGCGAGCTGCATCTAGTTTCTACGCGGCAGGCCTGTTCCACTGCTGATGAGCTTCTATAGATATGTCTGGATAGGAAACTCCCGATACATGAACCCGATCACGCCCAGCATTCTTGGCTTGGTAAAGGAGTCGATCAGCTTCCTTCATGGCTTGCTCAAACTGGAAAGACCTGGTGATCAATGAAATTCCGAAGCTCATGGTCAATTTGGGGCCAGTTGGAAGAACGGTATTTCTTGACCCGAGATCACGCTGGATTCGCTGCGCAATGAGTTCTGCATCTTCCAGCGTTATGTCGGCCAATAGCAGCACAAACTCTTCGCCACCGAACCGAGCAACCAGGTCGTGCTCTCGCACATTGTTTTGCAGAGTTGAGGCCACCAGCTGCAGCACCATATCGCCACGCTCGTGCCCCCAGGTATCGTTGATGCGTTTGAAATGGTCTATGTCGCAGGCCAGCACTGCCATGGGATAGCGTCTCATGTCGGCGAGACGCTTCTGGGCATGTTCATGAAAAGACCGGCGATTCAGAATCTGCGTTAACGCATCAATGTCTCGTTCCTTGCGCAGCTTGCCGACTGTTTCCTTCACGGCAATCGCGGCCATCACCACGGTGAAGAGCAGCGAGAAATTCAGAATGCTCAGTAGCGTCAGCATCCAATAGGGTGACCTTGGCAGGGCTCGCAGATCCGTGTATCCCAGCAGCCAGATCAAGGCGGGTCGAGTGAAGGTGTAGGCGGTGAAGAGGATGCTGAGCCAGAGCAGCGATTTATCGAGCCAGTCAAATGAGTTTTTCTTCGAGTGGACCTGCAGGATGGGGAGCAGTAAAACAAGGCTGGAACCCACGCTGAAAGAGCTCACCCGAGCCCAGGCATTTGGTTCGATCTGGCTGAATTGATGGAGCGCAGCCAAGGTGACTATGGCAATGAGCAATGCAACTTGTGGTTGGGTTGATACACGCCAGCGTTCTGCCCAGCTTCTGGCAAGACACCATGCACCCAGCAGATAACAGCTGCCGATCAGTAGTGCGTAGCGATTGAGCTCTTCGAGAGGGAGCAGGCTTTGCGCTCCAAGAGGTAGAGCTGTGAGCGAATAGGCGCAAGCTTGCCAAAGCAGAAAGCGCTGGGATCGTTGGACAAGCCAGGCAACGATCAGTATGGCTGCCAGAACCAGTATCGCCAGCGACGGCATCAGAACCCAAATGAGGTGGTTATTCGCGAACATCTGACCAGAGCCCCCTCGATCAAAGGTCGGAACGGTTTAGCGTTGCCTGTTCCTCGATTGAAAAGCGATAGCCTGTGGCTGCTATTGATACATCTTGATTTGGAACGACACAAGTCATTGCAATGCCCAATGCCTGATCTATGTCAGCCGGAATCGAATTTGGAGAAGTAGATGCGGTCGGTACTCATTTTCAAAAGTAAATAGAGCCCATTACTGTGCTGTCTTCGGAGGAATGTCAGGAAACGACTTTCTTTACCTCTTGCAGCTGTACTTCAAGCCAGCCAGTCTTGATGGCCATCGCCTGGCACTGCAGGGCAGCTTCTTGAAGGATGTAGGGCTTGCTGCGAATTGCAGTGCGCTTGGCAGTGCGAAGCCATGCTGTCTCATCGAAGGGCTCCGGCAGTTTCCCCCCGGCCTTTTGGGCCATCTGGCAAAGCCGCTCGTGCGCCTGCTTCGCCTCATCCAGCATTCCGGGCTTGATACCAGAGACGCGCCAACCCTTGTGCACGGACACAGGATCCGCCTTGGCAGCCAGACGGCGCTGGCGCTCGAGCTCCATTCCTTGAGCTCGCATGGCGGCCATGCGGGAATCGGTGATGGGGTCGCCGTTGTGATTCACGAAAGTCAGACTCATGGAGGCCTCCAAAGAAAAAGCCCACTCTTTGGCGGGCGTATGGTTATTAGAAAAAATCAATCCTAAGCCAGTAAACAGTTGGTTACATTCAGCGCTTTGCTTTGTTCACCTGAGTACGGACCGGGTATGGCACTTGATGATCGAACGCGCAGATTGCTTGAGGAGTGGGAGGTCAAGCACGGTCTGTCAGTCATCCAAAAGAGGCTTGATATGGGCTTGTTTGAGTTCGACCGTGAAAAGCAAAAGAATTGCTATTTATGGCTTAAGGCACGACAAGTCACTCTCTGGACATCTATTGCTGGCCGACTTGTTTTAGGAAGTGCCGCAGTGGCTGCGTTAGTCGTTGCTTTCACACCTGCGCTGAAGTGATGCGTGGCCGCTGGCGCTGGCAGCCTGTGTGGTGGACAGGTCACCCAGGCCGGTGCGGCCTTCGCCGTCAAGGGCTTCGATCAGGTCGGGAATCAAGCGCGAGAGCTCGCCGGTGGCAATGGCCACATCGGTATCGAAGCCGCCATCGTCCTGGCTGTTGCCATCCATGACCGCATCCAGCAGCGCGATGTTCTTGATCTGAAGGCCTTCGGTCAGCACAAAGCTCACACGGTCGTCCCAGGTCATCGCCAGTTTGGTGGGCAGCTTGCCGTGCTCGATGTGCTGGCGGACCTCATCAATATCCAGCGGGTGGCGAGCGTAGCGCACCACGGCCTTTGATTCGTCCGCGGCTTTCAGCTCCGTCTCGCGGTCGGCGGTGAAGCCGGCGGGCAGCTCCTGCGTCATCAGCCAATGCGCCATGGCGGCCTGTGAGCTGGTCTGGGTGTCCAGCAGGGCCAGCGCGAAGCCGGGCAGGCCTTCGACCAGCAGCGTGACCACCTCATCGGCGCGGCCCTGGGCGCTGGTATCGAGCACCAGGGTGCCCGCCTGCGGGTCGATCCAGACCCACATGCTGCCCTGCTTGGTGAAGGCCATGGGCAGCAGGTCCAGCTTGGCTTCATCCTTGAGGTCGCGCTTTTCCTTCTTGCCAGGCTTTCGGCCCTCGGTTTTTTCGATGTGCTCGGCCTTTTCGTTGACCTTGCGATTGAGCACGCTGGCCGGCAGCATCTTGGACTCGCTCATGAAGCGCATCACCCATTGGCCGGCCACGCTTTCCGCCAAAGGGCCATGCGGCTCGCCGCGCGGCGGAACCCAGCCCACGGAGCGCTCCTGGGTCGCGCCGCACTCCTCAAACACCGTCTTTTGCAGCGCATCTTCGAGCTGCTGCAGATCGCCCAGCCAGCTCTCGGCAATGCGGTAAATGATCATGCTCTTGAACATCGGGTCTCCAGAAATAGAAAAAGCCCGCGGTTGCGGGCTTTTGAGAGATTCAGATTTTTACTGCGCTCAGGCAGTAAATGGATAGGTTGTCGTTCCGCTATGCGGCGTCCAACTGGGGCAGTAGTTTCTGCAGGCTGCTTAATGCTGCGTCCCCTTGCGCGGTCAACATGCTTGCGAGAGGCTCGGCGTCATCATCGGTGACATATGCCATTGCCCATTGAGCGAAGAGGCGCTGTGTGATGTCTTGGGCTTGATGAAGAGGGGTGAAGTTGGTGTGTCTGGTGTCCAGGGCGATTTTGTTCGCAAGCGCAATCACATATTCCTGCGGACCTTCGATGTACTGAACGAAGCGTTGACCGTCAAATATTAGAACTCCAGTGATGTCGTGTGCCTGGTTAAAGGCACGGGAAAACTTGGCGATCTCAGCCACACAACCAATATCGACATCGGCAGCAATTTCGCTGTGATAAATAAAACTCCCGAGCAATATCAATGCTACCTCCCTCTATTACTGGGTTCAGTATAGGTGCAGCCTGTTACTTGCTGGTTAGCATTAAGCCCTATAGGTGACTCACGGCATTTCTTTGAGGCACTGCACCGTTTTGTCATCTAGCCATTCGGCATGCATTCCCGGGCAAGCGAACTCGTCGCGCAGGCTTTGGGTGATGGATTGGGGTTCATCGGCTTGGGCATCAGGCGCGGACAGCCATGCTACGAGAAGCAGAGCGCCGACGATGACCAGCACGGAATCAACAATCGTCTTCAGCATGAGGATCTCCTCTTCAAAAATCTTGTTCAGCTATCCGAGCTGAATGCTCAGAGGGGCCAGGCTTCTGGCGTGAGTGCGATCACCACAGCCGCGCCGACCAGGCAGAAGAGGCCGAAGCCGGTGAGCGCCCATTGCGCCGCGAGCAGCAGCTTTGTGGTGTGGGCAGGGGATGGAGTCGAATGCATGAAATCTCCTGAGGGCAAAGAAAAAGCCCGCGAGCGGTTGCTGCGGGCTTGAATAGAGCGCCGATGACTTTTTGGGTCATGCCTGGGAAAGGTTGGGGGGCCAGGCTCGGCAAAAACTGGTGAATTGCGTTGAATTCTGCATGACGCATAAAGGTCAAACAAGACGAGTTCGGCTTACACCAAAAGGGGTAGCAGCTCTGGCTTGTATGACCGAGCCAGCTATGGGTACTCATCAGCGCGATGAGTGGTTGCGCTTTGCATGGATCGGTCATCAGCAAAAGAAAATGCCCGCGAGCGATTGCTGCGGCTTCAAGGGTTGCATTGCCACTACCAGTCAATGCATAGGTGGATGTGAGCCTTTGCTCTAATTGACGCTACAGATCGAAACACATAGCCTGATTGCTCCACTTTTAGGAGACGGCATGGCGCATAACGATGTGGTCTATTGGTCTATGCAAGAGCTGCAGGAGTCTGTTCCGAGTAATGCTCAAGTTCTGGCATTTGGAGACTCTTGGTTCCACTATCCAATGTTGGGGGGATCGTTGATCAACAACATCGGGGATTTGGTCAAGCCAACAGGGCGGAAGATCCTGGTCACCGGCAAAAATGGTGTCGAAATTCGAAAGTTTGCGGAAGGGTACTGGCAGCAGCGTTTTCGAAGTGTGATTCGCTTTTACGGGCAAACATGCGACGCCATATTGCTGAGCGGCGGTGGTAATGACTTCGCTGGGTTTGATGATCTCCGACCCCTTCTCAAAGGCGATTGCTCGAGTGCAACCACGGCAGAGGAGTGTTTTAGGGACGGAGACGGGGAGGACACCATCATCAGGCTTCAGCAACAAGTACGTGCAGCCTATGCTCAGCTAATCACTGAAGCATCGCTCACCATCCCTGGTTCAGCGAAGTTTTTCGCACACAACTATGACTACGCGCCAGTTACAGGCAAGGGCTTTATGGGAGGCGAGGCCTGGATTCGCCCGGCACTAGAGGATGCCCGGGTGCCCAAGAAACTCCACAATGCCTGCGTCAAACTGATCATCGATGGTCACTCGAATACCTTGGCGCAGTTGCAGAGTTCATTGCCTGGCCGCTTCGTGTTTATTGATAGTCGAAACACTCTTGGTCCTAAAGACTGGGCCAACGAACTGCATCCCACTGGCAAAGGCTTTGACAAGGTCGTCAAAGCCGCTTGGGTGAGCCCGCTAAAACTGGCTGGCTTGATTTAAGTGACCGGTACCAAAAACGCACAGCTACCTGTAGATGGGTGGTTGTGCTCAGATAAAGAGCCGGTGACCTTTCGGGTCATGCCTGGGTAAGAAGGATTGGAGGGAAGAGGGCGGCTCCCAGGCCCGGCTGGAAATTAGAATGGGTCAACAGACTGGAGGTGCTATATGACCCAGGAGGAATCTGGCGCATTCGCTGCGCTGTCGATGATCTTGACGGCAGTAGTCAAGGCGCTTCCACCCGAGACAGCACATCAGGTGGCGAGAGAGCTGCGCGCTGCACAGCTAGATGCCAAGCATCAGGATGGACCTGATAGGACGGATCCCGAATTCAGGCTTGGCCGCGATCACTTGGTGAATGCGTATCGCGAGCTTCTCAACAACGTGGCTGAGGGCAACGTCTACCTTGTCGGTGGTGGAAAGAAATCAACTTGACTTGCCACCTGGCGTGTTCGCTGTCGCATCTAGCGGCACGAGACATTGCGCCAAGTGAATTTGCCGTCGCTGAAGAACTCAGTCCATACCGACATGATGGGCGCCTGGCGGTACGAGAACGTAATCTGGTTAGGGATCTTTGGCCCTAGTGCAGCTAACTGGCCGTTCTTGTCGAAGACTTTGACGATGTAAAGCGTGACGCCTCCGTCCTCGTCGGTGTTCAGGACTACGCGGTAGTCTTTGGTGAAGAGATCCCAGTCAAAATGTTTCGTCACATATGTATGCATGCGTACATAGGCGCGGTTTGCGTGCTTGGCAGCAGGATTAACTTTCTTCATGAGGACACTCCCTACATCTCAGAGACTGGCCGCAGAACCTGCGAGCTGACGTATCTTTGTGAGTCCGTCTTGTTGTAACTGGCAGATGTAAGCAGGTATGTAGGCGCTTACAGATTGAGCGATTGGATACCTTTGATTCAACTTGTGATATCTGTGGAGCCTCAAACGGTGCACCCTCCCTTCGCGGTTGTCATCTTTCTTTGATGAGGTTGCCAAGCTAAATGGTGCGTGACTGCGTGTCTCAAAAAGAAAAGCCCGCGAGCAGGTGCTGCGGGCTTGAATAAAGAGCCGGTGACCCTTTCGGGCCCTGCCTGGGGAAGAGGTCAGTAAGGGAGGGAGGAGGGATCCCAGGCCCGGCGTAACAGGTAGATGGGGCCGAATTCTGCATGACGCTTTTCGGGCGATCAATAGGAGCTCGTCTTACACGAAACTGGGTAGTTCCCGGTTTGCTCATGAGGCTGCGGCAGTGCGACTTTAGGCACTTGATTTGTGCGATGAGCTACCTTGAACTGCTTACGGCAAAAGAAAAAGCCCGCAAGCAGTTGCTGCGGGTGCGAATAAAAAGCCGGTGACCTATTTGGTCATGCCTGGGCAAGTTGAGGAAGTGAAAGGAGTCTGTAACCCCCAGGCCCGGCAAAACAGGTACGTGACGCAAATTTTGCCCAAAGAGAGTCACGGAATCAATATCTGCGTGGGTTCACAAACAGCTCGACGCCATCTGGTGTGACCACTGTCGCCACGACGCAAGCGTCGCGTTCCTGATTGCCGCCAGCCCAGGCCCATTCCTGAACTGCCGTACCTGCTCGAGCAGTCACGCCAGATAGCCCCCGCTACTTTCCCGGGGTGGTCATGATGGGCACCTAAGACCGGTGCGATTACCCTCTTGCAGTATTCCAGCCAAGCCCTTGCAGGCCTGGTTTGTAAGAGCCGGGGAGCCGACCCCCGGCACCATCAAGAAAAAGAGCGGATTAGCCAACTCCACCCAAGTTGCAGCTTTTCATTGCCACGCTCTTTCTTGATGGCCCCGCTATTGCCCCGCGGGAGAGGGCGCATGTATGACAAATGTTGGCTGAATGCTCACATCTCAAGATCTCCGGATACAAAAAAGCCACCTGTCGGTGGCCGATAGAAGAGCCCGCCAGATGCGGTCGGCGCTTAGTCTATGAATCCGAGGTCGCGCAGGGCTTCAGTCTCCTGGGTGTACTCAGCGTCCTCGATCAGGAGCGCTCCATCGGGCCCATATACATTGCGCTGGGGCGCGCCCATCACTTGCTCAATGCGTTCGACTCTGTAGCCGTGCCGCTCCCAGATTTCGGTTGTGTTTATGCGTGTCATAGGTTCACTGTACTCAAACGAAAGCGCTGCAAGCAAGGCTTTCGTTTGAACCCCGGATGCGCTCCGGGTGGCGGCGCATATCTCCCACTGTCACTGGCTTGCGCTTCGCTCTGGCAGCTTTATGCAGATCACTATCTGCGCCGGTTAGCACCATCCACCGCTTCGGGGCGGCAGAGTCGCGGCGCGTTCCGGAAAGTCATCGGGGCGCAGCGTGTCTCACGACGTGCATTGAATCTCTGGCTTTTTAAGGACCTGAGGTGCTGGCTCGATCACTTGGCACCCAGCGCAGCGGTTTGGCGGCGTTGGATCGAATGTTAGGACTAGCTAAGAATAAAATCAATAGGAGTGGCTAATTATTTTTTTTTAAGGACTAGCTACCTATGCTTCGTGGGCCAAATCGCATAGACGAAAAAAAGCCCGCTCTAGGCGGGCTATGTGTACCGAGGCGGTGGTTACTTCTCGGCAACCTGTCCGCAGCTCTTGGCGGATCTGGCCAGTTGCAGTTGAGAAAGCCTTTTTTGGGCAGCCTCCATCGCAGCACTCTTTTCCATGGTGTTGCCAATTCCAAAATCACCCAGGAAAGACAAGACCGAGCGGCCATCGAACTGGCTTTCCTTCTCCACATGATCAAGATAGCCATGAACTTTGGCTGTCTCCAGCTCAATCTCGCGGCAGGTCATTGTTTGCTGCTCGAATGTAGTCAGCTCGCCTTGGCGGCCATAGTTCTTTGTTGCACATCCAGACATGGTCGCAACAGCAGCGGCAATCAATAGAAATTTCTGCATACATCTCCCATAGTTACTAAGGGGAATCGTATCAGAGTGTTTCGCCGGAGGGCTTTGGAATTGGCCAGGTTGAATTTGCTACGCCCTCTGACGGGGCCAGGAATGCGGACACATCTCTACAGTCGCTTCCCGTTCCATGCCCACACTACGCGCCCGACAACATCCACTTGGTGATCACCATTGAGAGTCTGAACAGTTTTTGCGCTGGGGTTGTCGCTGGTCACCTGCAGCTTCCCATCAAATGTCGGTGTGACACGTTTGATGAAATTGCGATCGTTTGCGCGCAACACATATACACCCTCTCGAGAACTGGGGTCGCGCGCACCGATACCGGTATCAACTAACAGGACATCCCCGTCGGTGAACGTTGGTGCCATGCTGTCCCCGTAAGCGTGGATGAAGCGCAACTCTTGGGGGTTCTGCGGCCTGATTTGCTGATTAATCCAGTGCGGCGAGAGAGCCAAGTCACCCACGATGACATCTGACTCTAGCAATTCGGAGCCTGGGCCCATACTGCCGCAGTTCGACAAGAGAGGGACGATCACAGCATCGGGTGCGTGATACATGGGCACTGCGCCATAGGCCGATAGAGCACGAGCGTTGACGTCGGCATCGTGACCATGAATCTGATGTTGAGCATCTCCACGCGCGCCAACCATCAAGCCGTCGCCCGTCGCAAGCCACTGCTGATTAACTCCAAGCGCCGATGCAGCTTTCAGCAAATTCTCTCCACGCAGAAATTTTGACTTTCCATTGAGCCATCCATGCACGCTGGGTGGCTTCACATCGCACGCGCGTGCCAGGTCAGCCTGGGATAGCTTGGCGTGCTCCATGGCGATAGATAGTCGGTCTGCAAGTGTCATTAGGAAAGGCTAACAGGTTGAGTATTCGGAGTGGCTATTGACATGTTATTAGCGACTCCTAATAATTTAGACATGAACACATCCGCAACCAAGGTAATTGACGCGCTCGGCGGGACGTTTGCCGTCGCACGGATCTTTGACATCAAGCCCCCCAGCGTCAGCGACTGGAAGAAGGATGGAATTCCTCGCGCTCGGGTGATGTATCTGAAGGCTGCATATCGCAAAGCACTGGCCGGAATCGACTTGGCAGAGGCTACAGCCGCGCATCGCCCGCGACCATCCGGCCATGAGCTGGCGCAGCCATGCCGTCATGCTGAGTGAGACCAAGCCTCTATGTCAGAGCGGGGAGAGCTCCGGCGGCGCATGTGCGATGCACATATCCAACTGCGCACTCCATTTTGATTCTGTCAAAAAGGCTGCCGCACCTTCTGGCCGCTGGTGGCTTATGTGCGTGATGTTCACAGCAATAGGTGCTCCAAGCAGTTCCTCTAGAGCCTTTTTTATTGTCTCTTCGATCTCCGTAGCGGAGTGATCTTTGAAAGATGTAGCCATGAATGCTCCTGAATTTCTGAATAGCCCGCGCTCCAAGGCAATGGGGCTGCTGACTAGCTGTAGTGAGATTTTTGGCCATGCAGCCTTTACATCTGCCAAGCCGATGCAATTGTTCTTCATGGCAGTCGGCTGCGACGATGAAGCAGTTGTGGTGCAGGCACTTTTTGAGTGGCTGAAGACCGGTCGCAGGTTCCCCGCACCTGCCGACATCCGGGAATTAATAGCTGAGCTGGCGCAGCCATCCACTTCAACCAAGGAGGTGGAGTGATGTCACTTATCGAAGACTTGGGCATTGCACGCAGGGCAAATGAGCCCGTTGTCGGCGCCCCAAATCCTGTGGCGCTGGAGCACAACAGACCTGCCAATGGAGAAGCAGGGCTGGCAGACATAGTGGGGCGCCTCATCGATTCCTGGCTCTGCGGCCCCAGCGGGGTTGTTGGAGAGATTGCTGCGCAACGCAACTGCACCGCTAGCCAGCGTGACCAGCGTGTATTTGCCGCGCTCATCGATGGTTGCCTTCAGTTCCAGATTTTCCTTTTGCAACTTGGCCAGATCCGATTGGAGCTGCAAAAGAGCGGTGTTGTGAGCGAGGAGTCCCTCCTGCGCCTTGAGCAACTGCTTCAACAGGGCAGAGGTCTTTTCGTTGATGAGGGCGGCGTCGCGGGTTGCACTCAATCCCTTGGCGATGTCTCTTGCCGCGGAGATTGAAGCAGTAATGCCGCCGATTGCTGTCCAGTCCATTTTCTTGTCCGCCCTCTCTGGTGTTGGTTGTGTAGGAGCTTCCAGCATAGCCCAGGGTGCGGCGGGCACCTTTTCCTCTCTTCTGGCCTGTTTTCGTTTGCATGCAGGCAGTGTCTTTTGCAGCGGCTCAGCCCGCAACGTCCTTTTTCTGGAGATCCGGACATGAGCACACTTGATGCCCTGCGCCGTGGCGTAGACAACTATCCTGGCGGCCGCGAAGTGGTGGCCGTTCGTATTGGCAAGACTGGCGAAGTTCTGCGCAAAGAGCTGTCTGGCGCGGCCTCTCACAAGCTGGGGGCCGTTGATGCCCTGACCATTGCCCGCATTGCCTGCGAAGAGGGCCGCCCCCATTGCCATGACTATGCCTCTCTGGT
The DNA here is from genome assembly GCF_016772095.1 of Comamonas sp. NyZ500. Taxonomy (NCBI): domain Bacteria; kingdom Pseudomonadati; phylum Pseudomonadota; class Betaproteobacteria; order Burkholderiales; family Comamonadaceae; genus Comamonas; species Comamonas sp. NyZ500. The sequence continues at coordinate 39,478 of NZ_JAEIJE010000018.1, read as the reverse complement.
GGCCCAGGAGTGCGGTGGCCGCTTTGAGCTGGTGACGGAGGCTGCAACAGAAGCCCCCAGCCCCGTTGCTAAGGTCTCAAGGCTGGTGCTGGAGACTTCCCATGTCACCAGTGCCGTGATTGAGGCCATGCAGGACGGCGTGATCTCGGATAACGAGCTGGCGCAGATCGAGCGCGAAATTGCCGAGGCCGAGGAAGTGCTGCGCAAGCTGCGCCAGGCCGCGCGCGCTGTGAACGCCGCAGGCAAGCCCGAAGCCGCGAGGTCTGAGCGATGAGCAAGCTCCCATGGTTCCGCACCTACACGCGGATGGTCGATGACGACAAGCTCAAGCTGCTGGCCTTTGAAGATCGCTGGCACTTCGTGGCCCTGTTATGCCTCAAGGGCGAGGGACTGCTGGACAAAGGCGATGCGCCTGCGCTGCTGATGCGCAAGGTGGCCGTGAAGCTGGGTCTGGATGTGCGCAGCCTGGAAGAGGTGGCCCGCCGCCTGGCTGAAGTTGGGCTGATTGAGCAGGCCACCCTGCAGCCTTCCAAGTGGGCCACTTTGCAGATGCGCAGCGACACCGACACCACTGCAGCAGAGCGCAAACGCCGCCAGCGCCAGCGCAAAAAAGATGCTGTTTCAGAGGGAGGAGAGGGTGGTCACGATGAGGTCACGGATGAGTCACGCGTGACGGGTACGGATGTCACGCGTACAGATACAGATATAGATACAGATAAAGAAGAGACAGTTAACTATTCAAAGGCTGTAGGTGCTGCTGACCGTGACACTTCGCCTCTGGCTCAGCCAGAAGCGGCCAAGGGAAGGGGTAAGACTGCGACAGGAACACGCCTGCCCGAAGACTGGAAGCTGCCCAAGAGCTGGGGTGACTGGGCCATTGCCGAACATACCGGCCTGACCGAGGAAGAGGTGCGCCGTCAGGCCGCGATGTTTGCCGACCACTGGCGTGCCAAGGCTGGCAAGGACGGGCGCAAGGCTGACTGGGGTGCGACCTGGCGCAACTGGATCCGCCGTGCCACCGAAATGCCTGCGGCTCGTCGTCCATCCATGGCTCCTGCGTCCGCAGCAGCCGGCAAATACGCCGGCGCCGGCAAGGCCATCTTTGAAGGGATTGAGCTATGAGATGCAGCCACGAAATCTCCAGCCTGGCATCTCGTGCCGTGCACAGCGCCGGACAGCAGCAAGGCCATCTGGCGCCGCGCCCCGAGGCATCGCAGCGCATCCGCAAGCTGTTTGTGGTGCTACAGGGCGCCTACGGCACAGCATTCCTGGCCAAGTTCAGCTCCGGCGAACTGAACGAACGCCGTGAGGACAAAGGGGTGCGGGCTGCGCAGCTGGTTTGGGATGCGGACTTGGCGAAGTTCACGGATGACGTGATCGAGGCAGCTTTCCAGAACATCAAGCGCGAATGCCCGGAGTTTCCGCCGAGCCTCCCCCAGTTTGAAAAGGTCTGCGAGGCCCTGACACCCCGCAAGACCTACTTTGAAGAGAGCGGCCTGCTGGCGCTGCCTGCGCCCAAGGTGGAGCGCCTGCTGGACGTACCGTTCGAGCTCAAGGGCGACGACAAGGACTGGGCTCGCAAGATCGTTGCGCGTATCAATCATGGTGATCAGACGGTAACACGCCACACGCGCATGGCCGCCATGGAGACCCTGGGCATGAACCAGCGGGGTGCGGCTGCATGAGCAAGGCAATGAAGTTGACAAGCTATGCGTTGAAGCTGGTTCCGAATGCGTCGGGCTCCAAGTACGGTAATAAGAAGATTGTGGCGGCGGACGGCACCAAGTTCGATAGCTTGGCTGAGCTGAATCGATGGTCCCACCTGCTGATGCTGCAGCGTGGCGGCTACATCAGTGAGCTGCGCCGCCAGGTGGTGTTTGAGATGGTTCCATCAGTCAAGTTTGCTGGCGCTGCGCGCGCTCGGCCTGCCATTCGCTACATCGCAGACTTCGTGTACCTGGAGAAGGGCACAGAGGTGATTGAGGATGTGAAGGGCGTGGAGACCCCTGAATTCAAGCTCAAGCGTCACCTGATGAAGGCTCTGCTGGGTCGGGAAGTGCGGGTGATCAAATGGCGATGAAGCGCATCTACCTCGCCGGGCCCATGAGTGGCCTGCCCGAGTTCAACTATCCAGCCTTTCATGCAGCAGCAGCTGTTCTGCGTGCCCAGGGCCACCACGTTGAGAACCCTGCTGAGAACCCTCAGCCGACCTGTGGAACCTGGCAGGGCTACATGCGTATGTCGCTGCGCCAGATCGCGGCCTGCGACTGCCTCTACATGCTGCCCGGCTGGCGCGGATCCCGTGGCGCCCGCATCGAGCATGGGCTGGCGCTGGATTTGGGCCTGGAGGTGCAGGACTTCGGGGAGGGCGCTGGATGCTGAATCGATTGAACGACAAGGAGCGGGCCCACCTGGCGGCGGTCAAGGAACTGCCCTGCAGTGTCTGCGACCAGGCCGGGCCCAGCGAGGCGCACCACATCGAGCAGCGCCAGCAATACACGGTCGTGGCCTTGTGCGAGAGCTGTCACCGTGGCCCGTTGATGGGGTGGCACGGCCAACGCCGGATGTGGGCAATCAAAAAGATGGGGGAGCTGGATGCGCTGAACGTGACTGTGCGGCGCTTGCTGGGGAGCTGAGTGGCTCGATCGTGGAAAAAGGCTTGGCTAATAGGAGAGGGCCGCTGGCTAGCTAAAACGCTGCAGGCCCGTGCCTGTCAGCGCCCCACGATGAAGAGGCAGCACAGCGATTCGCTGCACCATGGAATGAATCATAAACGCAATTGAGAATCGTTTACAAGTAACCGTGCGTAACGCAAGACTTATGAAAGAGAGGGGCTGATGCGTAGAGACCTGAATTTGAATGTGCCCCAGGATCTGCAGCAGGCCGAGGAGCTGCTGGAGAGGTACGGGCGATGGGCCCAGGATCGGCATAAGAAGCAGCGCTGTGCCAGCGCGGAGGGGAAGTATCGACCGCCGCCCCAGGCTCGCAGCGATGACGAACCTCTGATCCCTTTCATGCCGGACTGGAGCGCGCGACATGTCCAGCTGGCGCTGCAGTCCGTGCCCATGCAATTTCGTCGCGTGCTGTTCGCAATCTACGTACCACAAAAGGAGCATCCGATGGCAGCCCGTCGACGCATGAAGCTCAAACGGGATGTTTGGGACGGTAGCCGGATTGAAGGGTTGCGGCATTTCTGGAGCATCTACCGCTTGCGTTACTTGACAAAGGGTGCCACAATCGCGCCAATTCTCCGCGACACTGAGTCGTGTGCCCTGGTTGCCTCACGGTAGCCAGTGGCGTGACCAAAAACAAAGCCCGCTAGGTTTACCAGCGGGCTTTTTTCATCCTCCGATATGCTTGGTGGTTTTAGTGAGGTGTCAGATGGAGCACATTTGGAAGGAAGTGAACAAGTTTGTTCAAGAGGTGAATTGGGCCGGTTTGGAGTCTCAAGGGCAGATCGTCTTGGAGCTCAGCGAAGATGTCTACGGCGAGGAAGACCGCGTCGCTGATAGGCTTCTGGAAGCTTTGGGCAACTTCTATCCCGGAGCGGAGTTCACTACTGATTTACCCGCTTTCCGGTCACGACGATTGGTTGTGAATCGAGTTTCGTAGACTTCTTGTAAGTCGCCGCTGAGCCGCCTCCGGGCGGCTTTTTTGTTTTCGCTGCCACCGAACACGCCCGACGATCACGCACATTGCTTCAGGGGCGGATCACTTGGTGGCAGCACCTATCCCGAGGAGGGCGTAATGCTCTACACAGCAGAGAACGCCCGTGGCGCGAGGGTCTGCGACGTGGATTCGATGCAGGAGATCCGCAAGGTGTTGGAGGTGAACACCAGTCAAGGCTGGGTGAAGATCCACAGGCACCCTCTCGAGATGGATTCTCGCGGCAGGTTCATCAGCGACAAGATCAGGTTCCGCTCCATCTACGCCATACAGGGCAAGGAGCGGGCACCTTGCCTGTTCCACTGCTACGGGCGAGAGCCATGAGCCGGTACAAGCCACGAATCGCCGCCGCGCCATTGAAGGTGCAGATGGTCGAGGCTGTCCAGATTCACCAAGCACAGCGCATTGGAGCCCCGGCCCGGGCTCGAGGCCGTGCCCGCTAGGAGGCTCGGTTGCGTATCTGGTGGCGTGATGGTCACCAGAGGTGTGACCAAAAGAACCGAGGTGTGAAGCTACGCTCTGGGCTGTTGACTGAAGTAAGAATCAAGTGTCAGCACATAGGGCCTATGTATGTCTTCAAAAGGAAAGATATATAGACTTTCAGTGTATGGCGCACCCGAGGCGTCGGAGCAATGAAGCTTTAGCTGGATGTCAGTGATTGCTTCGTGGTCTGCGGGCAACCTGCAATTAATTGAAAATTTGCCATCAGTTGGAATGAAGTGCTCGGAGACAGAGCAAAGTGAGCGCTTTGAATTCGAATTCAGACGAACTTGAGAGCAGCGGTTGCCCATATTGATGGCGCTTATCTCTAGAAAAATGCCGTCAATAGTTTTACCTGAATCCATGTCTATGTATTTTGATAGCGTGCAGGTGCTCCTTTGTTGCACGAATTTGGGCATCTGCTTATTTCGCTCAACTTGCTCCATTCTTGCAGCCGCTTCGTGTTGGAACTGAAGTGTCTGGCGCGCAGCGGACGCTAGCTCTTCTTGTTGCTTTACGGAATTTTCAAGTTCAGTGGCTTGTCTTTGTAAGGCTTCACTGTTCTGTCTTAGCTCAATGCCTTGTTGAAAGTAGCCAAGCACAAGCCACAGAATCGCGAGCGGTCCGAAGGCACCAGCAAGGAAGTCTCCAACCTCATTCAGTGGCATTGTTTTCAGTTGACTCCAACGATCATTGAGCAAATGGCACAAAACCCAACTGTACGCTAGTGTTAGTGCTCCACCTAGCAGACCTAAGATCCGACCCATCCCATCCTCCTCTAAAAAAGGAGCAGTTTGCCATGGCAAATTTGCCGCGATAGGTCATTTCGTGAAGCGCTTGTCAAGTGCTCTTTCTGTGATGATTTCTTGTGCCTCTTGTCTAGTGATTACTCGGTAAGGCCACTTGAATGACGTGTAAAGAAAAGGCGCTCCCTCCTCGCGGCTAATTACTTTGGCCGTAATTGCAAACAGCGTTCCTATCGGTTGCGAGTCACGCATTTCGGAAGAGCACTCGACGTGTGCACCTGGATCGATTCCTTGGCCAGGCAGAGGCCTTGCACGGATTGACTTTGACGAACCAGCTCCAGACGCTGAATAAGACTGAACGATGTATTCCGAGTATTCACTCACGGGCCACTCCATTTAGATATTCAGCCAGTATGCCCAAGCTCCAGACATTGAATTCAGCAGTTCCAATGTTGGACACCAGGCGTGTCCAGACCATGCAGGCGGGCAGCTGGCGCACCAGTGACCAGACGGCTGCACAGCGCGGCTATGGCTACAAGTGGCAGCAGGCCCGGGCTCAGTTCCTGCGCGAGCATCCACTCTGCGTGATGCGCGAGGCTGCCGGCCAAGTCGAGGCTGCAACGGTGGTCGATCACATCACCCCGCATCGTGGTGATCAGTCGCTCTTCTGGCGCCGGAGCAACTGGCAGTCGTTGTGCGGTACTCATCATTCCCGCGACAAGCAGCGCGAGGAGCAAAGGCTTTGAACCATGGACCGTATGCAACATCCATCGAACAATGCCGTGCTTGGCGCGCCGGCAGGCTGGGATCAGAAGACCCTGCCATGCAACGCGCTGCCCATCACCTGTACCGACTGGGATGGCGTACCGGCAGTGGTTTCGTTCTGGAAGCCTACGCCTGCTGAGGTCGAGGCAATCAAGGCTGGTCAGCCAGTGGCCCTATGGGTGGCTGGCAGCACCATGCCGCCTGTGGCGCTGATGGTTGAGGCGAGGGGGTAGATAGTGGGCGCGAATGCTCTATCTATCCCGATATAGCTTTCTCTGCTGGATCTTCGCTTTACGTCGGTATGCCAATGTAAGACACATCAGAGTCAAACTCTTCAATGGACCGTCCTAGAAGATTTGTTCCCAGGTCCTCTTCGCTAACTGGCATCACGACTTTTTCGATAGCTGCCGTGTCTCTGTGTTCGTCGCGAAGGGAGACAAGTGCAAAACACGCGACGGTCGTTCCATCTTGAAAAACCCAATTTGTCGCGGTGGTGATGCTGTGAATATCTACGATCTGCACGATTAGGTACCTCGGAAAAATTTACGAACAGCGCATTCTCACTGATTGGAGTTGCAGAAAGGGGTGGGGGCATCAAATCCCTGGGGGCCTTCGGCCTCTAGACCGCCCTGTTTCGCATGCGCAGAAAATTTCCCCTTGTTTGAATTTTGTTAGGTCAAACAATCGGCAAATTAAAGTCCTGAATCTCAGCACCCCTGCGAGTTTCAGGGAGGCTTTGACTTCTTCGACTTGTTAAAGCCGTTTGAAATCAAATGTGAGTGAGGCATCGCGCCTGGCGATGGCCTTTAGCCCTTGCGCCTGGCGTACTCATTCACCTTTGGCAGCTCATACGGCTTAGGCTCCGGAGAGGGCTCCCAGTTGCTGCTGACCCAACCTAAAGAGTTCGAAGGAGCACGCTTCAGAGCTTGCGTCCAGCCACGCTCATACTCGTTGTACTCGGCTGTGCCGAAGTCAAACGGGCAGTTGAATTCCGTCCTGTTGGCATAGAACTCCCTCGCTCCCCTGTCACGGATGGCTCGCAGCCGTGTCTCCTGATCGTTGTCTGTGTTTTCTGTCATCACGACATGCTACGGGAGGTGCAGCAGACTAGGCAACGACCGCAAAAACCTAGTACCTATAAGACATACTCTTTAGAACTATTCATCCCAGGATCCTGACCCCGGATGACTGGGTTCAAGGTCATGGGGTCTGGCGTGGCGATATGGCCAACTGAGTCTGGATCAAGAGACAGTGGCACCGGCATCAAAGCTATCCAGTCTTGCATACCGCCTTCAGGCGGTTTTATCGTTTGTCGCCAGCGACAAAGGCCAAGTTTCTGCGAATCTACTTTATTCGCGTGAGGCGCTGCATAAGTCCGCAGCGATTAATTGCCAAGAAGACGGCGAAACTACTGTGGAATGCATCTAGGACATCTATGGATGTCTTATGCATAGTCCGGATCCGCAAGGAGGTGTTATGACTAAGGTCCAGAAGGGGCAGAAACTGCCTTCTAGTTTGATTCCAGGGCAGAGATTTTCTACATGTGCCGGTAGCGATGATGAGGACCAAGACGTTGTGACTGTGCTTGAGGTTACGCCATCGCATGTTTTGCTCGAATCATCTGGCGACTGGAACGGATGGCGTCCTCTGGATCTAGTTGTGACAGCTATAGCTGAGGCCAGCGCGCAGCAATCTCCTCGCACACGGCGCTGATCTCTTGCATGCGTCTCGCATTACTTTTGGGCGCAGAAAAGGTGGTTCCTCGAAATACGTCAATGCTTATGCAATGAGCGTGAGATGGCTTCCCTTCTGGGCCGTATTCCTCGAGCCATTTGTGCAAAAGCGTGGCGACGTACTCGGAGCCTGTTCTAGTGAGCGCATGGTCAGGGTTCTTGATGAAGTGGAGCTTGATTGCTCCTGTGTGGCGCATGCCGCGCTTCTCGAATTGGATCAAGAAGTCAGGCCTAACGCTTACCTCAACACCTGAGATCGACAACTTCGGAGGTTGTGTGTCACCACGCGAGTAGTCCTCATTGAGGTCACCTGGCAGGCCGGCTGCAATTTCTGCGAAGTGCTCCAAAGCATCAGCAGTGTTCCAGCGGTCGTCGATAGCCCATTCAGTACCTTCTCTGTCGGCTCGTAGTCTTTTGGCCGCCTCTATTAGAGTTTCCTGATTCCGTCCATTACGGAAGTACTGTGCGATCGGTGTCTGAGCATGACGGTAGAGGGGAACCGCTGGGCCGTTGGGATGTTTTTGGTCATAAACGATGCGGCGGCGGCGTACAGGGTTTGATGTGACCAGAAGTTCTGCAAGCTTGTTTGCGGATATGCGCGCCATATTTCCCTCCTGTGGATGATTGAGTTAGAGCTCCCATCGTATTCCTGGAGGGTTTCTTGTTTATTGCAGGTATTGTTTATTGGCCGGGTGCAAGCCATCTCGGCTGTAGATCAGCGTTCGCATTCGATGGGTATTTCAGTTTCGTCGCTGCCAAGCACGCCTGAAGATTTATCCCGTTTCTGATCCGGCGTATGGCTGGCGGGTCTTTGCCAGTGACAAAACAGAAAGGGCCTACTAGGTAGGCCCTTCACTCACTGAAACTTGCCGATAGAAGAGGGTGTAAATGAACTTCAGTCGTGATCTCTCTCTGGATGGAGCTTCTGGTGAGTGATTTCATTCTGATCTTCTGGTGTAGGAGGTTGCTAGGTGTTATCCCTTGGGTGTGTTGCGGAGATGTGCATCGCAAAGGCGATGCGGCATCAGGGAGAGGTTGGTAATGCCTCAGCGCCCTAACAAGCCTTGTCGCCAACGAGGCTGCAACACCCTGTCGCGCTCGTCCTCGGGGTTCTGCGAGGCCCATCAGTCCGAAGCCAGCGGCTGGAATCATCCGAGGCGTGAGTCATCCAAGGCGCGTGGCTATGACTATGCGTGGCAGAAGATTCGAGAGTGGGTGATGCAACGTGACGCGGGCCTGTGTCAGCCATGTCTCAAGCTCGGTGCGGTGTCGGTCGCGCAAGAGGTCGATCACATTGTCCCGAAGGCCCAGGCCAAGCGGTTGGGCTGGACCCGAGAACAGATGGACGCAAGAGAAAACCTGCAGGCGATCTGCAAGGCTTGTCACTCCGTCAAAACGGCGCGGGAGTCGCAGGGGCTGTTCACCTCTCTCTTGGTCTGATCGCCTCGCCAGCAAGCTGCAGCGTGCCGCTTGGGTGGTTCAGAGCGGGGAGGGGGAGGGTCGAAACCAGGGCGCCACCGCCCTCTAGACCGACCGGTTCGTCGAATTTTTACGCCCGCGAAATATGAAATTTAACTGGAGGCCCAATGGCAGGTGCTGCTGGGCGCTCTGGCCGTCGCCCCAAACCCACGGCAAAGAAGCTGTTGGCTGGTAACCCAGGCAAGCGAGCTCTCAATCAAGCTGAACCGGACTTCGAGCTGGTTCTGAACATCGATTGTCCAGATTGGATGGGCGATCACGGTCGAGTGCTCTGGGAGACTGTGGCGCCGCAGTTGTGCAAAGAGCGCATTTTGGCGGCGACAGATATTCAGAACCTTGAGGTGTACTGCTCCGCTTATGATCAGTTCCGGATGGCCCAGGCGGATATCGCCCAGAACGGAGTGACGGTCTCTGGAGCCATGGGCGGCGTGATCAAGAACCCCGCCGCGACGGCCCTCAAAGAGGCGACGGCCATGATGGCCAGCTATGGCGGAATGCTGGGGCTGGACCCGTCCAGTCGACAGCGAATGATGGGGACAGGCAAGAAGAAGCAGAGCGACAACCCGTTTGCAGGGGTCATCAATGGCTAAATATCCGGCGGTGGATGCGGCCAATAAGTTCGCCAAGGCCGTTGTTGCCGGCAAGATCCCGGCGTGTCGATATGTTCGGCAGGCCTGCCAGCGTCATCTGGATGATCTGCTGGCTAGCAAAAGCAAGACCTACCCCTACGAGTTCGATGCGAAGGAGGCACAGAAGAAGATCGCTCTGATTGAGCTACTGCCGCACACCAAGGGCGAATGGGGCTTCAAGCGCCAGTTGATCACCCTTGAGCCGTGGCAGAAGTTCGGTCTGGCTTGCACTTTCGGATGGAAGCGCAAGAAGGATAGTCTTCGCCGCTTTCGTGAAAGCTACTGGGAGGTCAATCGCAAGAACGGCAAGAGCGTTATCGCCGCCGGTGTGGGCCTGGCCATGTTTGCGGCTGACAACGAGTTTGGCGCCGAGGTTTACTCCGGGGCCACCACAGAAAAGCAGGCATGGGAGGTGTTTAGGCCGGCGCGTCTGATGGCAATGCGATCACCCATGCTGCTGGAGGCTGCGGGTATTGAGGTCAACGCCTCCAACCTGAACAAGCCAGGCGACGGCAGCCGCTTTGAGCCCATTATTGGCAACCCCGGTGACGGAGCCAGTCCATCGTGCTCCATCGTGGACGAGTACCACGAGCACGATAGTGATGCGCTCTACACCACCATGCTCACGGGCATGGGCGCGCGCAAGCAGCCTCTGATGTTCATCATCACCACGGCGGGCTACAACATCGAAGGCCCGTGCTATGACAAACGTCGCGAAGTGGTGGAGATGCTCGACGGCACCGTTCCCAACGACGAGTTGTTTGGCTGGATCTGGACCGTTGATCCAGAGGATGACTGGAAAGATCCAAAGGTACTGGCCAAGGCCAACCCCAATATCGGCGTGTCGGTCTATCAGGAGTACCTGGAGAGCCAGCAGCGAAGAGCCATCCAGCAGGCGCGCTTCACCAACACCTTCAAAACTAAGCATCTGGGGCTCTGGGTAACTGCCAAAGCCGGTTACTTCAACATGACCCAGTGGGAGGCGTGTGAGGACGAAACGCTGAATCTGGCTGATTTCGAGGGCCAGTCTGTGGTCCTGTCGTTTGACTTGGCGCGCAAGCTGGACATGAACAGCATGGCCCGCCTGTTCTGGCGCGACATTGACGGTAAACGCCATTACTACAGCATCGCTCCACGGTTCTGGGTGCCAGAGGATACGGTCAACAACAGTGACAACCGCCGCATGGCCGAGCGCTTGCAGAAGTGGGTCAACACAGGACACCTGCTGACCACCGATGGTGCCGAGATTGACTACCGCGAAATTCTGGAAGAAGCCAAGGATGCTGCAAGGCTCAATCCTGTCGAAGCTTCGCCCATGGATCCGCACGGCGCCACCAACTTGGCCCACCAACTCGACGACGAAGGCTTGCTGCCGATCACCATCATCCAAAACTACACCAACATGAGCGATCCGATGAAGGAGCTGGAGGCTGCCATCATGTCAGGGCGCTTTCATCATGATGGCAACCCGCTCATGACCTGGTGCATGGGTAATGTGATCGGCAAGCATCTGGTCGGCAACGACGACATCGTGCGCCCTATCAAGCAAGGCAACGACAACAAGATTGACGGAGCCGTAGCACTGATCATGGCGATTGGTCGCGCAATGCCTGGAAAGCAGGTCGAGCAAGAGGTCAGTATTTATGACATCGGAATAGGCATCTAGCCGATGCTGCTCAAGTCGATGATGGCGAAGTTGATGACAGGAGTTTTACCACATAGAGACTTGTGGTAGTTTTCAGGCAAGCTGGTGCCAACTGGCAGTAGCCCAAGCCCGCGCATTGCGGGCTTTTTCGTTTCCGCATCAGAAGAGCTGCTCAGCAGCCAACAGCAAACCGCCCACCGAGGCGGTTTTTTCGTTTCTAGACATGAAAGAGCATGTATGCAAGAAATCCAAGCACTGAACTTCCAGGACTTCATCAGCGCTGATGGTGACATCCTGATTACCGACTCGCTGCGCGTGGCCCAAGTTCACAAAAAGCGCCATGACAACGTGATGCAGTTGATCCGCAAGCGGGTTGCCGAAGCTGGATCATGGGGTCTCCTGAACTTCAAGGAAGCCCACTATATTGACGCGCAAAACAGCCAGCAGTACGAAATGTTCACTATGACCAAGGAGGGCTATCAGTTCTTGGTCGGAAGAATGACGGGAAAAAAAGCTGTAGAGCATCAGATCGCGTACATCGAGGCATTCAGAGCGATGGCGGAATACATCCGGAACCAGCGTGATGGGCTGCGCTATCGCTGCATGGAAAAGGAACTCGAGTGCTTGGACAGCGCTCGTCGCGGCAGCTTTCACGGACGTGGGCTGAACATGCGAAAGCAGGAGAAGCCTGTTCTTGAGGCTGAACTCGCTGCTTTGTTGGCGCAGGCCCAGCCATCACTCTTGTTTAACTGATCACCACACTGCTCTTTCGTGGTTGCCACCCTCGGGTGGCTTTTTTATTCCCGTCTCCAGGGCTTCCGCCATGAAAAACCTCCTCAACCTCATTACCCGCGAGCATGTGGGCTTGGCATTCATGGTGGTGGGCTTTGTCTGTTTGCTGGCCGGCATTGCCGCGCACTTCTCTTTGGCCGCCGCGGCCATGGTGGGCGGTTGCCTGCTGCTGGTTGCAGGCGTTGCCATTGATCGGATGAGCTGATGCTGTTCAACAAACGAGAAACAGCCGAGCAGACAGGCACCCGCGTTGGCTGGCTGTCATCCATGATTGGTGGCTCCAAGCAATCAGCAGCCGGCCAGCTGGTTACGCCGCAGACGGCCTTGGCCTTGCCGGTGTTGCAGAACTGCGTGTCGCTGCTGGCTGAGTCTGTTGCTCAACTACCGCTCGAAGTGTTCGAGCGCTTGGAGGACGGCTCCCGCAAGTCTGCCGATGCTCACCCGGCCTATGCGCTGCTCAAGTTTGCTCCCAACGATTGGCAGACGCCGTTCGAGTCGCGTGAGTATGCGCAAACGGCTTTGGGGCTGCGTGGCAACGCCTACAGCTTCATTGAGCGCGACGGCCGCGGCAACCCCACGGCGCTGATCCCGCTCAACCCGGGCGATGTTCAGGTGTTCAAGGGCCCGGACCTCAAGCCGTACTACTCGATTGATGGCAAGGAGCCGGTGCCTGCGCGCTTTGTGCACCACGTGCGCTGGGTATCGCTGGACAAGTACACGGGTCTGTCGCCCATCGCACTGCACGCCAACAGCATTGGCTATGCGCTGGCACTGGAGGAGTACGGCGGCAAGTCCTTTCTGCATGGCACGGCGCTGTCCGGAGTGCTGGAGCGCCCCAAGGAAGCCGCGGCCATCAAGGAGCAAAGCGCCATTGATGCGCTGACCAACAACTGGCAGGCCAAGTTCGGGGGCGCGCCCAATGCAGGCAAGGTGGCGCTGCTGCAAGAGGGCATGACCTTCAAAGCCCTGTCCATGAACAACGTGGATGCGGAGCTGATCGGGGCGCTGAAGCTGGCCGCAGTGGACATCACCCGCATCTACAAGATGCCGCCACCCATGGTCGGGATGATGGAGGCTGCCACGTACAACAACGTGGAAAACCTCCAGATCCAATTTGTGATCTATACCCTGATGCCATGGCTTCGCCGTCATGAGCAGGCGCTGCAGCGCGATTTGCTGCTGCCATCGGAGCGAAGCCGCTACTACATCGAGTTCAACATCGGCGGCCTGCTGCGCGGTAACCAGGAAGCGCGCTTCAAAGCCTACGCCGTGGCTCGCCAGTGGGGCTGGCTGTCGGTCAACGATATCCGCCGCCTGGAAAACCTGCCGCCAGTCACCGGCGGCGATGTCTACCTGCAGCCCCTGAATATGGTCGGGGCCGGCACGCAGATGCCCGAAAAACTCACTGATGCATCGGACGAGCAAGTCCGCGATATCCAGAAGGCCCTTACATGAAAAACTTCCCTCGTATCGCCAGCATGATCTTCAACACCCCGCAGATGGTGCGCGAAGACTGGCTGGACATGGCTGTGAACTGGGCTAACCAGGCGATGAATCTGAACATCGTCAACCTCAACCCCGGCGGTCAGATCATGGCCATGGAGGATGACGAGCCAGTCAACGCCATTTCGCCGGCAGAGCGCCGCCTCAACGCCGCCCGTGAGAGCGGTGTCTACGTCCTGCCCATTCATGGCGCTTTGGTTTCGCGATCCGCGCACATGGACATGTGCACCACCATGACCAGCTACGAAGGCATTCGCTCTCAGCTACAAGCCGCGCTGGCTGACGATGCGGTGGAACATATTGCGCTGGATGTGGACAGCCCCGGCGGCTCAGCCACCGGCATGACCGACCTGGCGGAAGAGATCTTTGCTGCCCGCTCCATCAAGCCCATCACGGCCATCGTCAACTTCTCCTGCTACTCAGCCGCCTACGGTCTGGCCAGCGCAGCCAACGAGATCGTGCTCAGCAACTCCTCGGGCGTGGGCTCCATCGGTGTCATCGCGCGCCATGTGGACATGAGCAAGCGCTATGAAGAGCAGGGGATCAAAGTCACCACCATCTTTGCCGGCGCCCGCAAGGCTGATCTGGCCAGCGATGCCCCGTTGAGTACCGAAGCCGCGCAGTGGCTGAGCGAACTGGTGCAGCAGAACTATGCCGAGTTCACAGAGCTGGTGGCTCGCAATCGTGGCCTGACAGTGGCAGCGGTGCGCGGTACCGAAGCGGGGGTGTACTTCGGTGCCAAGGGCATCGAAATGGGATTGGCTGACCGCATCGAACCACCGCAAGCGGCCATCAACCGCATTGCAGCCATCGTGGGCTCCAACCGCAAGCCTCAGCCTGTGCGAAGTTTTAGCGCGCGCGCCGTGGCCATGAACTGCCAGACGCAGTCCTAAATCCCGGAATCTGCCTCACAGGCGGCTGCACGTCGTAGTCGTTTCCTCATTTTTTACTGCCTTGGCAGTTTTGTTTGCGCCCGCCGTGGGCATCACTGAACCCGCCTTGAGCGGGTTTTTCTATTGAAAGAGACGTTATGTCCAAAATCCATGAAATCCGTAGCGAGCGCGCCAAGATCAACGACCGCGTGCAAGCCCTGGCCAAGCTGGAGGCCGAAAACGGCTCTCTGACTGCCGAGCAGCAGGCAGAGTTTGGCGAGTTGCAGGCGCAATTCGAGGCCATGTCCGGCCAGATCGCGCGCCTGGAGTCTGCCGAGCGCATGAATGCGGCGGCCGCTGTGCCTGTCTCTGCCGCCGCGGATGTGACTGCAACCAAGACCGTGCCTGCCCAGCCCAAGCAACCTGAGGCGCCTGGCACCGGCATGGCGAAGATGGTGGTGGCGCTGGCCGCTGCCCAAGGCAATCGCCAGGCCGCAGCGCAACTTGCCATTGAGCGCGGCTACGGCGAGCATATTGCCGCTTCGCTGAATACGCTGACGTCGTCTGCCGGTGGTGTGCTGGTGCCTACCAATCTGTCCAGCGAGGTGATCGAGCTGCTGCGCCCCAAGTCCACGGTGCGCAAGCTGGGCGCGCGTCCCTTGCCCCTGAATAACGGCAATATGACCATCCCCCGCCTCAAGGGTGGTGCTGTGGTTGGCTATATCGGCTCTGATTCCGATGTGCCGGCAACCCAGGGCGAGTTCGACGACCTGAAGCTGTCGGGCAAGAAGCTGGCAGCCCTGGTGCCTATCAGCAATGACCTGTTGGCCAACTCTTCGGCCAATCCGAATGTGGACGCCATCGTGGTGGGCGACCTGACTAGCGCGCTTGCGGCTCGCGAAGACAAGGCCTTTCTGCGCGATGACGGTACCTCCAACACGCCCAAGGGCCTGCGCCACTGGGCATTGGCTGCCAATGTGTTCGCGCCGACTTCGGCCACGCCGACGCTTGCAGAGGTGGACTCTGACCTGAACAAGGCACTGTTCCGCCTGGAGAACGCCAACGCCAACATGACCAGCGTCGGTTGGGTCATGAACCCTCGCACCTTCCGCTTCCTGGCCTCCATCCGCGATGGCAACGGCAACAAGGCCTACCCGGAGCTGGACAACGGCTTCCTCAAGGGCTATGCCGTTGCATTCACCACGCAGATTCCTGCCAACCTGACTGTAGGGGCAGATTCCAACGGCTCGGAGCTGTACTTGGCCGACTTCGGTGATTGCTTCATCGGTGAAGACGAAGGTCTGGTGATCGACTACTCCAAGGAGGCCACCTACAAGGATGGCCAAGGCAATGTGATCTCCGCCTTCCAGCGCGACCAGACCCTGATTCGTGTGATTGCCAAGCACGACTTTGGCCCCCGCCACGTCGAATCCATCGTGGTGCTCAAGGACGTGCAGTGGGGCTCCAGCTTCGGCTAAGCCCGCCTTGTTTTGACCTGCTCTGGCCGCTGGCCGGGGCGTTCAAGGAGTGAGTCATGGAAAAAGTAGTCGTACTGTTCACCAAGCCCTTCGGGGCTTACGCCAAGGGCGACCGCGCTGGCTTTGATGCGGCCGCGGCCAAGCATCTTAAGGATCTGGGTGTGGCCAAGTCTGATGCCGAGCCTGATGCAGACGAAGTTGAGCAAGAGCTGGATGGTGTCCAACCTACCCAAGTTGGCGCTGCTGAGGAGAAATTGCAGGAGCTGGCACCCGAGCAGCCTCCTGCGGAGGACGCGCAGCAAGCGCCCCAGGCCTCCGAGTCGCAGTCCAAGCCAGCAGGCAAAGCACCCAAGAGTGCCAAGGCATGATTGCCCAGTACCTTGGCGATGAGCCTTTGACACTAGCCGAGGTGAAGCTGCAATGCCGAGTGGATGGTGCGGAAGAGGATGCCTACCTTGAAGGCGTCCTTATCCCGGCCGCACGCGCGCTGGCCGAGGAGGTCAGTGGCTCAGCCATCCGCAAGGGGCGCTATATCGAGCAGGCCAGTGACGCCGGCCATTCGGTGCTTGCCCGCGGCGGCGTGATTGAGGTGGAGGGTGTCACTGTCAGCGGCGACGCTGTGCCTTTTGTCGTTGCGCAGAGTGGCCGGCGCACTTTGGTTCAGGCATCGGGGTTTGTCGGCAAGGCTGCGCAGATCACATACACAGCAGGTATCGACATCACGACGCACGCAGGCGTGCGCGCCTGGATGCTGCTGGTTGTCGCCTGGCTCTACGCCAATCGTGAGTTGATGGGGCAGCGCGAAGGGGCGAAAGCGCCTCCGCACATCAGCGCCGCTCTTTTGTCCAGCATCAACATGCAACCGGGGTTCTGACCATGGACGCAGGAAGTCTTCGAGACCGCATCCACATCCAGCGCCGCTTGCCTGGCGGCGGGCTTGGCCAGCTATCGAACAACTGGGAAGAGGTTGCAAAGGCCTGGGCAAACATTCGCTTTGCCTCGGGCAGCGAAACCGTGCGTGCAGGGCAGGTGGCCAGCAAAGCTCAAGTCAGTATCCGAATTCGATGGCGCACTGACATCAAGGCTGACATGCGTGTTGTCTGTGCAGGCGTGGAATACAGCATCAAGGCCGTTTTGCCAGAGCGGCAGCGCCGCGAGTATGTGGATCTGGTGTGTGAGGTGACCAATGGCTAGGGGGAGCAATGCACTCATTGCCTCTATCGATCTTTCGGGGGTTGAGTCGCTGTTTGATGATCTGGGAGACGCAGCTGAGGAAGCGGCCCGGCCGGCGGCACAGGCAGCCGCCCAGGTGTTCTACGACACAGCGAAGGCCAACGTCGCCAGGATCAAGAAGCTCTCGGGGAACCTGGACAAGGCTATCTATCAGGCCTTCTCACCTGAGAACAGCGGTCAGGGAATTGCCGAGTATCACATCAGCTGGAACGCAAAGACTGCGCCGCACGGCCATCTGCTGGAGAACGGCTTTTGGCAGCGCTACCAGGTGGTAATGACCCGAAAGGGCTGGGTGACGCTGGCACGGCCGGAGAGCGCCGGCAAGAAGAAGCCGCGGCGCCGGGCCAGCCAGGCGGAGAAGGATGCCTATTACCTTCCCCGCCCGGGTGGGCCGGTCTACATACCGGGCAAGGCCTTCATGCGCGGCTCGCTGCGCGCGGAGCCTGCAGCAGTGCTGGCCTCTGCTGATGTGCTTTGGCAAGCATTGGAAAGGGTGAAGTGATGGATGAAGCTCTGCATGCAGCCATTGCGGCCGTGATCCCAAATTGCTTTGGCACCGTGGCGCCGGCCAATGCGCAGACTCCTTACGTGATATGGCAGCGCGTTGGCGGCAACAGCAGTGATTACATGGACAACGAAGACGCCCAGGTCGAAACTGCTTTTGTACAGGTGCGCATCTTCAGCGCTGACATCCTTGAGCCGAAGCGGCTGATGCCGCAGCTCGTGAGTACGTTACGGTCGCATCCAGAGTTATTGATCCGTCCCAGCGGGGGCTTGCGCGATGACTACGACCATGACATGAACTTATTTAGTGGTGATCAGGATTTCGACGTGTCGTTCTGAGTGCCAAAAGTGCAATGCCGGAGTCGTTCTAGACGACGCGAGTGGTCGATCTCTCTACTTCCTGAGATCCCAGGATGTCGGGTATTTGGCTGATGTGCGCAAGTGGACCCTAGCGATATGTCTGGTCAGGTTCTTAAAACGCACCAAGTCGCCGCAGTGCGGGCATGGGTGCATATCTTCGCTGAATTGCTGGTGAGCTTTCGGTTGAACAGCTTTAGCTGCTGGGCTGAATGACTTCCAAGAGGATGTTTTGATCAACGGTTCGCCATAGCCTGGCGCCTCTGAATCTGTCCAGGCGAAGCCATCCCAGACGCACCAAGTTTGATCAACAGTGTTGAAATCTAGAACTGATAGCGCGAATTTACCTCGGCCAATTTTTTGGATTCTGACGATCTCCGCCATGACGATGTCATACGCTCTAAAGAAGAATGAGTGGTCGCGATCAGAGATGCGACCTGAAATTCGATAGATACCGCGGACGGGAGAAATTTCTGCTGTTGACGCATGGGTGAGAGGCTGCCATTGGTTCAAGTGCCAACTGGTATGTGAAGCAGCCTTAGCCTTGCTTGAAGCTGTGATGTTATCGGTGCAGGGGTGTTTCGGCCAGGGAGGTCCTAGATCGTCGAAGAAGACGCGTCCGCCGTATGGCGATTGATAAAAGTACACGGTATCGCCACAGACCGGGCATTTTGCTCCAGGCCTTGTGAAGCCACCGGACAAAGGTTGCGCGGTTCCTTGCTGGAAACCAAGCTGACGCGGCCTTGGCTCATTGTCAAAGCGCCGCTGCAAAGGATCGAAAGATCGATAGCCACCCCACCCGCCGCGGAAACCGCAGGTGCAACCCGGCTGATGATTGAATCCATTGCAGCTCATGGAGAAGATCGTGCTTAGCTCATACCTTTTGCTGCAAAAGACCGTGCAGGCTCAGACATGTGCATGAATTAATGTGACGAGGTTTTTTTTGAACGCGGCTTAGACTTCGTCACGAGCTCGTTTAGCTCCTGGGTGCTGCTCCGCAAATCCTTGATGCGATCAATAACCTCGGAAAACGCAGTTGGCTCATCGCTGTGAGGCACTACTTTTAGCTGGCCACTTTCGATGCGCTTGTTCATGGCATTTTTTACGCCCAGCAGACCATCAATCATGTTTGTGATCGTCTCTTGCATGATTTCGCCTTCCCTATCAAGGATCTCTTGAATGAGTTGGCTGGTGCTGGAGTCTTTGGCTATTAGTTCCTGCGGGCACATTTTCGCCATCTGAATGACGAGTAATTGCGCCGCCAAGAGGTCCGACTTTGTCTTGCTTGCTTGCAGGACCGCTAGTGCAGCATCGCCCTCCATCTCCAACATCTTCTGTTGAAGAGCGGAGGGGTCGTTCTGAGGGTCAAGACTAGCTGTTAGGCGCGCAACAACCTCGGCGGTCAGGGAGCGCTTGTTTTCGGCGGCTGCCGCATCCAGAGCATCTTTCAACTCTTGCGGTATGCGCATGTAAATGGTTGGATCTGTTCTCGCCATCTATGCACTGTGCCATGAAAAGTACTTGCAAAGTTCTATTCACCGTGCTTAGAATTGTGGTGTGCACAGATGGTGCATAGAAATTGCAGAAAGGTGATCATGAATACGAAGCACGTTGAATACGCGCCAAAACCTGTACAGGTACGACTCAAGCCCGAGCTACACGCGTGGCTGCATCAAGCAGCAGTAGATCAAGAGCGCTCCGCCAATTGGATAGTGAACAAAGTTGTTCAAGAGGCAAAGGAGAGAAGTGAGGCCCAGCATGAAAAGCAGGCCTGAAAAAGGAAACGCCCCGGAAGTTGCAGCAACCGAGGCGTCGAATGTACAAACCCAACCTCTGACAGAAGGATTCAACATGCTGGATTCTACAGAAATCAACGTCAATCGCGCAATCACTGTTCCGTTCCACGGGGCAGAGCTGTATGTTGTGGAGCACAACGGCCAGCCGTATACACCTATGAAACCCATTGTTCTGGCGATGGGTTTGGATTGGGGTAGCCAGTTTCGAAAGGTGGCTACTAACGAGTCGCGCTGGGGTATTGTCAACTTGACAATACCTTCCGCAGGTGGCGATCAAGCTATGACTTGCCTGCCGATTCGGAAGACGGCTGCATGGCTCACAACTATCGAGCCTGGCAAGGTTAAGAGCCCTGAAGTCCGTGCCCGCGTCATTCGGTACCAGAACGAGTGCGATGACGTGTTGTGGAGCTACTGGAATGAGGGCATTGCGATCAACCCGCGCCAAGCATTTGCAGTCAACCCCGGCGACTCACTGACCGCTGAAGAAGCTGAAACCCTGCGCTTGATGCTCAAGTCCGCAGTTGAGCGTCAGCCAAAAGCAAAGCAAGGCGCATTGATGATGCAAGGCTGGAGCAAACTCAAGGCTCACTTCAAGGTGGGATATCGGGAAATTCCGCGCCACGAATTCAGCGAAGCGGTTTCGATCATCGCGCGACATACGGCTGACTGGGAGGTGGTCGATGAGCGAGTTGACCAGCTACCGCGATTAAAACTGCGTGTCAGTCCGCCGGCCATCGGAATGTATCGCTACAACCCGGCCAATCCTCACCCCGCCAATGGTCGCACTATCGAAGTTGCCAAAAGCATCGCAACAGACATCAGGAACTGGAGTGACAACCTGCCCGCCGGCCCGGCTCGCTACGACTTGCACGATGCGGCTCAAACGCTACACGACCTGCTTGTAAGTGGGTGGACTGAAGTGGATGAGGCTCTTGGTCAGCTCCAGACTGCTGTGCACTATCTCAATCGATGGCAGGGCTCCGGTGGTCGAATTGGTAACGCCCGCTGAAGCGGGCGGCTGAACAAGGGCCAAGTCTGGGTTTGATAGCATCCCCTCCTATTTGAATAGGAGAGGGCATGGCTTTGATTGCGTGTTCAGAGTGCGGGAAAGAAATTAGCGATAAGGCGTTTAGTTGCCCGCATTGTGGTGCTCCGCTTCGGAGCAGTGCCCAATCACCAAGAGAATCGGTAGCATCGCAGCCTAAAAAGCGTGGCATTTGGAAGTGGATTATTGGAGTTCCCGTTGTCGGCTTCTTGGCCTTGCTTGCTTTTGGCGCGTATATCAGCGGCACACCTGATGGTCGTGAGCGTGGAAATGAGCGTGCAGCAATAGACTTGTGTTGGAGTGAGCAGTCCCGAAAGTCAAACACCAGCGGTGGTGCACGGTTTATTGCTGGGGCTTGCGAAAAGATGGAGCGTGATTTCCGGGAAAAGTGGGGCGTAAGCCCCTGAGATTCGATATACGACCGCCCTCGGGCGGTTTTCTTTTTGCCCGTAAGGGCTCCATACCCGCCACGGGAAACCTGGCGGGTTTTTCTTTGCCTGAAAGGGGCACAACCATGCGCAAAGTTCCTCTGCCCGACGGGGCAAAACTCTATCTGTACACCGCCGCTCTGACGGCCTTGGCTGCCGGTGAAATGTCCAATGCCGCGCACGCGGTGGTGGAGGTGGCCAACACCTTGACGGTCAACGCTGTGGTGGTCATTACCAGCGAAGACTATCCCGAGCTGGAAGGGCGCGTCGCCCGGGCCAAAGCCGTGACGGCCGATAGCGTCACACTGGACGGCGTCGACACCCTCGATCTCTCCAAATTTCCTCCGGGCGGCACGGTAGCGCTGATTCCACTGGTGGCTGACGAATGGCAGCGCTTGCCTTATTTGCCTACTTTTGGGCTGACCGGCGGCGATATCAAGACCGGCACCAGCTCTTACCTGGACGTCCCTGATGACCAGGAGTTCGGCCTGGGCCGCAACGCGCGCCGCCTGGAATACACCATCAGCTGGAAGCAAGATGGTGTGGCCCGCGCTGCACTGCAGGCCTCCGATGGCCTGGAGTCTGTGCACCGTTTGCAGTTCAAGGACGGCTCTGCTAGCTACTACGTGGGCGAGCTGGCCTACGACGATGTGCCCAGCACAGAAAAAGGCAACGAGCAGACCACTAAGTCCACGGTGCTGCTGCGTGGCGCACCGACCAACCTGCCTAAGGCTGCTTGATCATGAGCGAACAGATTGCACGCCAGATCGTGCTGGGCCAACGGCCCAAGGGCATTGTCCACTCTCTCAAGATCTCCATGCTGGATGGGACGGAGGGGCTGCTGCCCGTGACATTCCGCTACCGCGACCGCGTGGAGTTTGGCGCTTTTCTGGATGGCATCTTCGCGGTTGAACCTCCCGCTTTTGATGCCACTGTCGGCCAGCCATCCACGCAGCAGCAGCGCGGAGTGGTGCAGCTCAACGGGCAGTACATCCATGGCTGTCTGCAGGATTGGGGGCTGGATGTACCTTTCACCCTGGACAACTGCATCCAGTTGGCGACTGAGCTGCCTGCCGCAGTCCAGGCAGTGATGGATACCTATCGCCGGCTCTGCATCGAGGGCCGCCTGGGAAACTGATTGCGGCAGTGCGCGCCCGGTACACGCAGCTCCCGGATGCCCAGTACCTCAAGGACTGGGGGCTGCCTGTGAGCCAGTACGCCGACATGTTCCGCGTCGAGGTCTGGCCCGAAAACTGGACCGCCTGGAGTCTGTTCGAGGCCCTGCAGACGCAGTGGCGCGTCGGCGCAGGCGGGGTGGTGGGCCTTGACTACAGCGTGCTGGCCGACGAACTCCGCGCGCGCGAAATCCCCCATGAAGACCACGACCGGCTGCGTGCCGAGGTGCGGGTCATGGAGGCTGCCGCACTTCAAGAAATCTATGCCGAGGCTGAAAAATGAGCGATACCGACCGCCGTAAAGTCCAGATTGAGGCCTCGCTGGACGCCACGGGTGTGCGCGAGGGTGCCGTTGACGCTGTGGCGGCAGCCAAGGGCATGGCCGCAGGCGTGGAGGCTGCAGGCCAAAAGGCTGCACAGGGTCTCAAGCCCCTGGAGACACAGCCGCAGCAGGCTGCAGTCGCCATGTCTCGGGCCGAGAAAAACATGGTCGGCAGCATCCAGCGCGCCACGGTGGCCATGCAGTCGGGTGGCAAGGCCGGCTCGGAGTACTACGAGATTCTGGCCAAGCAGCGCGGTATCTCGGGTGACGTGCTCAAGCCCTATATCGACCAGTTGCGCCAGGCAGAGGCTGCGCAAAAGCGCCTGAGCCAGTCCGGCCAATATGTCATGAGTGAGCGCGCTCACTCTGCTGCGATGCGTGGTGTTCCTGCGCAGTTCCAAGACATCATCGTGTCGCTGCAGGGCGGGCAGAACGCCATGACGGTATTCCTGCAGCAGGGCTCTCAGCTGATGTCCATGTTTGGTGGGGCGGGTGAGGCCGCCAAGGCACTGGGCGGCTATGTGCTGGGGATGGTGAACCCGTTCACGCTTGCGGCAGCAGCAGCTGGCGTACTGGCTTACGGCCTGTACTCAGGCGCCAAAGAGGCCCATGCATTCCTGGTCGTTCTGCAAAAGACTGGTAACCAGGCCGGCACCAGCGTCCAGCAACTGGTGGACATGTCGGCCGCCATGGATAACGTGGCAGGTATTACCCAGGCCAAAGCGGCCGAGGCCCTGGTCACATTTGCAGCGAATGCTGGCGTTGGTGCTGAACGCCTGCAGCGCTACACCACGACAGCGATTGAATGGGAGCGTGCCACCGGGCAATCCGTGGAGGAGGTGGCCAAGGACTTCAAGAAGTTGGGTGAAGATCCCGTCAAGGCCGTGCTTGATCTGAACAAGCAAATGGACTTCCTGACGTCGGCAACCTTTGAGCAGATCAAGTCGTTGCAGGAAGTGGGGCGTGAGACGGATGCAGCCCGCGTGGCCCAGGACGCCTACGATTCGGCCATTGCCGGCGCTACCAGCACGATCACCGCCAATTTGGGCCTGGTGGAGAAGGGATGGATTGCCATTCGGAATGTGGGCGCCGAAGTGATCGACATGATCAAGTCGCTCGGCCGACAGGAGGGCATGCATGCTGTGGTGGAGCGACTGCAGAAGGAGGTCAATGACTACCAGGAGCGAGGCCCGACCAACTCTGTGACCGAGAGCACTGGCAGCTATGCCAAGGGCCTCAAGACTCGTCAGAATAGGCTCGACAAGGCGCGCGAGATGTTGGGTCTCTCCGAGTCGGCCAATACCTATGTACAAGGCTCTCGTGAACGTGAGCGGGCACTTATCAATCTGAGTGCAGAAGCCAGCAAGCACTATGACAAGCAGACGCAGAAGCGCCTTGAGCTGGCTGCCGCTGAGAAGAAATACGGAGAGGCAGCAAAGACCAGCGCAGATGCTCAGAAGCAGTATGACTTGCTCGTTGCCGGCATCAATAAGAAGTATGAGGAGAAGGAGCAGAAGGGAGGCAGCACGGCGCCTGCTTCCCGTCGCCTTGACCTCTCCGAGATCCAGAATGCTGCCCGCGAGGAAGTGCGCATCATCGATGGAAAGCAAAAGGATCTTGACCGTCTGCGCCAGTCCGGCCTGATTGATGACCAGAGCTACTACAGCCAGAGACGCTCCCTGATTGAGGAGTCCAGCAAGGTGGAGGAAGCCGCCCTGCAGGAGCAGATTGCCCGCCTGCAGCAAGAGAAGGCCAAAGGCATCGATGCCTTGGCCGTCAAAAAGCAAATTGAGGACGCCAAGTCCAAGCTGGTTGATAAGCAGCTGGAGAAGAGTGAGAAGCTCAAGGCCTTGTCTCATGAAGAGAAGTTGGCGTTGGATCGCCAGCGGATGGCCTTCGAGGCCTTGGCTGAGTCGCACCAGCGTGCTATGGAGCAGATGCGGATTCAGCAGCAGCGCACTGTCGACTCGGCCTGGATGGGCAGCAAGGGCCGACAGCGCGCGGAAAACCTGTGGGGGATCGAGGACAGCTACTTGGCAGAGGAGCGCAATCTGCGCGACCGACGCATGTTCACTGCCAATCTCTCGAAGGAGCAGCAGGATCAGATTGATCAGCGCCTGGCTTATCTGGAGGTTGAGAAGAATGAGCGCATTCGCATTGCGCAGGCCACTTACACGGAGCTGGATGCGATGCAGAGCCGATGGGAGTTGGGTGCGAGTTTTGCAATGCAGAACTACGCAGACCAAGCCGGCAATGTGGCGCAGCAGACTGCGGATGCTTTCACCAATGCCTTCAAGGGCATGGAGGATGCTCTGGTCAGCTTCGCAATGACCGGGAAGCTGGACTTCAAGAATCTGGCCAATTCGATCATTGCCGACCTTCTGCGGATTCAGATTCGCGCCCAGATGTCTGGGCTGTTTGGCAACCTGCTGGGTTCTGTGGGTGGCCTGCTGGGTGGCGGCTGGTCTGCTGCGGGGATCCAAGCCTCTGGAGCTGTGACCTCTGGGGTTTCCGGGTGGGGTAGCGTGGTTGGTTCTGCATTGCCCGGCCTCAGTCTTTCATCTGGCGGCTACACCGGAGACGGTGGCAAGTATGAGCCTGCCGGCGTGGTGCACCGCGGTGAGTACGTCATCAACGCAGAGAGCACCAGGCGCATTGGCCTGGGCTTGCTCAATCGCATGAATGGCTATGCCGAGGGTGGACTGGTGGGCGGTGCGCCTGCGGCTGCGCTCAGCGGGCCTTCTGGCCTGGGTGGCGTTCAGATGATCCTGCAGCCCAGGATCCACATCGATAGCCGGACGGATCGGGCTGAGGTGGAGGCATTGGTGTTCAAGGGAATGAAGACCGCCAGCGATCAGGCACAGCAGGAGCTGCTCTACAAAATGTCTCGGAACATGGTATGACCCAACGCATCATTGATTGGCCAAAGCAGCTGCGAATGCGGCCTAGCTCTCAGGAGTGGGAGCTTTTGCAACCCATGACGGGCTCGGTGAGTGCATTCAGCGGCGCGTCTTACGATAAATTGATTGGCCCACCTCGGTGGGCTTTTTCAATGGATCTGACGGACGCCCCGGCGTCGATGCTGCCCCAGATTGAAGCTGCATTGCGCCAGTTGCGGGGCGGTCTCAATCTGCTTCGCATCGGTGATATGCGCCGCACCGGGCGCGTCAGCGTGGTGCCGGGCGGTGGCGCCAAGGAGGTGCAGATGCTCCCATGGTCCAGCCAGTGGACGCGCTGGGGGCGCATCGGTCCTGCGCCGGTGGCCATTGCTGGCGAGGAGGTGGAGGTTCGGCAGACCACGGACTATTTTCAGAACGCCACAGCTGCTTTGCGGGCTGGTGTTCCGTATGTGGCGGTGGTGGAGGCTTCGGCCACGGTGTCGGCACATGTGGCTTTGTCGGTCGCTGGTGCGGGTGTGGCGGCTCCCCTAGGCGTTGTCTTTGATGCCCTGACCGGCGCGGTGGTCAGTCAGTACGGCCCGGTCAATGCCTGTGGGGCCACCGCAGCGGGCGGTCGCTGGCGGTGCTGGCTGACCTTTGGCGGCCAAGCCGGCGATGTGTTGGCCCAGGCCTATGCGCTGCTGCCGGCCCATGGCCTGATCCACCTCAAGATGCGCCGCCCCATCCTGGCCATGCAGGCGGGCGCGCTTCCGCCGGCCTATGTGCCTGCGGATTCCGTCAGCGTCTGGGATGAGTACGGCGTGCAGGTCGATGGCGCTGGACAAACTGGATCCACTCTGGCGACGCGCAATTGGCCGCCTGGGCTGACGCTGCGGTCCGGGCACTGGATCAGCTACGGCGACGGCATGCACATGCTGCTGGAGGCCGCCACGCCGGACGCGGACGGCAAGGCGCAGCTCTGGATTGAGCCGCCCATCCGCCGCAGCCCTGCAGATGGCGCACCGGTGGTGGTGCGCAATGTCACAGGCCTGTTCAAGCTCAAGGTCAGCCCCAAGGTTCGGCAGGAGGGGATGGCCGTCAAGGGGCAGACGCTCACCTTTGAGGAAGATCTGAATGCTTACACCTAACCAGCTGCTGCAGGCGCAGCGGCCGGCAACGGCTGTGGCGCTGCTGGCAGATATGCAGTTCACCACAGGCACCATGCGCCTGAGCACCTGGGAGGGAAGCCTGCAGGCCCTTGGATATGAATGGGCCTACCTTCCCGGGGTGATGGGCATCAGCGGGGTGCAGCAGGCCGAGAACATCGAGTATCCCGCTATCGATGTGTCTCTGGCATTGCCTGATTCTTGCATCCTGTCTCTGGCCGTGGGCAGCGAGAAGACTTATCGCGGCCGCTTGTTCAGGCTTTACATGGCCATCATGGACGATGAGTTCCGACTGGTGGACGACCCGCAGCTGCTGTATGTGGGGGTGATGGATCAGGTGCAGATGAGCACGGGTGATGGCGGCGAGGACAAGGGCGCGCTGACCATGCGATGCGAGCAGCCCGGCAAGGACAGCCGCAACGCGATGAGTCAGCGGCTGACGAATCAGCAGCAAAGCAAGAGATACCCCGGTGACACCGGGCTCAGTCGCATGGCTAAGTTGGCTGGAGGGCCGCAAACATGGCTGACCAAGAAGTTTCAGCAGGTATGAAGCGCTTGCCCGACTGGGAACTGCGCTTGTCCGATCTCGTGGGCCAGCGCCTGGCAGAGCCATTCACATGGGGTGCCAACGACTGCGTGCTGTTTGCTGCCGACGGCATTGCCGCCATGACAGGGATAGACCCGGTAGCCGATTTGCGCAGCCAGTGGGCCAGCCGTGGTGAGGCAGTGCGGGTCATCGCCCGACTGGGCGGCTTGCCTGATGCTGTCGCGGCCTTGGGCTTGGAGCCGGTCGCGCCGCTGTATGCGCAGCGTGGCGATCTGGTGCTGCACCGAAGAGATGGAACGGATGCCTTGGCCCTATGCCTTGGCAATCAACTGGCGGGCCCGAGCGATTCGGGCCTTTTGTTTTTTGGGCTGGAAAACGGGGTGCAGGCATGGCGCGTGGGCTGAAGAAAATCGCTGCAGCGCTGATGCTGGCAGGAATGTGGTCGTCTGCTCATGCCATGCCGCCGGCTATTGCGGCTGTGGCAGTGATCGGTGCCAATGTGGCTGTGACCGCCGGACTGATTGCCGCCTCGACCGCAATGTGGATTGGAGTGGGGGTCATGCTTGGGTCTGGCCTATACCAACGCCAGAAGGCAAAGCGCGAGGCGCGCCGGCAGCGTGACGCCTACAACGCCAGCCTGACCGATCGCAACACGACCGTGGCCGAGGCATCGCCTGAAGTGCGGCACATCTACGGCCGTGCCACGGTGGGCGGCTCGGTCGTTGCCATGTTCACCCGTGGGGACAAGGATCAGATCAAGGACTTGGTGATTGCCTGGGCCGGGCATGAATGCGATGCCGTCGAGGATGTGTTGATCGCTGGCGAGTCGCTGCAGCTAGATGGGAGTGGCAATGCCACCGCATCGAAGTGGGCGAGCACCAGCACCAGCACGGTAGGCGCCACTGGCGCATTCAGTCTATCTGGGGTGCTGAACCTGCCTGCGGACACCCAGCGACTGGTGTCGATCACTAAAGGCGGTGGCGATGAGGCGATGCAGCTTTGGGAATCGCAATACACCCAGACAGGCCTGGTGGTGCAGCTCAATCCCGACGCCATGGATGTGTGGGCTGGCCAGTCCGTGAGCATCCAGTACAGCCGCGAGACCACCACCAGCTATGTGCGCGTGCGTCATCACCTGGGCGCCGCAGACCAGATTGCGGATGGACAGCTCATTGCTGACTCATCCGGGCTGACTGGCGCCTGGACAGCAACGGATCGGTTGCGCGGCATCTGCTACAGCGTGATCACGCTGGACCTGAATAACCAGGAGCTGCAAAGCGGTCTGCCACAGCTCACGGCGCGCATCCGTGGCAAGAAGGTCTTGGACCCGCGCAGCAGCGCCACCGCCTGGAGCGATAACCCGGCCCTGTGCGTCTATGACTTTCTGCGCGCCGGCGACTATGGCAAGGGCGTGTTCCCCGAGCAGGTGGAGGGTGTGGTGGCCGCGGCCAACGCTTGTGACGAGTTGGTTGCGGTGCCTGGCGGCACGGGCACAGCAAAGCGCTACACCTGCAATGGTGCCTGGCAGTCCGGCACGGATCCGGACAACGTGCTCGAAGATCTGTGCGGCGCCATGGCTGGCTATGCCATCCCGGGCGGCACCTGGGGTGTCCATGCAGGCGTCTATGTGTCGCCTGTGCTGGTGCTGGGTGATGACCAGGCTGCGGGCTCCATCAACATGGTCCCCGCGCCCAGTCGGTCTGAGGCCTGGAACGGTGTCAAAGGCCAGTTCATTGACCCGGCCCAGTTCAATCAGGCGGTGGACTTCGAGCCGCTGCAGAACGCCCAGTACGTCGAGGATGACGGCGGCGAGGTCTGGGGGCAGATCCGGTTGCCGTTCACGGACCAGGGCTGGCGCGCCCGCACGCTGGGCAGCATCAGCATGGAAAAAAGCCGAGCCAAGAAGATTGTCTGGCGCGGCACGTTGGCCTGCTTGCGTGCACGGGTTGGCGACCGGGTGATTGTCAACAACGCACTGCTGGCTTTGAGCAATGCGACTTTCAGGGTGATCAAACGCTCCTATGACCATGGCTCCGCAGCTGTGGAACTCTCGCTTGAGCAGGATGAGCCGCGCTTCTACCCTGGCGTCAGCAACACGCAACCGCCGGCACCTGGCGTGCAGCCTGACCCCACCTACAAGGTGAACCCGCCCATGGGCCTGGTGCTCACCAACCCGGCGCCCGGGCGAATCGGGGTGCACGTCGATCCCAGCGTGGATCTGCGTGTGACCAATGGCGGGGCCTTGCTCATCCAGGTGCGCACGGCGGATAGCAGCGCCTGGGTCAGCATGCCTAGCGCTCCAGGCAATGCCACTGACCAAGTCATCACGGTGCTGCAAAAGGGTGTCTACGTCGTGCAGGTGGACTGGCGGGCCAGCACCGGTCAGCAGTCCGGGCAGTGGCTGGCCGGTGCCGTCACGGTGACGGAAACGTCATTTGCGACAGGGGACGATGTGAGCAACGCGGTCTCTGGCTATGCCAACAAGGAGAACCCGGTTTTTACCGGTGTAGTCGGCCTGCCGGCGTACGCCATTGACAACCTGCCGCCCGCCGGTGGTGACAACAAGCGCAAGGCCATCCTGGTGCCACTGGACCTAGAGGACAGGCCCGCTGTTTGCGTGAGCGATGGCTCAGACTGGATCAGCCAGATCACCGGATTGCCGGTGGATTACGTGGCACCTCCACCACCTCCACCACCTCCGCCAGCCCCGACGCCGGCACCGTAGACCATATCAAACCAACCCAGCCGCCCTTGAGGCGGCTTTTTCGTGTCCTGAAGGAGGTCGCATGGACAACGCGACGTTTTTTGCCGTGCTGAGGACCCAGGCGCAACTGGCCAAGCAAATTAATGAAGGGGCCCGCCAATGAGCGACGCAACAAATCAAGAAACGGTCGATATCGCCAATCAGATATTGGCAGAGCTGGCCCAAGCTGCGAAAGATGGCCAACTGATCCAGAACGATTACTACGCCACGGAGGCCGCCGGCCGGGCGGCTGTTGCAGACGGCGAAACCTTCAAAGTCTCTGGAACTGGTGATGCCGCAGCGCACTTATATCGCCGGGTAAGTGCTGCGGTCAGTACATGGCTGGCCACTTTCCCTGCTTCACTCGCAGTGGATCGTGCGGTGGCGCTCCCTGCGCGTAATGATGTTCTGCGCGGAACGGGCAACTACGAAACTCAGCCGGGTGACGACATCACGCCTATCGTCACTGATGCAGTCGGGAACGTCGGTATTGGTATCCGGCGCTCCGGCAAGCTGTTCGCAGATCTTGATCTCGGTGACGCGCAGATGTTTGCGCAGACACTGGCAGATGACTACTCGCTTGTGATCTGCGATGAGTTGGGGTACCTGTGCGCGGCGTGGGATACAGCAGGGGCGATGGTCTATCCCAAGCTGTCTGCAGTAGGCGCCGGCCAATGGGTTGCTGCTTTGACGCATCTCATCATCAGAGGGCAGTCACTGGCCCTGGGTTACAACAGCCAGGAAGTGATCACCACTGCAGATGCTTGGCGCAGCAGAAAACTTGCGGCAGACGTGCGCAGCTCGGCGTTCACAGGTCTGCAACCGCTTGTTGAGACTGTCAATGGAATGAATGCCGAGTCTCCCGCATCTGGCCTAGCCGGCCACATCAAGGATGCGTTGCTCGGAAGGTTCACGCGTTTTGATCCTTTGGATGTTGATCCTTCGGTGGCTGTGTCGATCCACGGCGTAGCGGGCGCCTCAATCACTGCACTCAACGCGGGGTCAGCTTCGTTCATTGCCGCCGGCAGTGCGATGACGGCTGCGAAAGGGTTCGCTGACCTCGAAGGCCTGGAATACGCCTTTGGCGGGATGATCTGGATTCAGGGTGAGGCTGATGAGCGCGACCGCATGCCGGCGGAGACATACAAGGCTCATTTGGTGCAGCTCTATGCTGATCACAAAGCCCAGGCTCAAGCCGCCTTGGGCAAGCCTGTGCGCTTTCCCTTCCTGACCTATCAGACCAACCATCGCTATCAGCACAACACGCCCATCGTGGCGTTGGCTCAGCGTGATGCAGCGCGTGAGCAGCGCGACATCTTCCTTGCCACGCCGATCTACATGCTGGCAGTCACTGATCACACCCACCTGAGTGCGCACAGCAACCGCTGGCTTGGAGAGCAGATGGGCAAGGTATGTCGTCGGGTCTACCTTGAGGGCGAAGAGTGGCGACCCCTGCAAACCCGCAGCGCCAAGGCCGCGGACTCCACCACGGTCATTGTCCGCTTCGACGTGCCGCGCCCGCCTTTGGCATGGGATACGGAGATCGTGACCGATCCTGGGAATAAGGGGTTCGAGGTTGCAGATGCATCCGGTGCTGTTCCGATCACCAGTGTGGAGATTACGGGCACGGATGAGGTGACGATAAAGCTGGGCAGAGCCTTGAGCGCATCACCTGTTGTTCGCACCGCATACACAAGCTACGGCAATGCCGGTCCTCTGACCGGGGCCCGCTGCTTGCTGAGGGACTCCGACAACGAAGTCTCAACATTTACCGACGCAAGCGGAAAACCGTACCAGCTCTACAACTGGTGCATTACGGATGAACGAACCATTGAGGTGTAAAGCATGAGCCAAATTATTCGCATCAAAGGCCAGGACTGGAGTGGCCAAGGTCGTCCACGCGTTGTGCCTGATTTTGAGTACGCGGTGCCGGATCTCACGGCGTTATATCGCTTTGATCGCCTTGAGTCTGGGGGCATCCCCGATGCCACTGGCAACGGGCATACGGCGACCGGCTTCGCAGGCACTATCGACGCTGAGGGCGGTATTTTCGCGGCGCAAAGTGCCGACACTGGAATCGTCGCAAGCCCGACGATGACGTTGTTTCTCGTTGCAAAGCTTGATGGATCGATCACTACGAACTATCACATGCTGCTTTCTGCATATCAGCCGTGCAGCCAGCTGTATTTGTCCAACACTGGTCAGCTGCGCGCGATTTGCGGATTGCGCAATACATCGACAGGGGCTGCTGCTGCGGATAACTCAACGGATATCCCGCTGGCATCGATCGCCGGCCGCTACGTGTTCATGTGCGCTACGTTTGATTCCACGCGCTACACGCTGGACGTGCCGCAGATCAATTACGCGTTCTCGAAAAACATCAGTGCAGGCTTCGAGCTGCACCCGAATACTGCAGGCATCACGACCAAGATAGGCGCACAGGGCAGCACCAACGCTAACAAGCTCACTGGGCGTATTGCGCTCGCTGGCGTGATCAACGGCCGTGCTGCCAATGCCGTTGAGCGGACTGCTCTCTATGCAGCAGCTCGTAATCAGATGCTTTCGCGCGGAATAGCTCTGAGCTGATGTGTAAACAACCCGCTTCGGCGGGTTTTTTTCATGCCTGGGAGGGTTATGAACGACAACGAAACCAAGGTGGCAGCGGTCAAGATCACGCTGCTGACAATGGCGGGGGCCGTGGCCGAGGTCACGCTTGAGCGCTGGCTGACCATAGCAATTCTGGTCTACACGCTGGCTCAGCTCTATTTTTTGGTGCGCGACAAATGGTGGCGGGATCCGGCGCGCATCAAGAGCCAGGAGGGGCAACAGCATGATGATCAGTAAAACTAGGGTCGCAGCAGCGGCCCTTTCTCTTTCTGCGGCCGCAGGGGCGGCATGGATCGCATCTGAGGGCGATGGCCCAAAGAGCGTCAGCCAGTCCGGCGAGGTTCTGCTACACCCTTATGTTCCAACGCAAGGCGATGTGCCCACCATCGGCCACGGATCAACGCGCTATGAAGATGGCCGGCGCGTGACCTTGGCTGATCCTCCGATCACGCGCAAGCGGGCGGTTGAGCTGGCGCTGGGTGAGCTCGATCGTACTTACGCGCAATGCGTGCGGGACAGCCTCGGCCAGACGCTGGTGAATCAAACCGAGTTCGACAATGCCGCGGACTTCGCTGGGCAGTACGGCTGCGGCGCCTGGCGCGGCTCCAGTATGCTGGCCAAGACCAAGGCGAGCGACTACCCGGGCGCCTGCCGCGCATACCTGGGCTACAAGTTCATGACCAGCGGCCGCCGCGAGGGCCCGGGCTGGGCGGCCTATCAGTGGGACAAGGCTGGTCAGGCCACGCGCTGGCGCTTTGACTGCAGCACGCCGGGCAACAGGATCTGCGCCGGCGTCTGGACTCGCCAGCGGGAACGCCACAACGCATGCATGGAGTCACAGTCATGAGCACGAAACTGCAAACAGCCCTGGCCAGCCTTGCGCTGGCCTTTTCTTTTGGGGCTGGCTTGGTCGTCAATGGCGTGTCCATGATGTTGCCCGGCTTGAAGATCCGCGGCGATGCGAATGCCGAGCTCAGCGAGTGGGGGCTGGCATGGCGCGGCTGACCATCTACACATCCCTGGCGGCCGCTGCTGCCGGCGCGGCACTGGCCTGGTATTTCCAGGCCGCA
The DNA here is from genome assembly GCF_016772095.1 of Comamonas sp. NyZ500. NCBI lineage: Bacteria > Pseudomonadati > Pseudomonadota > Betaproteobacteria > Burkholderiales > Comamonadaceae > Comamonas > Comamonas sp. NyZ500. The sequence continues at coordinate 5,818 of NZ_JAEIJE010000018.1, read as the reverse complement.
CGCATTGGGGCAGAGCTGGCCGACGAGCGCCTGCAGGCCAGCCAATACCGCGAGCAAATCGCTGATGAACGCACGGCCGCAGGCCGGCGCGTGCTGGCCGTGGAACGCACGGTTAACGAAAAATACCAAGGAGCCCTGAATGACGTCATCCAGAAGCAGGCCGCTTTGCAGGCTGCTGCTGATCGCGCTCGCCGTGAGCGTGACGGCCTGCGCAAGCAACTGTCCGATGCCGAACAGCGACTTGCCGACGCTTCCCCCGCCGCCCTCATCGAGTACGCCTCAACCCTCAGCCGCGTATTCGGACAGTGCAGTCAGCGATACACGGCGCTGGCAATCCGAGCTGATGGCCACGCAACTGATGCAGCAACCTGCCGCGCAGCCTGGCCAGTGATTCCCCAATCCAAGGAAACCCAATGAGCAAAACAAGGAGTGCAGTAGAGCAGTTGCCATCTATTTGGGCTTGCAGGGGAAGACATCTTGCAACGCTCTTGAGACCAGTGAGTTGGCATTCATGTGCCTAAGCTGCGGCTGGGTGTAAAGCATCATAGGAATGATGTCCAAGATTTGGTCGCGTGTGATGCCGTCTGGTATGCAAATGACTTTGGATGACACCAGGGTCTCGGCAACTCCTAATGCATACCCGCGAGCAATATTGACCTGTTGGTGGTCTGACGCTGTATCCGCTTGAGATTTTTGTGTTTCAGAGAGCCATTGATGCAGCTCATTCCCAGTGATCTGCTGCGCATACAAATGTGGTCCACCGAGTAATGCGACCAGCAGAGCTGCGGCGCCCTGAATAGCTTTCATCCTCTCATTCCTCCTGTGAAGGGGAATGTAGCAGAGGCGCGACCAAGACCCAGCCCTTGTTCAGTAGCCTTCCACCAGAGGCATTTCCGTCCCATCGACCGCAATCATCACGCCCGTAGTGTTGGGAGCTATTTCAATGTGGATGCCTCATAGCTGGTTGGGTTTGCCAAAGGTGAAATGCCGTAGCTCCTAAAGCAGATGAACCTTAGATGAATGGCGAATTCATGCTGGCTTCACATGATCTTTCAAAGAATGAAAGCAAGCAAGATTCTTCTATGTCTTTTGCATTCATTCAGGAGTTATTTCATGAACGTGATCTTACGTCGAATGTGCGTGCAGCTTTCTTTGTTGGTGATCGCTTTCAGATCATCAGGATGGGCCATTGCACAGAGACTGGAGCCTACTGCGAGGGCTTCCGTGCAGGCTACTTCTCCTGCTTCCACTTCCTTGGCCATTGTGCTGAGTGTGCGAGAGATATATGACAAGTTACATGCGACCGGATACGATCAAATTCGCGGGATCCGATGGAGTGATAGCCGATACAAATCCAAGGTCTGGAATTCCAATGTGCAGGACATGGCGCTGTATGTGAACGCCTATACGGGTGAACTGGAGCGCCGCAAGGCTCGCCGTTGAGTTTGAGCTTGACCTATGGCAAGTAGCTAATCCTGAAGTTAGGTTAGCTTCATTGACATCAATCTAGAAACAGCTTGAACCGCAAAGCAGAACTTCTGGTCTGCCGTTATGGAGTCGATGTAGCCATTTATGTATGCATTAAGCCCATACCGGCTTATTTATCCAGTCGCTGCAGGATTCGAGCGAATTGGAGAGCTCTCATGCGCCGCTCTATTTTTCTTGTTCTCTTTTCTTTCTTTGTGATCTGGGCCGTCGAGGCTTTTTGGCTGTCGCCATCCCCTCCGGGAGATTTTTTGTGGGTGCTGCGCCAAGAAGGCATGCTTCTGACCGGTATTCTGGCTTTGGGGGCCATGACTGCGATCATGGTCTTGGCATTGCGCCCATGTTGGCTAGAGTCGCCTTTGGGCGGCATGGATAAGGCCTACCGATTGCACAAGTGGCTGGGCATCATTGCCATTCTTCTGAGTCTGGGGCACTGGCTCGCCAAGGAATCCAAGTCAATGGTCGCCACAGTGATTGGAACCTCGGGCAGATTGGCGAAGGTGCCGGTGCCAGAGTGGGTCAGCATCCTCAAGCCTTACGCCAAAACCTTAGGCGAATGGACCTTCTATGCATTGATACTGATGCTGGTTGTTACGCTTGCGCGTCGTGCAGTTCCCTACAAACGCTGGTACTGGTTTCATCGATTCATGCCTCTGGCATATCTGATACTGGTGTTTCATGGCATTGTGCTGACTCCTCCTGGCTATTGGAGCGGAGTGGGCGGCTGGCTGCTGGCGTTGACAATGGCCCTCGGCGTCGTTGCCGCCGTGATCCAACTGGTGCGTGACCTGCGATCGCGCTATCCCCATGCGGGCACCGTACTGTCGTGCACGCAGCTCGGCGATGTGCTGGAGGTGCAATGCCGTATGGATGATTCCTGGCCAGGCCATGCTGCGGGGCAATTCGCCTTTTTGCGCCTGGCAGGGGAGCAAGAGGCGCACCCGTTCACGCTGTCCGATGCGGACCAGCAAGATCATGTCGTGCGCTTTCACATCAAACAACTGGGCGATTGGACTCGCAGCCTGCCCGAGCGTCTGCAGCCCGGCATAGTTGTGGAGCTGGACGGTCCTTATGGCCGCTTTGTGCCACCGGATCACGACGATGGTGCCGTGCACGTATGGGTTGGCGCCGGCGTTGGCGCAACCCCCTTTCTATCGTGGCTAGGCCAACTACACCATGACGGCCATGCCCCACAGGCCTGGCTGCAATACGCCTGTCAGCATGTAGCCGATCCTCTTGCCCAAGCTCTGGAAGAGGCTGCGATGTTTCATCCCGATGTGCATCTGGATATTTTTGCCGATGGCCATCGCTGGACGCCCAAAGAGGTGCTTCAACGTTATCAGGCCGGCAAGCCATTGCAGGTGTGGTTCTGTGGCCCATCTTCCATGGGCAAGCAGTTGGAGCAAGAACTGAAGCAATCGTTGCCAGCTGCTAGCTGGCAATTGCACAGGGAACACTTCGAGTTTCGTTGACCAGCGGGACAAGAGCAGCGTTATCCCGATTGAGATGCACGACATTGATCAGTGGCTGGCCGGGACAGTATGGGAGGCGGGGCAGCTGCTTAAATTGGCGCCGGTGGAGATGTTTGAGCCGGATCCTGCCTAGCTGAAGATCACTGCTCGACGCCTGCTATCGGCCAGAAGCAGTCCTTGGAGGCATTCTTGCAGGTGACCGCTTTGGACTGATCTGAAATCCTTTTCTCCTAGCGAGAAAACCTCGCGCGCTCAACCACTCAACTTATCTCACTCTTGAGCCAGGAGTTATCGTGCCACGCCTCACCTCGGGGTGAGGCGTTTATCAATAAGCAATTTCAAAAATGCAAATCGTTCTTAATCTACTTGCGTGTTAGAGTGCCTCCTACATTGATCACGGCTATCAAGAGGTAATATTTATTGCATAGATTAACTGCTGTGCATGCACCTAACATCCGAGTTCAAGAGGACATATGTCTAGGGAGAGCGCGTCACATGTCACTAAACATGTCATCCCTATGGATGAGGTGTTGATTCGGACAGCGCTATCAAAATCGATGCTCTACAAGCTCTTGCGGCAGGACAAGTTTCCTCATCCAACTCCGATGAGCAATAGAAGCATTGGCTGGTTCGAGGCTGATATCGAAAACTGGTTACAGGCTAGAAAAGCAGCTCGCCAAGTCAATCTCGGACTCCCCCTCGTCTACATGGCGGGCAGGATGGGAGAGCCTGTAGAAAACAAGAAGTCAGGCGGGGACTTTTCTTGCTGGGGAATCTTCGATGTTTCCAAATCCAGTGCCCTCGGTGATTTAGGAACGGAAAGCTCGGAAGCTGACGTACTGATCGCGCCGCCGCAAGAAATGGTCTTTTATGGAACGCGCACAAGGTTCATGTACTCGGGCCCCTGGAAGGCCGGAGGCAGCGACCACGGGTACACGCATGGAGTGACTGCGTGCTCGCCTGATAGAGCAAAGAACGCCGCATACCGTGGAGCGCTCCGAGGCATTTCTCGGGCTGATGTAGTTGTGGCCTATCTTGAGGATCTAGAAGCCTACGAGACTTTGGTTGAGATTGGTTACGCCAGGGCGGCCGGTAAGAGGGTGATCGTGATTACGTCACCGGCACTTCATAGGCCACCGCTTAACGATGGTTGGAGTCGCAGGTTCTGGTTTGCTATCCGGGCTGCGGATCGGCACATTGAACTGCCAGACTACCCTGGCAGCACGTCAAATGAGCACTGGCAATTGGCTCATGCACAAGCAGCAATGCTGGTTGCGGAGTGGTATCCAAGCACCATGGTCTCTACCACCTAAAGCCTTTCACATACCCAGGCTGCGAAGGCTTTTGAACATTACCAAACAGGGGCTGCACAATTGAAAGCAGTCAGGTAAAAAGCGTCAGCAACCTTATGAATAAAAATATTCAATCAAAAAAATATTTGTAAGATAAATTCCATTTATCTCGAACTTGAAATTCAGACAAAAAATAGAGTTCAAATGATTCCTGTCAGCATCGCATATCTGACAGCTTGTGCTCTGGTTCTGACCTGCATTTTTCCGTAAATATTTTTTACATGTGTTGCCACAGTTAATGGGCTGATTTCCAGGTAGGAGGCAACCTCTTGAGTACTTTTTCCTTGAGATATCAATTTCAATATATCTATCTCTCTTTCAGTCAGCGACTCAAATTTTTTATGCGTGGAGATGTTTTCCCCCTGCATAGCTGCATTGAATATTTTGGGAATGATTTTCTTCGCCACCCGGGGAGATATCGCAGCTCCACCATTGGCTACTTCCAGCACAGCCTGCAAATAGCTTCCAAACCATGAATTCTTCACCAGGTATCCAACAGCGCCTCTCTTAAGAGCATCCATGGCTGCATCGTCGTTTTCACTTGCAGAAATTGCGATGCATAGCACGTCAGGCCTTTTTAGTTGGATCGACTCCAGCAGCTCAGCTCCTTGACCTTCGCCAGTAGAAAGGTCAATGAGGAGTACATCGAACTCTTGTGAAAAGACGTTCTTGCGAGCCTCTTTGTAGCTGGAAGCCTGCCCTACCAGAAGAGTGCGCGGGTCACGCATGAGCTCCTGCGCGATCACGTTCCTGATGTGTCTGTCTTCGTCGACCAGAAAGACTCGCACAGGTTGGCTCTGCTGGCCTTTCATGTCGGATGGCCACATGCCACCGAAAGCAATAGATGTGCCTTCAGTTCTGCCGACGTCAGACCGTGAACCCATAGATGCGTCGGTTAGATACATGTGATACCCCAGCAAGTAGATAGATTGGTTGGCAGTCACGCGAAAATAAAATCTGCCGTATTCAAAATCTACTAAAAGTAAGTAAAGAATAATTTAGTTTATATTTTTACAAATTAAAACTCTAGTAATTGGTATTTGTTTATGCAAATGCATGCGAATAGATGTAAACCCTTTGTTCTTGAAACAATAGATGGGAAAAATAGAAAGAAATATAGATTACTCTTTTTAACACTGTAAGAATTTTTCCATTTGCGCTATTAATTAAATAGCACTCCATGCACAAAATTCCGTAAATAGATCATTTTTCATTAAGAATTTTTTTTGTTAAGAAATTATTCTTAAATAGGGTATTACTATTTATCAGGCATTTTCTGAAACTGCCCCTACCGAACACCTGTTTTGGAAAGTAACCAAGCACTCCAGAACTTGTTGACGGTCAACAGGGGCCTTTTGCAGGTCTGCAAATGGTCTTTTGCTCACACACACTCTCTCTTTCACTTGTCTGAGAACTCGCTATTCAAAGGAACGATCATGAAAAAGTCTCTGATTGCCATGGCGGTTATTGCGTTGGCTGGTGTTGCATCTGCTGCTGTGAGCGGCTCAA
>NZ_JAEIJE010000017.1:77301-101046 GCF_016772095.1 Comamonas sp. NyZ500 | reverse complement strand
CCTTGCGGCTCAAGTCAAAGGGTGGGTCAGTTTGAGATGGAAATGGCGGGTCAGTTATGCGTGGAAATTAACACAGGGAGCTTGTTTGTGCATCAGCAGCGAGAACTGACTGCCAAACTCCAGAACGCACAGCTGCTGAAAGAGCAAAACTTCTTTGTGGAGAACGACCTGATCGGCATGATCAAGGTCCGTGATCGGAAAATACTCTGGGCCAACAAGGCCATGGCACGCATGTTGGGCAAGCGCGTTTCCGAGTTACTCCTGCAATCCAAACGCTGCATCTACCCTGACAACGAGACATATGAACGGATGGGGCGACTGTCCAGTGAGGCTCTCGGCCACAACAGGCGTTTCCGCACCGAGGTGCAACTGCAGCATTGCAACGGGCACGCATTCTGGGTTGATGCCAATGCAGCACAGATCACTGATACTGATTCAGTGTGGATTTTCGTAGATGTAGAAGCTCACAAAAAGCGCCAGCAAGAGATTGAGTACCAAGCAACGCATGATGCCTTGACGGGCCTTGCCAATCGCCGCTTCATCAACAAGCAAATGCAGCAATTCATCGCGCTTGCGGATCGAGACCAGGGCACAGTTGCAGTATGTTTTATAGACTTGGATGGCTTTAAGAGTGTGAACGACACCTACGGGCACGATGCAGGTGACATCGTGCTGAAGACAGTCGCCGAACGATTAACAAGTGCAGTGCGCACCCATGACTGTGTAGCCCGGCTGGGTGGCGACGAATTCGTGGTGGTGTTGACTGGGCGAAACAATCACGAGAGTGCCGTGCAAACCATGCAGCGCTGTTTGGATATGGTGCAGATTCCCATTGCGGTTGAAGACGGTCATACCGCAATCGTCGGGTGCAGCATTGGCATTGCCTACTATGAGGGCGAAAAAGAGTCCTGCGACTCGTTGTTAGAGCGTGCTGATGAGGCTATGTACCTGGCAAAGAATGCAGGCAAAGGCCGCATCATCGAATCGGCTTGTGAACAAGCGAGTGAGAGCACATTCGATCATCAGGCAGTTACTGCTTAGCTTGCGTGAATGAAGAACAAAAGCGCCTCTTGACTTGGAGGGATACAGAGGAGCTTTATGGCTAATCTTTGGCGCATGTTTCAATGTTTCAGTAACTGCTCTGGGTCGATCACTGCCTTGCGCTAGGCTGTCAAAAAGGTGCAGCGGAACGCTTCAGCTTTGCAGTGCCTGGCTTGAAATACACAACGTCCTCGATAGTGACCACAAGCAGCTATCTGGGGGCTTCTGTGATGTAGTCGCTGGCACTGCCAGCTCGGGCCCGCTCAGGCCCTGTGTTGAGTGCACTTGTGGAGAGCTGCGCCATGTTTTATCAATGCTGGCTCACCTTTCCTGATGAGTCGCATGCACAAGTCTGATCCAAAGCTGCCGACGGACTCGACGTTCCCCCGGATTTGAGTAGCGTCTGACTCTGTAGTCCCATCCCGAAGACAGGAGGTTGGACGTGAAAAAAGAGATTTACAGAAGAACAGATCATTGGCTTCCTGCGGGAAGCGGAATCTGGACTGCCCGCGTTATTGGGGCGACTACTCACAGGCATAGGCTTGGTTCCCCCTAGCCATGCCTTGGGTGATCATGCTAGGCCGACATCGAGTGTGCGTGGCCCCTTGTGTGCCGATGCAGGTGACGCCCAAACAGAGCAGACCTGTCCAAGTCACAAGTATATGGGAGCGCTTTGAAGTCTATGGGGCGTAAGTGTGGATAGACAAAAGGGGTTAGACCTTTCGATCTAACCCCTTGTCATTTGGTCGGAGCGGCGGGATTCGAACTCGCGACCCTCTGCTCCCAAAGCAGATGCGCTACCAGGCTGCGCTACGCTCCGAAGACCGTTAATGTAGCTTGAAATTGGGCTCGGATTTCAGAAATTCATGTTCAATTTGATGCAAATAGCCCGCAACCACATGCCATTGAGGCTCGACTTTCGGCAATAAAACCACGGGTATGACGCTCCACGAGACGCCGTCGTGTCGTGGGGGAGGTGAGAAATCGCACCGATTCCACACCGCCCCCTTAAGGGCCGCTTAGAATAAGGGACGGACGCGGGCTCACTTCCCGCCAGTCCACCATCTCCCAACAACCCAGCACATGCTGGGTTGTTTCAATCATCTGCCCGTAGCTCAGTTGGATAGAGCAACAGCCTTCTAAGCTCACCCAACAATCACGCTCTCACGCGGGCTTCCCTTGAATTTTTGCTCCGCTTTGCTGTATGTTTAAACAGTATTTAAATGACGCAAACGTGTTGTTGCTGAAGCCTTCGCGGAGCAAGCGGCGAAGCCTTCATGCTTGGCCTTGATCCATCCGAGGATTGACGGGCAGGCGTACTCTGATTGTCGTCAAAATGCCCCCGGCACTGCCACTAGTTAGAGCAGATCGTGCACCTCCTATACTTCTTAAATAATTACCTAGCTTGAGTAGGAGGGGGCATGCGATACGCCTTGTTGGACGGGCAAAGAATTGAGGCGCAGCCGAAGCTGAGAGGGGTGTGCTTGGGCTGTCATAACGAGGTGACAGCTAAATGTGGAGTTCACAAAGTCTGGCATTGGGCGCACCTAAAAAGCGTTAACTGCGATCCTTGGTGGGAGGTTGAGACTCAATGGCATCGAGATTGGAAAAATCGCTTTGATGTTGATTGGCAAGAAGTTCAGTTGGTTGATCAGGCGACTATGGAGCGTCATATAGCAGACGTGAGAACGCCGACCGGATTAGTGATTGAATTTCAACGATCGACAATAGCCCCGGAAGAAGTCGATGCAAGAGAGAAGTTCTATCAAAAGATGGTTTGGGTGATAGATGGCACCAAAGGGGATAACGACGCGGTTTACTTCAGACTCGGTCGCAGCAAAGTTGATGAGAATGGATTTTCTTATTTCAGCGTGATTGGAAGAAGTAAACTTTTCCATCGTTGGCATAGAAATAAGCCTGTATTCATTGATTTTGGCGATGAAGGATTTTGGCGTATTGCTAAATTCGACCCGAAAAGTAAAGATGGCTTGGCGCTTCTGGTTGATCGTGATGGATTTGCAAAGCGTGCCGGATCTGGAGCTACTGATTTCAGTGAAGGAGGTGGGCCAGCAAGTTCAGTTTGATCACCCTTCTGCAAGACTATTTTGACTGGATTGCAAGAGTCGAAAATGGACTCTGGTATGGTCTTGATTCCATCGCCACGAATATGCATTTATGGTGCTATGGAATAAACGAATCTTTAATGTTTCAGAGAATGATCACAAATTACACTCTAGATGACTTGGCCGCTGCTGAGGCTGAACTCCAACGCTGGAACGATGCTTATGCAAATGACAGTAGCAACAACCCAAATAAGTTTGAAGCACAAAGGCGAGATGCACGCAGGCTTGTTCGGCGAGTAAGTGATGCCCTTAAAGATCGTGGACTTATTGAAAAGAGCGATAGCGAAAGGCTCACTGAAGAACTTGATCGTCAGTATCCAGATGCTCCATCAAGGAAAGTAGTTACTTACAACGGCGTGAAGTATCAAATTCGGTACTTTCCCCTTGAGAAAAGCCGATCTCGCAAGACCGTTAAGGAGTGGGGCCATCGGTGGGAAGAGGTGTGAGCCAAACTCACACCAACGTTTTCTCCAAATGTAAGCTTTCAGATCTTCAGGCATCACAACTTGAGTGACTACAAATAGTGGTTGGTAATTACTATTTTGTCGCCTGAACCTTGGCACCTCGGCGCAAATAATGGCGCTTGGTCGTCTGCACGGATGTATGCCCCAGCTGCTTGGACGCAGCCAGTTCTCCGCGCTGATCGGCCACATCGTCTGCAGCCTTGGCGCGCAGGTCGTAGAACCAGAAGGCGCGGATCTGCGAGGCAAGCGCGGCGTTGCCTGATTTGTCAGCCGCGTCGGCGGCGGTCGATCGCGCAGTCTCAAATGCTTTGCGCAGCATCTGCTTGGACATGGCCTTGCCGTATTGGCTGACGAGCAGATTTGCGCACCAGGTCTTGTGCAATTTCTTGCGGGCCTCAATGCGCTCCAGCAGGGCCTTGAGCTCGCCTTCGATGATGAATCGAAGGGGGGCAGCTGTCTTGCTCTGCTTGATCATCAGGTAGCCGTCAATGATGTCGTGCTCGGTCAGCGACCGCGTATCGCCGGGGCGCTGGCCCGTCAGATACGCCAGGTCCATCGCATCCTTCAATGCCACGTTGCCATGCTCGTAGACCCGGCGGTAGACCTCATCGGAGATGTAGACCTCGCGTTTGCCGAGCGAGTGGCCCTCGATGCCGGTGCAAGGGTTCTCGTTTTCAGTCCAGCCCCAGGCCCTGGCCATGTTGAACATGTGAGAGAACAGGCGCTTGAGCCGGTTGGCGGTGGTGGGGGTGTCCTTCGCCCATTGCAGTAGCAGATAGACGTGCTTGGGCTTGATGGCATTGAGCGGGGCCGGCGTCGGGTTGCAGAAGAAGGTGCGCAGCTTCTTCAGATCACCCAGCTGGGTGGCCTGCGTGGACTTGGCTTTGAGGGGGATGACCTCGGCCTCGTACTTGTCTGCAAGCTCTGCGAAGTTCTCAGAGACGGGGCGGGCGGGCATGGCAGAAAGCTCTAGCCATTTCTGCACAGCGACTCGGTAATCACTGCCCAGAGGGATCTCCTTGCGCGGCTTGGCGCCGGTGTCGAAGTAGTAGTAGGTTGTGCCGGACTTCTGTTTGCGAGCCCGGAAGTTTGGCATTGCTTTAACCATGGCTAAACGCAGGCTCCCATGTTGCAGTGCTGTCCTCTGGAATGGCCTGGCCTTCAATAGAGTGACGGGTCACGATAGGCCGCCCGACAGCGTTGAGATAAAACGGAATCTTCATGGTGCGCAGAGTGGCTGCCTGAAGCATTTCACGGGTCTTGCCCGCCTTGCCGCGCGCGATGCCGGTGAGTTCCTTGACTTCTTCTGGAGTTAAGAACGTGCTCATGATCGTTAAGTCCATAAAAAAGCCCCGCGCAGTGGCGGGGCTCGGGGTTACAAGATTGCTTGCGCCGATCACATCGCGCGGCACTGGCTGACATGCCGCGTTGAGGCGTCGGATGGCTCTTTGCTGCGCGCCGGTACCAGTGCGCAGTGGATAACGCGGGCATGCACCTCACTACGTGGCGGGCGGCAGGCCAGCGTGTGGATGCGGGCGCGCTCCAGCTCCACCACTAGGGCGCCGCCGGGCAGCAGCGCGGCATGGTGTGTCTGCCAAAAGCGCTGCGCAGCCACGCCCGTCCAGGTGGCGCGCCACGGCTCGGTGTGGTGCGGGCCCAGGCGATCGAGCAGCAGCAACTGCAGCTGAAAAGCGCCGCACAGAGCCGTGCTGGCCTGCGGCGGGGTGCGGCTAAGGAAGAGCGTTCCGGTATGGCGCATACATGCCTCCTGTCTTGGCAATAAAAAAAGCCCGCATGTGCGGGCTTTTTGTGGATGTGTGTGTTTAGCGTCTGAAGTCGGTCAGAGACATCACTTTCGCGGTCTCTCCATTCACAACCTGTTGGCCAGGGCGGGCGGCTCCTTTGTGGTGGCGCAGAGTTGCCAGCTCTACAACCTGTGGAGGGCTGGAAAAATAACCCTCACGTAAACCGCAAAGAGGCTCTACATCGCGGGTCGCATTGAGGCCGATGTAGCGAACCATACTTTCGGTTGGGATGATATTTGCATTGATCAGAAGCTCTACCGTACGGCGCAGAAGGCGCGGCTTTTCTGGCTCCCACTTGTCGTCGTGCGGCTCTGCTTTGGCACCCCAACGGGCAGAGCGACGTTTGAAGAGGTTGTCTTTTTCTTGATCGTTAATGATGCGTAGTGCGTACAGACGCATGATCATTGCGCCAACGGATACACCCCAGCGTTGCTTGATGATGAGCAGGCTGTCTAGGCTGGGTGGTGTGCGCACGTCATTGGCGAACGTTTCAGCGGGAAGCAGCAGCGCGCCAGCAAAGTAGTGAGCCTGCTTTTCTTTGAGCTTGTATTGCTCTGGGTCGTCCGACTCCGGAATGTGTTTGTGCAGCACAAGGTGACCGATTTCATGCGCAAGGTCAAAGCGGCTGCGAAAGCCATTAGCTTTGTCAGCCGATAGAAGGACGACTGGCAAACCATGAACGGGACTCCAGCAGGAGAGACCTTCTATGGTGGCAATGCCAGTTTCTTCACGCGCAATGATGATGCCAGCGCCTTCTGCGGCCAAAGTTAGGTCTTGAATGGGGCTGCGCCCGAGTTGCCAGAGCTTGCGGCATTCTTCTGCGGCTTCCTCAATGTCAGCCTTGGTGATTTCTTCTAAGGCTTTGAAGTTACGCGTGGGCAGATTGAGGGTGGGGTAGTCCACATGGTCGCCAAACAGTACAGAAATTTCCTGTACAAGCTCTGCACGAGCATTGAGTTTGCTGCGTGCAGCTTTGAGTGCTGATGCGTTACTGCGAAACAGCGGCGCACTGACTGTAGGTAGCGGCGGGCGTGTGAGCCACTCCGCTTCTACGCCGAGAATGGTTGCAAGGCGGTCAAAGGTTTCTGCTTCGGGGAATTGATCGCCTTTACACCACTTTGTGACGGTCGATGCAGCTACACCCACCAGGCCAGCTAGCTGGCCCTTAGTAAGGCTACGAAATGTGAGCGCTTGTTCCAACCTGGAGGGTTGAAGGTCATTGATGCCCTTGGTCATTTTCGTTTTGCTTCTTGATCTGCTCTTTAAGCGTCACATGCGCCAAGTCGATTTGGCGAGCAGGACGGTCGTAAAGAGCTATAAATTCTGTGAGGGATTTTGTGTAAAGCTGGCCCTGGAGATCAGGGTGAGGCACACAAAGCTGAACTTCTGTAACTTGGGGTTGTCCGGCTTGATCCACGCCATCGATCACGGCAACAAAGAACGCTGTGGCAATCGAGACTTCTGATTTTTCCTTGAAGAAGTCAGGCATCACATACTGAGCAAGTATGTCGGTGTTCAGCTTTGCAATTTCAGTATGCTTTTTGCCAAGCTTTTTCTTGTGTGACCACTCGTGGTGGCGCACGTTATACCTTGCAACCTTGAAGATGCCGAATTGGGCAACAACGATACCGTTGGACTTAAGAGGCGTCGGGCTACCACCTTCGGCGAGCGCGGCATCGTGCCAGCCTTCGTTCATGCGGCCATGTTTGGCATAGCCTGTTTGGGAAGATCGGATGCCTGTGTGAAAGCTCAAGCACTCGCGATTTGCTACTTGGTCAGCAACCTTGATAGCGTCTCGCGCAGCGATGACAAAACTACGAGGTAAGTGCTGAATCAGCAGATCTTCAATGCTTCGCATGGAACGAATAGGCAGATTGTCCAAAACAAACTCCAAAATTGTCGTGATGCGTGAATATTACCTAAAAAAGTTTCGTGTGTCGCATGATGTTCCTCTTATCTTGTTGTCAGATTGTATTCCGATATGACTGTATGTTTATACAGTTTCTGTGTGTTTTACATCTTTGGCACGCCATCTGATGACAGGGTACTCACTCATAGAGTGCCGATGTTTGTGCTCGGGAGTGATGCTGCTGCAGGCGTGCTGCCTGGCAGGTCTTGCCGCAGCCTTTGGGGCCGAAGATCACGATAGAACGGGTGGGCATAGCGTTGCTCCTTTGCATGCTTCATGGCGCGCAGCGCTTGCTGCAGCTCGGTTTGAAAGTAGGTGTTGAGAGAGTTGGCAGGCGTGGCGGCGGTTGCCGCCTGGCTCTGCATGAGGCGCAGCAGTCGGCTGCGTTGTCGGTCGCGGCGCTGCAGCTCGTGCAGCACGGTATCTATCGGATGCATCGGCAGGAGATCCCCAAACCCAGGTGGCCCAGCTCGATAAAGCCGTGGTCAAACGCTTCGGCGGTGCTGCGGGCAAGGTGTTGGATGGAGACGCAGCCGCATGTCAGGACAAAAACGCGCATGGCGGCGGCTCCTAGAAAAGTGGCAGGGTCAGGTGATTGGTGGTGCCGGCGCGCACGCGCTTGATGGTCATCACTGCCGGGCCGTGCTGGGTGCGGCGGCGCTGCTTCTTGGCCTGGGCTGCCTGCTCGGCTGCAATGCGCTCGCGGGCTTTGGCGAAGGTCTCGGCAATGTTGGTGCTGGCCGAGTTGCTGTACTGAAATGCCGCGCTGGTGATCGGGACACTGGGCAAGATGTGGCGTGCTGCTTGCATGGGGTTCTCCGGTTGAGGGCAAAAGAAAAGCCCGCTCAGTGGCGGGCTGGGAGGTGGGTGAATGACTTGGTGCCTGGCCATGCATAAAGCAGCAGGCCTTTCTCGCGAATACGTTCAACGCTCTCTTGCAGTGCCTGCTGATAGAGGCGGTCAGCGCCCAAAAGACCACGCACGGTGACGTTGTCGAGTTGCGGGCGAATCCTCTGGCGTAGATGTTCGAGAGCAACCATTTCAGCCAGATCCGCAAGGTAAGAAGCGACCCGGAAAAGGGGGTCTTTGATTGGAGGAAAGGCAGGGTAGGCCATGCTCAGGTGCTCGGGCCTTGGACAGCTGCTATCAGCAATTGCTTTTCGCTCGGTGGTGGCGGGTGTTGCGATGCTCATGGGCTCCATGAAAAAGCCCGCTCAGTGGCGGGCTTGTGGTGGTTCTTCAAGGTTTTCCTCCGGCTTTTTGATGATGATTTCTTGAATGAAGATGCAGGCAATCCTTATGCCGAAGCTCCATAGCCAACCAGCCCATGCAAAGACAGCGAGTTCTATAACGCGAAGAACCTTGCTATGAATCTTTCTAAGGTGGCTGAATTTCTGCATTGATTCATGGATCGCATCGCGCACTTCTTTGTTGAAAAGCATAAGCGTCAGTAGCAGCACCATGAGGGTATTGGTAATGCCTATCCAGACTCCGGCGAGCTCCAGCAGGCGCGGGCCGTAGCTGGGTTCTGCATAGGTGGCCCAAGCGATGCATGCCAGCACACACCAATGTGTCAGGTCCAAAAGCAGGGGTTTTAATGATTTCTTTTGAGGTTGGCGCATCTGATGTCTTCCTGAAAAGTAAGCCCGCTCAGTGGCTGGCTTGGGGGTGGTGAAAACTTGGTTTCAGGCCGTGCGTAGAGCAGCAGGCCATCATCGCGCTCAATGGTGGGCATGCAAGCCTGACAATTGCTAAAGCGCTATTGCATCCAGTTTGCAATTTTCACTATCAGCATGTCTAATACTGTTCGTTACATTAATTGAGAAATCAATATGAAAAATGATATTAAAGAGGGCGTTGACAAAGATAGCAAATCTCAGGAAGCCAATAGCTTGAGTAAAGCAATTGAGCAAATGGCTTCTGAGTCAAATATATTTTCTCCGAGTGAAGCCAAGACGGACGTGGCAGTAAGTAAGGTACAGACTGTTGTTGAATTAGAGGCTAAATCAAATAATGTTGATAAATTAGCGGAAGCCGTAACTATTCTGACAAAAGAAGGTCTCTCAACTTGGAATAATCATATTGAGAAGAAGGCTGAGGCATCCAAGATCGCTGCTGCAAACGAAGAGAGTCAACATAAACGCACTGTAATGGTTCTTGTGTATTTATTAACTTTATTTTTTGGGCTGCTATTAACAACAATTATTAAAGAGCAGTACGAAATGAGTAAACTTCTGCTTACATCTGGTCTTGCTGTTAGTGCGGGTGTTGGTCTGAATGGATTATTTAAAAAGAAAAGTGAAAATTAATATATCCAATGAAGATGATCGAATTTATGGTGTAATATCATGAGAATATTTAATGTATTGAATTAATCGGTTTTGTCTGTTGGAATCTTAATATTGAGTATTGAATTGCTTAGTTAGCTTATGAAAAAATTATCTGAAAAGTACACGAATAGTGACTCATATAGTAGTTTTTACTTTGATGAATCTAGGCATTTTGAAGAGGGTATAACACGATGGAATTATTTTCCTAATCAAAAGCATTCGGCATCTGAATTGCCATCCATAATTTCTACTAGTAGATTTACTCCGGAGGTGGCAGAGAAAATATCAAAATTGAAAAGTAGAAAAGGTGGATATGATCTTGTTGAGTATAAATCAACGCGTTACAATAATGTGCCGAGATTTTTGGGGCTAATACATCCTTTTTCCTACTCGAGAATTTATAAATGTTTAAGTGAAAATTATAATGAAATAATATCTGGCATTGAAAGCGATAATAGCGCTGTCAAAGTTGATCAACATAGAGATGGTCGTGTACTGATCATGAATTATGAAAAGCATGAAGAAAAAATAATTTCTTCAATTAAAGATAGCTTTTCAAAAAAAATAAGAGTTAAAACAGATATTTCAAACTGTTTTGGATCTATATATACTCATTCGTTTGAGTGGGCAGTGCGAGGATTCGAAGAGTCAAAGAAGGCACTTGCTGATCGTAACGACGCACATTGGTCCAAAGATTTGGATGAGTGCTTAAGACATGCAAGAAGAAATGAGACTGTTGGCTTGCCAATAGGTCCAGCTGCTTCAAGTATTGCTGTTGAATTAATTCTTGCTGCAGTTGATAAGAAACTGAAAGATAAATACCTGTTTAATAGGTATGTTGATGATTACACCGCATTCTTTAACTCACATGATGAGGCACAAAATTTTCTAAGGGAGTTGGGGGATGAACTCGGGAAATATAGGCTTCAAATCAACCTTAACAAAACTCATGTTGAAGAGCTACCTGATCCATCACAAGAAAAGTGGGTCTCTGACATTATGTCTGCATTCCCTGTAAAGAATAATGAGGAATTGGGTTCATTCACTACAGTCGAGGCTTTTTCTTTTTTAGATAATTCAGTGCGTTTGAATAATATTACGCCTGACGGTAGTGTGATTAAGTATGCTGTTGCTTCGTTGGTTTCTAAGTTAAATGGTTCTGTTGCCAACTCCGTATTTGAATATGTTTTGAATTTATGCTGGCATTATCCTATCTTGATGCCATACCTAGAGAAAATAGACGTTGACGAATACTTTGATTATTCTTCGGTTCATGAGAAGATGAAGAGTGTTGTCTCGCAGCATGCTCTGCATCGTCGTTCAGATGGTATGTGTTGGGGGATATATTATTTATATATTTTGCAGTCTGCTATTGATGATGAGCTTATCGATAAGGTGATAAAGACTGGGGATTGCGTGTCAATTGCAATGCTTTCGAAATTCGAGAATGCACTTCCAAAGCTAGTTTCTTATGCATCCGAAATATTACCTATGTCCGATTTTGGTAAGGATAGAAATTGGTTCCTTTTATATCAGCTATTTTATATTGATGCGATAAAAAATCCTTATCAAAATGATGACGCTAAGTGCTTTGAAATTTTGAAGGATTTAAAAGTTGATTTCTTTAAAAATCCAGAGGAAAAGAGTGATGCGGAGAAACTCTGCGATGAGCTTAGCAACCCTTTTATTTCCGATGAGGCAATTGAGAAACTTAATAAATGGTTAAAAAATATGAAAAATGGAAATAATGTTCCAATGGAGAACGTAGACCCTAAAAGTCGTTATCCGCATCTATTTAATTAAATATAACTGATACGTCATCATTTTTGTCCTCGATGAATATCGATTATTTATAGCTTAAGGAGAACCGTTGAATACTTCAACATTTGATTGGGGAGATCTCGGAGGACAGGTGGAGATGTCTCACAAGTTATCGCGATGGCCAGAAAATCCGGACCAACCACATTTCAAGATTTTTGTGCATCGAAGAGGTGCTCTTAGTGAGATTGTGGATTTCGCCCCTGAGCGCTGGGCTAGCAACCGGCGTGATTTGTGTGGCTGGTCGTGGCCAGGCAGAAAACACTGCGGAATGTACTTTGCAGATGTGATATCTGCCACTGATCTTCGGACAGAGGAAGTTTTAAGCAGGGTAGGCCTTTGGCTGTCCGTGTTACACCACCGTGATGACGCTCCTCCTTGGTATGTGAAGTGGGCTGATCAGCACTTGATGGTGCTGTGCTTGATTGGTTTCGCGCGTCAGGAGCTTGGTCAGTTCAAGGCAACGATGCGCCCGCAGGTCAACGAGGCATTACAAGCGGTTGGATATGTGCCGTTGGATGAAGATGGATTCAAATCCATTACTCAAGCAATGCGTGAGGGCTATAACGGGTGCATGACTTTGCGTGAGCAGGTGTCGTTGCTCACTAATTTAGAGCGAGTCGTATGCAGGGACGTTGCCAAAGCCATGTTGGAGTCGAAGAAGCTTGACGTTGGATTAGCACAGGATATTTTTAACAGCTAGTTGTAAAACCAGAGCGCCCTGCGGCAAGGCGCTCTGGTTTGCCCCGTAGCGCACGGGGCGGGCGTTGCCGGGATTCCAACCGGCATGACCGTTCCTGCTCTTGGCCGCCTTCGCCTCACCCTTTTGACCGTGTACGTTCTTAGACGACTGGTTACGGCAGGGATGCCGCGCAGAGCAGCGGCCATGCCCGCTGGTGCTATTGGCCCGGGGACGCTCCGCGCTGGTGGAGCAAACAACATGGGCATATGACTTTTAAAGACCGGGTGTGACCCGGTCGATGCCGTGGCGCCCGTCACATTGCTGTGATGGCTGAAATTTAGCTTTTGCTAATGATTTTGGCAAGTGCAAATGCTAACGGTTAAGAAAAATATTTTTAGCACTTGCTATCGGCACTGGGTGGAAGTGCCTCTATCGCAAGTAATTGCTGCAGGTTGTTGATTGCCAGCCGAATAGCGCGTTGGGTGTGGGCGTCGCTGCATGCGCACGCTGCTATCTCCAGCAGGCTGATGGAGTCTTCGGTGAGGATCGCCTTGTGTGAAGCAACCTCTGAATGGCGTAAATGAAGCACGCCACCGCAAGGCTGTTCAAGGCAAATAGGAGGAGGGATCATCATCTGCACCGCTATATTTGCTGTATGAATATACAGTACCAAGGCGGTGCAGTCTATGGCTACTTAAGCTGCGGTAGGCCTAGCATCGTGCGGATTGTGTTCTCTACACGCTTGATTTCATTGGGGTCTAGCTTCCCCAAGAAGGTTAAAAGTTCGGGTGACAGGGATTGATTTTTCTCATGCCTGCTGAACCAACCTGCATAACCTGGCAGTGCTTCGCATGCTGCAACCGTCTTTTCTGTAATTGGTCGCAAGCCGGAAATCATTTGCGATACGAAAGCTCCGTCCCTATAGCCAAGCATTCGGCCCAGCGGGGCTTTGCCGCCAACGGCTTCAGCAAGCGCTTCAAGCCGCAGTTGTCTTGTGGAATTCGTGTCGTTTTCGCTCATGTTTCGAGCCTAAGCAAGCTTTGAGTGCTATCAAAATGTGGATGATTAGCGATTGCTAATTGATTGCAATAGCAAAAGCTAATAAGATCGCGACTTATGAAGCTACGCGACTACCTCTCCAACCCTGGGTCTAAGACCGCAGAGCAGCTCCGAATAGAGATTGGGGCGCGAAGTGCATCCCAAATTCATCAATGGGCCAGCCGCTGGAAGGGGCGGCAACCCAGTGCTGCCTATGCAATGCAGTTGGAGATTGCGACTGCGGGACTTGTGTCGCGCCAGGAGCTGCGAGAAGACTGGCGGTTGATCTGGCCCGAACTGGCTTTCCAGGCCGTGGCTTCTGGCGGTGTGGAGGTAGCCCATGACTGAATCCAATTTCCGTCGCAGAGGTATCCCGTGCGAAGAAGTGATGGCTCAGCTCAGCGCTGAGCGCGCTCAATTTCCTCATCGGTCGGGAGGATGTGCTTGTCTGCGTTGCTCATGGCATCGGCTAACTCGTCTGGGACGTCTTTTGCGAGAGCTAACCCTGCGTATCTGTCGAGATGCTCGGCAACGATTTCTATCGCTTTCTCTGGGTTGGGGTGACAAGCGATGAGTGCGCGCACTGCTGATTGCGTAGCGGTAAGCCTGCCGTTCAGGTTGTCAATTTGTGCCTGCAGTGCTTCCAGATTCATGGTGGTCCCTTTCATCTCGGATGGGGTTGTATGAAGGCTTTTCATTTGATCTTTGATGCAGCACTGAGCGATTGGGCCGTCGCTCTACTGGCAAGTGAGGTGGCCCATGGCTAAACACTCAGTTTCTGACTGCGCATGGCGTATTGAGCATGCCGTTTTCTCCCGTCCGAGATTCACCACAAGCTTTGCAGAAGCCGCGCGCTGGACTGGGTTGGGTGCGGCGGTTGTTCCATTGCATGTTGCCCAGGAACCCAAGCAGCGCCCCGAGTGTTTGTTCATGTCAGGGCGGCCATTTGCAGAAGTAGGGGGTGAAGCTCTTATGCCGCTTAGCCGCGACCTCTCTGGATTTTGGCGAGAGTTAGTCGCGAAAATCTTTCGAGGTGGGCGTTGATGCGTGCATTCAATTCCATGGCCGCGTCTGACGACTTGTTGCCTTCTATGGGTAATTGTGCAGTTTGGTTGATCAGCGTCTGCATGAATTGCTGGAAGTCGTTCCCACGCCCCTCGAATGCCATTGCATACATTTGCCCCAGCAAGCGGCTCTGCGCTGCCAACTGCGCTGCGAATTCGAGATCCTGCTCGTGTGGTTGCACCGGTTCTTTGCTCATGTTCGCCCTCCTTGGCCTAGTTGGTAATGGTGTAGCAGCCGCCATCGTATCCAAGGCAGAGGCGGACACCATTGATGCAGGAGCTTGCTGTGATTGATTCGCTTGCAGTTGATATCGCGCAAGCCTGGAATGGTCGCAATGCTTTGCGCGTTGCTGCTCAGTTTGGCTTGCCTGTTCGTTGCGTCTACACGGCAATCCTGATGCTGCATGCTGATCGCAACTGGCTGCTCAGTCTTCAGCAGGCCGGCGTTGCGCTTTCTGCAGGGCAGAGCGCGCGGCTTGCTTTGCTGCGGGATCTGATTGCTGAGGATCACCCTCCACAAGACCGAGCTTTTCACACAGCTGGGCAAACACCACCTGCTGGCGAGGGTCAGCAATGCCCTTGTCGCGCTCAGCCTGGCGGCAGGTCGCAATCCACTTCACAAGGGCCTCAGCAGTGAAGTTGGGCTCCACCTCCAGCATGAAGATCAAGTGGCCGAGCATGGCCTCGATGGCGTCGATGCGTTCATCTGGCGTGGCTGGCTTGTCTGGTTGCGTGTCCATTTTTTTCGTCTTGATCAGCTCTGATATCGGGGCGGCCTTCGCCCTGGTGGCCAATGGCGCGGGGCTGTCTTTTTCTTTGGCTGGTGCGGCTGTGGGTTGTGTGCTCATGGCTGCCTTTGTTTGAGGAGGACTGCTATGGGCTCTACTTTCGCAATCGGGGTGGGTTTTGGCTATGGCGTTTCAGCGGCGGATTCCGACATTGCTCGCAGCATGTGCTTGCAGGATGCGGCCCGGCTGATTTCTGAGCGCCACAAGGGCGGCGTGCCTGCACTGGCCGAGGCCATGGGTGTTTCTGCCAACACGCTGCAGCACAAGCTGAACCCGAATAACAAGACGCACAAGCTGACGCTGGATGAAGCGCTTGCAATGCAGCAGATATCGGGGTTGCCTTTTGTGCTGCATGCGATGGCTGCGGCTATGGCGCACAGCTGCATGCCAGAGGTGCCGGACGAGTCGGACGGCAAGCCTGTGGAGGCCTTTATGCGCTTTCAGAAGGGCCTGGGCGATTTCAATGCGGCCGTGGCCGATGCGCTTATTGATGGCGATGAGACGAGCCGCAATGAGTTCAGGCGCGTGCAGGCGCGTGCCGGTGACTTGATCGCCCTGGTGGGCTACATGGTTGCGGTGGTAGCCCAGCGGGTGCCGGAGGTGCGTGATGAGGCTTGACATCAACACCCGAGGCCTGCAGGCGGTGCAGCGTCGCATTGATGCGCTGTCTGTAGGTGGCCTGCAGCAGGCGCAGGTGAAGGCTGTGAACGATGTGGCCTACCAGAACCTGCGCCCCGCCATGGCCGAGGAGATGCGCGCGGTATTCGACCGGCCCACGGCCTACATCTTGCGCAGCCCCTGGGTGCAGCCGGCGACGGATGCCCGCCCTTATGCGCTGGTGGCCCCGAGGGACACCCGAGGCGGCGGGGTTGACCCCCAAAAGATTTTGGACGCCCAGGTGTGGGGCGGGCGCCGTGGAGACAAGCGCTCCGAGGTGGCTTTGAAGCGCGCGGGCATTTTGCCTGCGGGCTATCAGACGGCCATCCCAGACGTGCCGTTCCCTGGCAGCGAGGACGGCCACGGCAATTTGCGTGGCGCGTTCTTGGTGCAGGTGCTGAGCTATCTGCAGGCGTTTGGCGAGCAGGGCCGGGGCCACCACATCAACATGAAGGACAAGCGCAAGCAGGCCATCGAGAAGAACGGCGGCGCCAAGCGCAGGCTTGTCGGCCCATCAATTGGCCGGCGCTACATCGTGGCTTACGGGAAGCTGCGCGGCGGTGCCCGCTGGACTGCCAAGGGCGAGAACGATGCGCGCGCATCCAACCTGGCCCCAGGCATCTGGGCTGTGGTGGGCCGCACGGGCGCAGATATCCGGCCCGTGGTGATGTTTGTGAAGGCAGGCCGCTACACCCCCCGATTCGACATGGACAAGGTGGCCTCGCGTGCCCAGTTGGATGAGCAACTGGCGCGGCGTATGCGCTACCGCATCAGGCAGGCGGCAGGCGTATGACCCACAAGACATTCAACGCGGCGCAGCAGCCGCAGACCCCAACACAGATATCAGGAGGTGCAACCATGCAGCAACCCCAAGCCGTTGTGACCGGCAAAGACACCAGCGCAGAGGCGTTTGCCGAGCTGGGCAATGAATCGCGCCGGCGTTTGAGCGAGAGGCTTTACGAGACGCTGCGCCATGCCCATCAGCAGGGCGTGCGCGACATGAGCCGCCGTGAGCTGCGCGAGCACCATAGCAAGCAGACCGGCGAGTGGCTGGAGCTGTCCAGCGTGGCGAGCACCGTCAATGCCCTGGTGGCAGCTGGCCGCTTTGAGCTGGGCACGGCCCGACGCTGCAGCATGTCCCCGCGTCAGCGTGACGTTGTGCCTGTGAAGTGCAAGGCGCAGCAGCAAGCGATTGCCTGATATCAGTGGGGCATAGGGCGATGAACCACTACCCGCACCATATTGGTGACTTCAACAATGCCACCCGGCATTTAACGTTCGTTGAACGGGCGTTGTACCGGGAACTGCTGGATTTGTATTACGACACCGAGCAGCCGTTGAACCCGGACTTTGACAAGCTGGCGCGCCGCGTGCTGGCTACGACCGACGAGCTGCGCGCTGTGCTGCAAGGGCTGCTGGAGGAGTTCTTCACCTTGCAGGATGACGGCTGGCATAACGTGCGCTGTGATATCGAGATTGCGGCGTACCTGAAAAAACAGGAGCAGCAATCGCTTGCAGGTAGAGCGTCTGCGGCAAAGCGCAAGGGCAGCAAGAAGCCTGCACCACCTTTGACCGGTGGTGCTGCTGGTGGTCAACCGGGCCAAGGTGGTGATGGTGAACCCGGTGCAACGGACGTTGAACGGTCGTTGAACGAACGTACAACCAACCAGAACCAGAACCAGAACCATATCGATGATGAAGAAAAGGCGCGTACGGATGCCGTTGTGCCTGCTCGTGAAGCCGAATGGGCAACTGTGTTTGAAGAGTTTGGCGTGCAGGTTGACCACACCAGCATCCATGACCGCAAGAAGTTCTGGCCGCTGGCCAACAGCTGGTGCACCAGCCGCGTGACGGTGGGGCAGATGCGCTCTGCTGTGGCCCGCGCCCGCGCCGAGGCGCGTGAGCCGATCTCGTACCTGCCGTCTTACGTTGACCGAGTGCTGGCGACTGCCTCGGCCCCGATCAAGCCCCGCCCTGGCCGTAGTGAGCCACCCATCAAAACCCTCCACCAAGGCATAGGAGTGCATGCGCTGTGATGAATGAAATGAATCGCCAACCCGGTAGCCGCTCGCTGTCTTCTGCCATCCAGTCGGGTGTGCATCGTCCTCCGCTGGTGAAGCAGGCTGAGTGCGAGAGGCATGGCCCCTTTCAGTCGCTGTGCCATCTGGGCGACATCTGGCTGGGTTGCCCAGCATGCGCGGCGGCAGAGCGTGAGGCTGAGAGGCTGCGTGATGAGCAGCAGCGCCGCGCGGTGCGGGTGCAAGAGTGGGAGGCCAGGATGGGCCGCGCCGGCATTCCTGAGCGCTTTCGTGATCGCACGCTGGAGTCGTATGTGGTGAGCTGCGAGGGGCAGCAGATGGCGTTGGACTTCGCCCAGGCTTACGCCGATGACTTTGCCAGGGTTCGCAGGACAGGACGCAGCGCGATCTTCATGGGCAACTTCGGCACGGGCAAGACGCACCTGGCCGTGGGCATCGGTCTGCAGGTGATGCGCGAGCACAAGGCCAGCGTGCTGTTTGCGACGGCTGGCCGCATGGTGCGCATGGTCAAGGACAGCTGGGCCCGCAACTCGGGCGTGACCGAGAGCGATGTGGTGGCGCAGATGGTGTTCCCGGATCTGCTGATCGTGGACGAGGTCGGCGTGCAGCAGGGCACGGAGTTCGAGCGCAATGTGATGTTCGACGTTCTCAATGATCGCTATGAGCAGCGCAAGCCTTCGCTGCTGCTGACCAACCACACGGTCGAGGATCTGAGCAGCAAGTACCTGGGCGAGCGTGTCGTGGATCGCCTGCGCGAGGACGGTGGCGCCGTGCTCAAGTTCTCCTGGGGCAGCGGTCGCCGCGACATCGGAGGGCTGGCGGCATGAGGACGGTGTTGCTCAAAAAAGTGGCAGGTCGTGGGTCCTCCTGGGGACCCTCAGGAGCGGGTAATTCGGGCCGCACCTTTCGACTGTTGCGCAGTGCTCCTAGGGGGGTTAAGTGAAGATCCTGCCTTACTTGGATGCTCCTATTTCGCAAGCGGAATTTGCTGAAATGATCGGCGTCAGCGAGGCCCGTGTGAGCCAGCTGGTGAGCGAGAAAGTGATCACGCGAGGCGACACGGCTCACGAGTGGCTGCTGAGCTACTGCGAACGTCTGCGCGATGTCTCGGCGGGTCGGGCCGGCAGTGATGGCACCGACCTTGCCTATGAGCGTGCCTTGCTGACCCGGTCACAGCGTGAGGCTCAAGACCTCAAGAACAAAGTGGCACGCGGGCAGTTTGCTCCCATCGGCCTGTTGGCTGACGTGCTGGGCCTGGCCAGTTCTGCGGTGGTCGACCACATGGATCAGGTCGAAGGGCAGATGCGCAAGTCTTGCCCAGACCTGCCTTATGACGCCCTGGTTGTCGTGCTTCGTGTGCTGGCTGGCGCTCGCAATGAGTGGATTCGAGTCACGACAAAACAGATATCAGAACAGATCGAAGGAATGGCCTTGGGCTTTGAAGAGGAAGCAGGCCAGCCAGAAGAGGAGGGCGGTGAATGAGCGTCGTCACCATTGAAGCCATGGAGGCCATCAAGGCAGCCGCTGCGCTGGGAATGTCCAGCATGCGGGCAGAGGTTCCGCAAACCTTGTCGGAATGGGCAGCTGAGCATTTCCTGCTGGCAGGTGAGTCCAGTCACCAGAAGGGCGGCTGGGTGGCCTGGCCCTTTCAGATCGGCATTCTGGATTTCATGAGCGATGACCGCATCGAGGAGCTGGCGGTCAAGAAATCCAAACGGGTGGGCTATAGCAAGATGATCACGGCCTTCATTTGCTACAACATCGCCCACCGTCGGCGCAAGCAAGCGCTGTGGCAGCCCACGGACGATGACCGCGACAGCTTCGTCAAGTCGGAAATCGAGCCACTGCTCGATCCTGTAAACGGAGTGCCGTCCGTGCTCGCTGCCCGCAAGCGAGGCGGGCGCATTGAAGAGACCATCAAGTACAAGCCATTCCGCGACAGCGTGCTGCACCTCCTGGGTGGCAAAGCTGCGCGGGCATACCGCCGTATCACAGTCGCTGTGGCAATCCTTGATGAGTGGACGGCCTTTGACCAGACCATCGGTGCTAGCAAGGACAAGACAGCGGGTTCGCCAGGCAGCTTGGCCAAGGGGCGGCTGGAGGGCGCCCCATACCCCAAGTTTGTGGGCGGCAGCACGCCGGGCATCATGGGGCTGTGCCACGTTTCCCGCGCTTGCGAGGATTCAGAAGATGAGGTGGATTACCTCATCGAGTGCCCGCGCTGCGGCGTAGAGCACACGCTGACTTGGGGCGGGCCTTCTGTGCTGCACGGCTTCAAGTGGGAGCGCGGCAAGCCCGAGACCGTGCGCCATGTCTGCCCACATTGCCGCGAGTCCATTACCCAGGCCGACTACATGCCGGGTGGCTGGCCCCTGGTTGGGGCCTGG
This sequence comes from Comamonas sp. NyZ500, assembly GCF_016772095.1. NCBI lineage: Bacteria > Pseudomonadati > Pseudomonadota > Betaproteobacteria > Burkholderiales > Comamonadaceae > Comamonas > Comamonas sp. NyZ500. The sequence continues at coordinate 80,901 of NZ_JAEIJE010000017.1, read as the reverse complement.
GTGTGCCGACGCTCTGGCAAGCGCTTCGGCGCTGACCGCATTTGGCGCGATGCCAGCGGCGAACCCTGCCGACCGCCGCGCACGCTTGGCGTGCATATCTGGGCGGCCTATAGCCCGCAGCGCCCCTGGTCCACCATTGCAGACGAATTCGAGAAGGCCGACCGCGCATTGAAAGAGGGCGATGCCGGCCCCATGACCAGCTTCACCAACGAAACCCTGGGTCAGGCCTGGGAACTCAAGGGTGAAGCCGCAGACGAGCATGCGCTGCAGGCCCGTGCCGAGCCCTACATGCTCAAGACCGTGCCCGTTGGCGGCTTGATGCTCACGGCTTGTGTGGACGTGCAGCATACCTGGTGGGATATCAGCGTTTGGGCCTGGGGCAGGGGGTTGGAGAGCTGGGTGGTCGACCATCACATCATCGAGGGCAACCCCGCCAACGAAAGCGATTGGGAGCCAGTCACAGCCTATTTGCAAAGCCGTTTCAAGCAGCTATGGAACGGCAGCAGCATGGGCATCACGGCCACCAATGTGGACAGCGGCGACCAAACGCAGGCGGTCTACAACTGGGTGACCAAAGCGCAGAACGTCATCCCCAACCTGCGCGCCATCAAGGGCCGGCCTGGCATTGCCCTGGTGGGGCCTGTCACGCTGCAGGAGGTCAACTATCGCGGTCGCAAGATTGCGCGCGGGGTCAAGCTATGGAACGTGGGCGTTGATAACGCCAAGGATCTCTTGTTGGGTCAATTGGCCATCAAGGAGCCAGGCCCGGGCTACCTGCACTTCAGCCATGAGCTGCCCCGCGAGTGGTACGAGCAGCTGACCGCCGAGCATCGTGTGCTGCAGCGGATCAACGGCAAGGATGTGTTTCGCTGGATGAAGCGCCGGCAGCGGAATGAAATCTTGGACTGCCGCAACTATGCGCTGCATGCCGCCATGGCGCAGGGGTTGCACAAATGGTCTGACATCAAGTGGCAACAGCTTGAGCAGGCCGTGCAGCCGCCGCGCGACCTATTCAGTCCGCCTGAAACACATGCCAGCGATGCAGCTCCAGTTCTGGAGGAGCCTGTGCCGCGCGTGATCACTCCGACCGTCCAACCTAAACCAGCGGCCCAGCGCCGTCCCCGATCCTCTTTTGCCAGCGAAGAATGGAGCAGCAGACTATGACAGTGAATACTAACAAGAGCCAAGCAGACGCCGCACAAGTGGCTGATTCCGTGTTGCAGCTGGAGTGCGATCTCGTGGAGATTGCCCGGCAGGAGCTGGGCATCAGCGAAGTTGAAGCCTTGAAGGTGGCCCAGGCCTTTGTGCATGGCTTGCGCAAGCGCTACGGCGGCATGCGTATGGGCGGGCGTGGGGCATCCATCTACATTCCCTCACCCAGCAAGGCCGAGCGCAACAAGGCCATCTGCGAGGAATTCGACGGCACCAACCATCTGGAGGTCATGCGGCGCCACGGCATCCAGCGTGCCACGCTCTACCGAGTCATTTCTGCCAAGGCTGGATCTGCGCGCATCGGTGTGCCCAGCGCCAAGGCGCCTTGAGAAAGTCTCATTTGTCGGCATGCAATGAGACTGCAAACCTCGTAGCGTGCTGCACAAAGGCAGGCAACACATGACCATCATTACCCAAGAGCATCTGGATCTGCTTGACCTGGCGATTGCCAGCGGCGAGCTCAGCGTTTCCTATCAGGGGCGCAACGTCACATATCAGACCACCGATGCGCTGCTCAAGGCGCGCTCTCATATCGCGCGGCTGCTCGCGCAGAAGTCGCGCCAGGGCGCGGCCACGTTTGGCGGCCGTGGTTACGGCCTGGCCGGTTTTGATCGCGATTAAAGGAGCTCACACATGGCCAACATCATTGACAGCCTAGTGAGCTACGTGGCACCCGAGGCGGCCTTGCGTCGCGCTCAGGCCAGGAAGGTGCTTTCTCACTATGAGGCCGCACAGCCCAGCAGGCTGCGCAAGAATCGCAATACCAACCCGTCGCCCAATCTGCTGGTGGGTCGCAGCGCTTCAGCATTGCGCAACCATGCGCGCTACCTGGAGCGCAATCACGATATCACCCGTGGTGTGCTACGCACCTTGGTGAACAACGTGGTGGGCCCCAACGGCATCGGCATCGAGCCCCAGCCACGCCGCCGCGATGGAACCATTCATAAGGAATATGCCGACCAACTGCGCCAGTTGCACCGCCAGTGGAGCAAAGCGCCTGAGGTGACCGGGCGTATGCACTGGGCCCAGGCCGAGCGCATGGCTGCTTACACCTGGCTCCGCGATGGTGAGCTGTTTGCGCAGCAGGTCGTTGGCAATGCGCCGGGCCTGGTGCATGGCAGCAAGGTGCCTTTCAGTCTGGAGTTGTTGGAGCCTGACTTTGTGCCGTTGGACTTCACGGATCTCAGCCGCAAGATTCGCCAAGGCATACAGGTCAATGACTGGGGGAGGCCCATGGCCTACCACGTCTTCAAGCGTGACCCGCGCGAGTCTGGCGCCTGGATCACGCCGGCGGATCTCAAAACCATTCCTGCGGCCAACATGCTGCATGTTTCCACCATGGATCGACTGCACCAGTGGCGCGGCATCAGCGAGCTGGCGAGCGTGCTCAACCGCGTGGAGGATCTGAAGGACTACGAGGAAAGCGAGCGCATTGCCGCCAAGATCGCTGCCAGCATGGCGGCCTACGTCAAGCGCTTGCCGGGTGTCGAGGGCTTTGACCCTGGCACAGATATCCGTGAAAAAGACGACAAGGGCAACCCTTTGCCTCGTGACCTACGCCTGCAGCCGGGCATGATCTTCGATGACCTGATGGTGGGCGAAGAGGTAGGCCTCATCGACACCAACCGACCCAACCCCAATCTAGTGGCCTGGCGCTCGGGCCAGCTCAAGGCCTATGCCGCTGGCGTGGGCGCCAGCTACAGCAGCATCAGCCGCGACTATGGCGGCACCTATAGCTCCCTGCGTCAGGAGCTGGTGGAGCAGTGGGTGCACTATGCGGTGCTGGCCGATGACTTTGCAGGTCAGTTCAGCCTGCCTGTCTGGGAGATGTTTGTGCGCGTCGCCCATTTGAGCGGCGCTTTGCCCATTCCAGATGATGTAGAGCCAGGCTCAGAAGATGATTGCCTGCTAATCGGCCAGTCCATGCCCTGGATCGACCCGCTCAAGGAAGCCAATGCCTGGGAAAAGCTGGTTCAGGCAGGCTTTGCCAGCGAGGTGGAGGTCATTCGCCGCCGTGGTGGTAATCCGCGCGAAGTGCTGGATCAGATTCAGCAGTATCGGCAGGAGGCTACTCTGCGAGGTTTGAGTATGTCGTCAGACCCCGCTAAAGGCCTAAACCCAAGCCAAGCATCCGAGTCTGATGATCAGTCAGACTCGGAAGACTCCAATACGAGAAAGTAGCTAAGTAGAAAGTAATCGAGAGCCGTTTACGGCTTGCTTGCCTCCTGGTCATATGCCTGCTTTGCTTCCGCCAGCGCCTTTGTAGCTTCAGATTGCTCCTTTGCGGTATGTGGTCTGCCCATCACTTCGTTGTATCTCTCTCCTGCCTCTATGTACTCCTTGTATAGCTGTTCGAGCTTGGCATCAGCGGAAGCTCGATCAGATTTG
>NZ_JAEIJE010000017.1:0-77291 GCF_016772095.1 Comamonas sp. NyZ500 | reverse complement strand
GGTGGAGGTGGAGGTGGAGGTGGAGGTGGAGGTGGAGGTGGAGGTGGAGGTGGAGGTGGAGGTGGAGGTGGAGGTGGTGACTTCTCTGGTTTATCTTCTTTTTCATGAGTTATTGGTCCTCCGCCAGATGCTCCTCCGCCCGCTTCACCACCTGGGTTAAGCGTGTAGTGTCCGCCAAGGGGCTTCTGCTTCTTCTCCATAACCATCTCCTTTAGAACTGTCGAGTCTTGTTGCTGAAGTGAGAATTAAATTACCTCATGCGCTGTATCTGTGTTTGACATCGTTTTTTTGTGAATAATGTAGTCATCGACCTTGTTGACTGTGTTGTAGATGCAAAAAGTGGATGCGTTTATGTCTCCAAGGCTGAAAAACTGCGGAGAATTCCTTGATCGACGACATCTGTTTTGAAGATTCCCATCTGGGTGTAATTGATGATGCTGGTCGTCTGCGGTGGCATAGGTTTGAGAAGACTTTCACTTAAGATCAGAATCAGAGCAGTTAGAATGCCATTATTTTTTAAATAAAAGCATAAAATTAGGGGAAATTTCTTGAGACAGCTGAAGCCGAAAAAAGGCACATTTAAGACTTTAAAGCCTCTGAGAAATAAATCAAAAATTAATACATCTCGGGGTCGGACGTTAAGATATTTTTTTCCACTTAAGCCCGGTGAAAAAAAATTGCTGGATGCCTGCAGAATAGGCGAAGTGGCTGAGCTTGGTGAAACAGTGCCCGAGCCAACAGCAGGCGATCAGCTAGTGCGAGCAGAATTTTTACGCTTCATATTGCTAGGTGGAGATGAAAAAGTTCTTGTGCACGAGATCGGTGTAAATTTGCAGGGCGCTTTAATTGAAGGAACGTTAGATCTTTGTGGCTGCCACGTTGCAGTCAGCATGAATTTGATCGACTGTCGCCTGCTTGAAGCGCCTAGCCTGATGGATGCCCACGTGGACGGGCTTCTGAGCATGCAAGGTTGTCATCTTGACCGTGGCCTTGATGCAGATCGCTTGAGCTGTTCATCGAGTGTATTTCTGCGCAATGGTTTCAAGGCCAATGGTGCGATCAGACTGCTAGGCGCATCAATTGGAGGAGACTTAGATTGTTGCGACGCGCTTTTCGAGGAACAAGAGGGTAGTGCTCTTCTGTTCGAGCGGGTGAATGTCAAGGGTAGTGTGTTGCTCAAGGGGAAGTTCAGGGCGCTGGGGAGAGTGAACTTACAAGGCGCCCAGATTGGAGGTGACTTAAATTGCGACAAAGGCCAGTTTGAGAGTAATCAAGGTTTTGCATTAGTACTTAATCATGCAAATGTCTTGGGCAACGTGTATTTCCGCAACGGATTCAAGGCAACAGCTTGCGTCAGTATACGGGGGGCTCAGGTTGGAGGGGACTTGAGTTGCGACAATGGGCTGTTTGATGTACAGAAAACAATTGCCTTGTTAGCCAGTCACCTGAATGTCTTGGGAAATGTTCATCTCCGTAATGGCTGTAAGGTAAAAGGGGCTATCATTTTAAGTGGGGCTCAGGTTGGGGGTGACCTAAATTGCGATAAAGGTCATTTCGAAGTTCTGAAAGGCTCTGCTCTGATTGCTGACCAAGTTAATGTCAAGGGGGGCGTATTCTTTCGCGGCGGTTTCACGACGACAGGAAGCGTGAGTCTGGGTGGTGCTCAGATTGGAGGTGACTTAAATTGCAGCAAAGCTCAGTTTGAAGTTGAGAATGTGCGTGCCTTATTCGCTGATCGCGCAAATATCAATGGCTCAGTATTTTTTCGAGAAGGATTCAAGGCAACGGGAACTGTCAGAATTAGGGGTGTTCAGATTGGAGGTGACCTGGATTGCTCGAAAGGGAAGTTTGAGGCGAAAGGAGGAGTTGCCCTGTTGGCTGATCGCGCTAATGTCAAGGCTAGTGTGCATTTTACTAGTGACTTCTCTGCGACTGGAAACGTCAGTCTGCTTGGTGCGCAAATCGGAGGTGACTTGATATGCCGTCAAGGTCATTTCGAGGTAACGCAAGGTAATGCTTTAACCATTACGCGAGCCAATGTCAAGGGTGGTGTGTACCTTAGCGGAGGATTTATAGCAAAGGGGACGGTCACCCTGCTGGGAGCAAATATCGGAGGCAATCTGGCTTGTGATAAAGGTCAGTTTAAGGTCGAGCAGGGTGTAGCTTTGCGCGCCGATCGAGCAAATGTGAGGGGGAACGTGTCCTTCCGCAATGGCTTCAAGGCTATGGGGATAGTCAGACTGCAAGGCTTGCAAGTTGGTGGTGACCTAGTTTGTCAGGAAGGCCAATTCGAGGTACATGACGGTGTTGCCTTGTTGATGGAGGCTGCTGTCGTGCAAGGCTCTTGGATATTGCGCAGTGTTCCAAATCCCATTCGCATCAATGCGGGACACGCAGAGGTGGCGGTCTTAATTGATGATATGAATGCATGGGCGCCCGAAAGCATATTGGACGGTTTCCGTTTTGGGACGCTCGGTGGAAAGTCCCCTACCAGTGGACAACAAAGATTGCAATGGTTGCGCGGTCAGCCCTCAAGGCACCTAGAGGTCAATGACTTTCGTCCGCAACCATGGCGCCATTTGCAGCGTGTGTTGCGTGAGATGGGTCATACCGAGAGTGCTAAGCAAGTGGGCGTAGCCTTCGAAGATCATGTCCGCGAAATTGGACGTCTAGGGGCATGGCCAAAAGATCTTTGTGATGTGCCTAGATGCTGGAAAGGCATTGTGACGCGCAGTGCACATTTCATCTTTGGGCAACTTGCCGGCTATGGCTACCGCCCAGTGCGATTGGTGACATGGATGCTTGCTGTGTGGTTGTTATTCGGCTCAGTTTACTGGTGGCTGGCCTTGCCTCCACGCAGCGCACTTGCGCCCTCAGATCCGTTGATTTTTCAAAATGAGGACTATAAAAAATGTTTCCCAGATCCAAAAACTAAATCTGGTAACTGGTATCTATGCGATCCTCTCCGTGGCGAGTATTCAACCTTCAATCCACTTGCCTATTCACTTGACCTATTGTTGCCGGTAGTTGATTTAGGACAAGAAAAAACTTGGGGTGCATTTGTACCAACGCCCAAGCAAAGTCTTAAGGAAGAATGGCTTAGTAACTGGCATTGGGGGCACTTAGCTCGCCTAATGACTTGGTTTGAGATATTATTTGGCTGGTTGAGCAGCCTATTGCTAGTGGCAATTGTCTCCGGGTATTCACGGCGCAGTGATGAGAGCTAAAGGCGTTGTTGTGATTACTCGAAATTTTTAACCTTCCGGATTTGAATTTGATTGACGTTCTGCGGTTTAGCAGTCCGTGCCATAGAACCCCAGTCTGGAATTATCGTGGGAGTAAATAGTCTCATTTCACGGCATGAAATGAGACAGCGAAACCAAGAAACTGCCTGCATTCCGCCCTTGAGGCGACAACGAATGCAGGCAGTTTTTCATGAGTACATCGCAAAAGTGGTTCGCCATCCGCCGCAAGACTGCGCAGGCTGCAGCGGCTGCGGGTGTGCAGTCGGCGGCAGAGATCCTGATCTACGGCGATATCGGTGAGAGCTGGTGGGAAGAGACTACCAATGCCCGCGACTTTGTAGCCGAGTTGCAGGCCCTGGATGTGCAGGCGATCACCGTGCGCATCAACAGCCTGGGCGGTAGCGTGCCTGATGGCTTTGCCATCTACAACGCAATGAAGCGCCACCCCGCCACCATCACCACCGAAGTGGATGGCATGGCATTCAGCATTGCCAGCCTGATCGCCATGGGCGGCGACAAGGTGTGCATGGCTGAAAACGCCATGCTCATGGTGCACGCACCCTGGACTTATGCAGCTGGCAACGCGGTCGAGCTGCGTGACATGGCCGATCAGCTGGACACCTGGGCCGCTGCCATGGCTACCAGCTATGCCCGCAAGACCGGCAATCACGATGCCGTCATGGCCTTGTTGTCCGACGGCAAAGACCATTTCTTTACCGCTGCCGAAGCCATGGCAGACGGCTTCATTGACTCCATCACCGATGCGTCACCCGTCGCGGCCAGCGCTGCCCGTGACTTGCCCCTTTCCCGTTACCGCTCCCTGCCTGCTGCTTTGCAGCGGGCTGGGGGTGCTTCTGCGGCGCCCGCCGCGCAATCCGCTCCTGATGAGGACAACATGAACAAAAACCGCACCCATGTGCTGATGAACGCCATTGGCGCATCTGGCGCGCCGGCAGCTGGTGGCGGATGCGCCGCACCAGCTGCAGCTGCAGCTGCTCCCGTCGCTGCAGCTTCCACGCCTGTGCCCGACGCCGCTGCGCAGGCTGCTGTGCTGGCTGCTGATCAGACCCGCCGTCAGTCCATTCGTGCATCGTTTGCCGCCTTCGCGGGTCGTGAGGGTGTGCAGGATCTTCAACGCCAGTGCGAAGATGATCATTCTGTCTCTGCGGCCGCAGCTGGTGCTCGCCTGCTGGCTCACCTAGGCTCTCAGGCTACGCCTGTGGCTGGCGTGAACGTCACCACCGTGGAAGACGAGGGCGACAAGCGCCGCGATGCCGCTGTATCGGCTTTGCTGGTGCGTGCCGGCTACGCCACCAAGGAGCAGGTTTCTGCCCATGGCGGCAATCCATACCGTGGCATGAGCCTGGTGGAAATGGCCCGTGCATCGCTGGAGTCTGCCGGTGTCAGTGCCAAGGGCAAGGACAAGCGCGAGCTCGTGGCAGCCGCCTTCACCCAGTCCACCAGCGATTTCCCCATTCTGCTCACCGATGCCATCCACCGCGTGCTGCTGTCGGCATACGCCGTGCAGGCACTGACCTGGCAGCGTTTCTGCAAGCGCGGTCAAGTGTCGGACTTCCGTGAGCACCATCGTTTCCGCGTCGGCTCGCTGGGCAACCTGCAGCCCAAGGGTGAAAACGGCGAGTATAAGAATGTGAGCATCCCCGACAGCGAGAAGTCCAGCATCTCGGCTGCGACCAAGGGCTTCATCATCAACCTGTCGCGCGAGATGATCATTAACGATGACCTGGGCGCGTTCACTGACCAAGCTGCCGCCATGGGCCGCAGTGCCGCCCGCACGGTCGAGGCTGATGTCTATGCGCTGCTGGGTGAAAACAACGGCCTGGGCCCCACGATGCTGGACGGTAAGCCATTGCTGCATGCGTCTCACGGCAATGTGGTGGCAGAAGCTGCTGCGCCTTCCAGCGCTGCCTTTGAAGCTTTCCGCATCCTCATGGCCAAGCACAAGGATGTGAGCGGCAACGACTTCCTGGATCTGCGTCCCGCTGTCTGGCTGGGCCCGGTGGGTCTGGAAGGCCGCGCCAAGCTGATCAACAAGTCCGAGTTCGAGATCAGCACCGATGTGAACCCCATGACACCCAACGTGGGCCTGGGCATGTTCCGCGACATCGTTGGCAGCCCCCGCCTGGAGGGTACGCGCTATTACGCCTTCACCGATGTCAATGAAGGAGCAGCACTGGAGGTCGCATTCCTCGATGGCGTGGATACGCCATTTATCGAGCAGCAGGACGCATTCGATACCGATGGTGCGCGCTTCAAGGTTCGTCTCGATTACGGCGTGGGTGCTCACGACCACCGCTGCATCGCCACCAATGCCGGTCAATAAACCCAGCCGCTCATTCAAGGAGTATTGAAATGGCAAACAACTTCATTCAGCCCGGCAAGGTGCTGGACTATGTGAACACCACCGCTGATGCGGTGGTCAGCGGGCAAGTCGTGCTGGTCGGCCTCATTCTGGGTGTTGCCCTGGGCAATATTGCGCCGGGTCAAACCGGCTCCGTCCAGATCGATGGCGTCTTTGCCGTCCCTAAGTTGGCGGGTGCTGCCATTGCCCAGGGCGCCGTGCCTGTATTCAAGCCAGCTGATGGTGCTTTCACCGGAGATGCAGCAGCGGCTGGTGACATCTATGGCGCTTGTGCTTTCGTCTTCGCTGCGGCCGCAGCTAATGCCGAGATGGTGCATATCAAATTCACCGGCGTGCCCGGCACTGTGAAGGCTTGAGGCGCATGGCTGCATCTCTTGCTCCATTCGCCGCTGCCGAGGCTCGACTCAATGCCTCAGTGCTGCGCCGTCTGTCCAATGCCACTGCCACTTGGCAGGGCGGTCAGCCATTCGGCGTGATTCTGGAAATGGAGCAGGGGCCGGAGTACGTGCCTGGTGCACCCATCACTGCGGAGCGCAGAACGGTGTCGCTGGCTGTGACCTCCTGCCCAGGCATTGCTGAGGAGGCTGTAGGCCTGGTCGTCAACGGTGTGGCCTATCGCGTTGCCTCCGCCGTGGTGCCGGATGCCACGGGCTGGGCGGTCATCAGCGTGATGGAGGAATGAGCATGGCTGCGGACCAGTCGATTTTCTGGCGCGCGGCGAGCGCCGTGTCTAGTCATCTATCGCAAGTGCTTGGGGCCGACCATTCGGTTTTTATGCGTCGTGCACGCGGGTTGCCTCAGGCAGTCAAGTCCTGCGTGATTGTGCGCGTACCGCGATCCACTGCTACGACAGGAGCGGGGGCAAGCGTTCCCAGTCTTTGGGGCTCGCATCTGCAGGTCGATTGCCTTGTGCGCGCATCCGCCGAGGTCGATGCAGTGGCTGATGCGCTTCTGGGGCGTGTGATTGAGGCTTTGAAGCCTGAGGCTGTGCGCGACACACCTATTGCTGGGCTGCAGCTCGCGCAGATCGAGTGGGATGACGACTACGACGGCGAATCGTCTGTCTGCATCTCGATTTCTTACCAACTGAGACACGGCGGCCTCCATGGCGGCGGCGTTCGCGTCTGATTTTTGAAGGGGCCGTCATGGAACCGATTTTCTGGACCAATGTGAGCATTAGCGTGCAGACGGCAGCAACTGCCGAATTTGCCATCAAGAGCATCAGCAAGGAGGCGGGGGCTGTGGTCGTGTTCGAGGGTGAAAAACCTGCAGGACTCGAAAACGGTGCCATTGTGCGCTTGACCGATGTGAATGGCATGGTTGCGGTCAATGACCGTGCATTCCGCATCAAGGACTTCAACGAGGCTGCCAAGAGCTTTGTTCTGGAAGGTGAGGACACCACCGACTACGGCAACTTCACGGGTGGGAAAGCTGTGGTGATCACGCTGGGTGCCGACTTCCGCTCTGTGCAGGAGGTCAATGCCTCGGGTGGCGACTTTGAAAAGGCCGATATCACAACGGTGCACGGCATGCTGCGCCGCCGTCGCTCTACGGTGCAGAACCCTGTCACCTTCGCTTTCACCAATCTGTTTGATATGGGCGATCCCGGCTTCAAGGAATGCGTGAAGGCTCACCGTAGCAAGACCACGCGCGTGATTCAGCTTGGTTTCGGTACCGGCCCAAAGATTCTGCTGGTGGGCGCTCCTGCCGCAACGGGCGTGCCTACCGGCCAAGCCCAGGGCGTCGTGCAAACCCCTGTGGATATCGAATGCCAGGGCGTGCCTACCACCCTCGAATCGTGATCGGAGACCAAGAATGAGTGTGCTCATTGAAGTAGATGACGTGGTGCGTGTGCCTGTGGAAGGCCAACTGATCGACAAGGCAGGCCAGCGTGTTGATTTCAGTTTCAAGATCGACATGCACCGCATGGATCAGGATGAGTTCGATAAGGAATTGTCGAACCCTGGCATCGACACCAAGACCCTGGTGACCCGCGAGGCCCGTGGCTGGGATGAAGTCCTCACCCGTGAAGGCGTCTCCGTTCCCTATAGCCCAGAGGCACTGCAGCGCTTTCTGCGCATTCCCGGTATGACAAACATGGTCTGGGTGGCCTATGCCAACCATGCCGGGGTGCAGGCAAAAAACTCCGAGCGCTCGTCCGTCTAAGCCTTGAGCAGCAACGCCGTGATGCCAAAGCCGATGCCAAAAAGAATCAGCCTGCAGCTGCGCCAGTCGATGCCAGTCATGCACTGGCAAAGCTTGCACGCCTGGTTCCGCCCAGCGGCGATCAGGATGGCCCTGCAGCAGCTCCGCAGCGCTTTGCGCTCTGGAGCTGCAATGTGCAGCCCTGGCGGCATTGGCTCAATGTCCAAACCATGTGGGCCACTGATGGCGGTTGGCGTTGCGGCCTCCGTGTGGCCGATGTTCGGGCATACATGGAGCTATCTGGCGTTGCAGAGGGCGAGCGCGAATCCCTTTTTGCGCTATTGCAAGAGTGCGAGCTTGAAGCTCTCACGGTCTATGCAGAGCATTGGCAGGCTGATGAGCAGGAGCGGGCACTTGAGCGCGAGCGTGAAAAGCAGCGAGACAAGCTGCGCAAGTAATAGCCAGGGAGTCGCCGCATGAGTGATGGGCAGCGCATTGGCATTTATCTCGATCTGTTTGGGGCTGGCAAGGCTCAGACAGATCTCAAGGCGGTTGGCTCCGGCCTGAACGCCCTGGGCCCGGCCAGCCAGGCCGGCGCACGCGCAGCCACGCAGCAGCTGGGCACCATGCAGGTTTCCGCCGCCCAGACGGCAGCAGCGCTGCGCCAGGTGCCTGCGCAGTTCACCGATATTGTGGTGTCGTTGCAGGCGGGGCAGCAGCCCTTGACGGTGTTGTTGCAGCAGGGTGGGCAGCTCAAGGATATGTTTGGCGGTGCTGGGCTTGCTGCAAGAGCCTTGGCATCGTATGTCGCAGGTTTGGTAACCCCACTGACCTTGATCGCCGGTGCTGTCGCAGCGCTTGGCGTGGCGTACTACCAAGGCAGCCAGGAACAAGACAAGTTCAATCAATCCATCATCATGAGCGGCAATTTGGCAGGGGTTACCTCGTCCAAGTTGGCGGAAATGGCTAAGTCCTTGTCTGCCAAGGGCTACAGCCAATCGGGCGCTGCAGATGTCTTGTCTCAGCTGGTGGCAACAGGCAAGGTTGGCGAGCAGCAGCTGGAGCGCTTTGCGGCCGTGGCCATGGATCTGGAAAAGCGCGCCGGCATTCCTATTGCCAAGACCGTTGAAAGTATGGCCGCGCTGGGCAAGGAGCCCGTACAGGCTTCGATGCGGCTCAATGAGCAGTATGGATATCTGACCACTGCAACCCTGGCCCAGATCAAAGCGCTGGAAGATGAAGGCCGTAGCTCTGAGGCTGCCGCCAAGGCTCAGCAGGCCTATGCAGATGCCATGGCTGGGCGCACCAAAGAGCTAACCTCCAATCTTGGCTATATCCAGCGAGCCTGGGAGGGCATCAAGAGCGCAGCATCGAGTGCATGGAATGCCATGCTCAATGTCGGCCGTCCTGAGACTGAGGATGATGTACTTGCACGGCTGCGCAAGCAGCTGGAGACTCGTAAGGCGCAGTCTCCCACGGTTGGCAACGATGCGGCATGGCAGGCTGGCAATACCAAGCTGGAAGCGCAGATTGCCAATCTTGAAAAAGCCTTGGCGTCGAAGAATGGCAACGCCACTCAAGCTGCGGCCAATCAAGCGGTGCAGAACGCGGGCAATGCCGCGCTCAGTGCGGTACAAAAAGTCAACGACATGGGCAAGACCAAGGCAGAGCAAGCCTCGGATGCCATTGATGAGTACCGCCGCAATATCGACAAACTCCGGGCCAGCCTGGCAATCACCACTGACCCCAAGGATAGGCAGGCCCTTAATGACCTGCTGGACCCTGCTCGCATCAAGGCTGGCGAGGCCGCGCTGCGCAAGAAGTTTGAAGACAAAGGGGCTGGCCGTGGCGCTGCCTCAATTCAGACCGCAGATCGTCGCCTGGATCTGAGTGAGCTCCAGAATGCAATGCGCCAAGAGCAGGCCATGCTTGGCCAGCAACAGCAGCAATTGGAGCTGGCGCGCAGTGCAGGTTTGATCTCTCTGGAGGATTACTACCGGCAAAAGCGTGGGCTAATTCAGAAGAATGCCGGCCTTGATGAGGCTGGCACGCAGCAGCAGATCGACCGCTTGGAGCAGGAAAAGACCAAGGGTGCCGATGCGCTCAATGTGCAAAAGCAGATTGTGGATCTGCGCGGCAAGCTGGCTGTGCGCCAGATTCAGACGCAGAACGAGCTGGCTGCAGTAGATCAGCAGGCCGCTCAGGCTGCGCGTCAGCATGCTGCATCCATTCAGCAGCTGGGCACGGCCTATGAAGCCTATGTGACCCAGTTGCAGCGCCGCGCTGATCTGGAAGTGGCAGGGCAGAGCATGGGCGACCGTCGTCGTGGTCATGTACAGGGCCTGAGCAGCATTCGTGAGAACTATCAGGCCCAGCTGACCCAGCTCGATGATCAAAAGGGCATGGCTGCCGTCTGGACGCCTGAAAACGAGGAGTACTACAAGGCCAAGCGCGCCACTCTCGTGAGGCAGCTGGCTGATGAGGAACGCATCTACGACGAAACCTACGACCGTATTTCCGAGAGTCAAGCCAACTGGATCACGGGAGCGATGCGTGCGACCGAGAACTATCTCGACTCCACGCGCGATGTGGCAGGCCAAACGCAAAACCTCTGGATGATGGCATATCAGGGCGCCGAGGACATGGTGCGCAGCTTTGTCAAAACAGGGAAGGTCGAGGTCAAGGATCTGTTCAGCACCATCGTTTCCGAATACGTCGTGATGAAAGGGCGCTTGATGATGGAAAGCGCGTTGGGTGGTGGCGGTGGTGGGCTGCTGGGTTTCCTGGGCGGCATGGTTGGTTCCAAGAGCAAGGCCACAGGCTCTGCAACCGGCTCGGGTGTCATGTCCGCCCTGCAAGACCTCGGTGTGTTTGCAAAGGGCGATGTCTTCAGTAACAGCCCGAGCCTGAGCCAGTATCGAAATCAGATCCACAGCTCGCCAAAGTTCTTTGCTTTTGCCAAGGGTGGTGCACCTCGTATGGGTGTTTTTGCTGAGGCTGGAGAAGAGGCAATCATGCCGCTGACGCGCGGCCCAGATGGAAGCCTTGGCGTGCGTGCCATGGGTGGAGCAGGTCGGTCCGGTGGGCCGTCGGTGAATGTTCAGTTCGAGGTCAACAACTACACGGGGGCGCAAGTTCGCCAGCGCGAAGAGACCAGCTCCTTGCCCGATGGGTCTGTGCTCAAGCGCTTCGTTCTCGATGTGGTGGGTGAGAGCTTTGATTCCGGCAGTGGAGCGCCTTACACAAGCGCCAAGCGGCGCTTTGGGCTGGGAGGTTAAGACATGGCAGTACTTCCTTCCTATGTCGTGGTCTTGCTCGATGGGTATTCCGAAGAGTTTGACGCGGGTGTCATCAAGAGCGATATGGAGCGCGGTTTGAGCAAGTACCGGGTTGGTCAGAGCCGGGTAGTGACGACTGTGGCAGTGAATCTCGCTTTCGAGTCGGCGGACGATGCCAATAGCTTTGAGGCGTGGTACTTCAATGACATCAAGCGTATTGGCTGGTTTGACTTTCAGGACCCTCGCACGAATGCGCTGCGCTCCGTTCGCTTCAAGGATGGTGCGCTTGGCCAGCTGCAGCCTATGTCTGGTGGGTTTGGCCTGAGCCGCCGAAGCGCTACCTTGGAGTACCTGCGATGAACGACTTCCGCACGCGCAATCAGCGCCTTACCAACGATGTCGGGCATATCGAGTTGCTGGAGATCACAAATCGGAGCTTTTCGGAGTCCATGTGCATCTGCAATGACGTGCAGGACTTTGTGAGCCGTGGCATCAGCTACATCGGCCTGCCCTTTAGCTTCACTCTGCCTGACGACGTTTCCGGCCAGGCGCCGCGCATGCGTCTGAGCATCGATAACGTGGGCCGAGGCGTCAGCGACGAGCTGGAACGCCTGCAGCCAGGTACCACCACGATGGCCAAGCTGATCATCGTGCCGCGCGATAAGCCTGATCTGCATCAGCATGTCTATTGGTTGCCAATCTCCAGCGTGAGCATCAGCGGCGCAGCTGCCCAGGCCTCTTGCAGTGTCGATGAGATCGTGCGGCGTGCCGCATGCCAGCAGATCGTCAACCCTCACACCTTGCCGGGGGTCTTCTGATGCTGGATGCCCTGCAACTAGACCGCTTTATCGGCATTCCCTACTGCCCGCGCCACATGGACTGCGCAGACCTGGCCCTGATGGTGCAGCGCGAGCTGTTTGGCCGTCAGGTGGTGCTGGCTGGAAAGCGCGCGCGTCCACTGGGGTCAGCGGACCAGGCGGCTGCCATTGCCAGCTACTGCGATGAGCTGGGTACGGCCGTCGAGCAGCCCCTGGATGGTGATGCCGTGCTGATGCGCGACTTTGATGCCGCGCAGGCAGGGCACATCGGCATTTTCGTGTTTACCAATTACGCACCGCATGTGCTGCACACCTCCCACAAGTTGGGGGCGTCAGTGCTGCACCGGGTGCAGGACTTGCAGGGCTACGGCCTGGTTGTTGAGGGCTATTACCGATGGAACTGAATCGCGCTGAATCTGCTGCTGTTGCTGCCGTTGGCGGGGTGCCTGCCGATGTGCTCGATGCAGGTGGGCGCTTGGTGGTCTCGCCAAATCCTTTGTCCGTCGAAGGAAAGCGCAATGTGCCAGCGGATTTGCTCCCTGGAGAAAGCCTTGCTGCTTTCCTCGGGCGCCATGTGCCTGGCATTGAGTGTGGTGCTTGGACTGTTTCTATCAGTGGATATGACATCCCGCAGTCAATGTGGGCTCGCACCTTTCCTAAGCATGGTCAGTTGATTGCATGTCGTGCGTTGCCTGCTCGTTCGGCCCTGCAACTGGTGGCCCTGGCTGCGCTTACCTATTTCTCGGGTGGTATCGCTGCCGGCATCTATGGCGCGGCAGGCGGCACTTATGTTGCAGCAGCTGCGGGCACTTGGATCTCTGCCATTCAGGCGGGCGTCTTCATTGCCGGCTCGGTGCTGATCAACAAGGTGCTGGGCCCCAAGATCCCATCGGCACAGTCTCTGGCCCAGAAGCAGATCTACAGCCTGAGCGACCAGCGAAACACCGCGCGGCCGTATGAGCCTATTCCCGTCCTCTGGGGCGAGATGCGCGTGACGCCGGATCTGGCCAGTAAGTCCTATGCCTGGTACGAGGGCGATGACCAGTACCTGAGCACCATCCTGCTCGGCGGCATCAACGTTCACAGCGTTGCAGATCTCGCTATCGGAGATACGCCCATCGGTAACTATTCCGATGTGAGCGTCTACTACAACGGCTTTTCCGGCATGACCAGCCAGAATGTCCCCCTGTATAGCAATGTGGATGCCGTGGCCGGGGCGGAGTTCGTCAACGGCGGTGACTGGATCACGCGCACGGGCTCGGCGGGGGCCGGCGTGCTGCAACTGGACATCGAGGGCCAGTTGTATGACGTAGGCGGCAAAGGCAATATCAATTCCAACTGGGTTGACCTGACGATTCAAGCTCGTTTAGTCGGTACGCCTGTCTGGACCACGCTGAGCAGCAGCACGCTGACCAATGCCAGCACGGATGTCCTGCGCCGCACCTTCTCATTTGATGTGGCGCCCGGCCAGTATGAGGTGCGTGCCAAGCTGGGCGTTCCGCGTTGGAACGATGGCGGCTCTGGCGATGCCTGCAAGTTCTCCTGGGTGTCACTCAAGAGCGTGCAGGCCGACGCAACGGATTACAGCCAGTGGGGCCGCATCGGCATCAAGATCCGCGCATCCGGTCAGCTCAGCGGTAGCCTCGACCAGGTGCGCGCCACCTACCGCGCCAAGCCCATGCCGATCTGGACGGGTACTGGTTGGGCCACGGCCACCACGCGCGCTGATGGGCTGTCCAACCCTGGCGCCATCCTGCTTCAAACGCTGCGGGGCATCTGGACCGTCAACCCGCAGGGGCAGCGCGTTTTGCAGTTCGGCTTTGGCCTGTCCGACGAGCAGATCGACATCGAGGGCCTGAAGGCTTTCATGCTGCACTGCGCGGCGCGCGGCTATACCTACGACAAGTGGATCACGCCCTCCATGTCGCTGGGCGCATTCTGCGAAGAGGTTGCTCTGGCCGGCATGGGCGAATTCGCCTGGACCGATGGCAGCCGGCCCACCGCCGTTTTTGTGACCAACGGCCAGCCCAACAGCGCCGTGGTCAATATGGCCAACATGCTCAAGGGTGGTTTCAGCGTGGATTACGCGCTGAGCAATGCTGCCGATGGCATTGAGTACCAATGGCTGAACCGCGACACCTGGGAGATGACGACCCTGCGCGTGATGGCGCCCGGCGTGACCACCATGCTGAGCCCGGCCCGCGTGACCGGCGAGGGCATCACCAGCGAGGCCCATGCCGCCGTCATGGCACGCTACCACCTGGCCCAGAGCCTGTACCAGTACAAGACCGTGCACTTCACGGCAGACATCGAGCATCTGGACTATCGCCGGCTGTCGGTGCTGTCCGTCTCCCACGACCTGACCCAATGGGGATACGGTGGCCGGGTGATGGCCGCCCAGCGCATCGGCGCACAGGTGCAACTGACCCTGGATGAATCGGTACCGGCCCTGGCCTCTGCCTACATCGGCCTGCGTGTGCCTGGCGCGCGTGACTATCGCGTGTGGCCCGTGCAACCGCTGGCGGCCGAGTCGGATGTTGTCACCCTGGTGGGCGAATGGCCCGCAGATCTGGATTTCCCCGGCGAAGGCATCGGCAGCCCCGCGCACGACACCCTGTGGTGCTATGACTTCAAGGCCACGCCCGGCTATCGCGTGCGCGTGACCGGCATCGATCCCGAGTCGGATCTGAAGGGTGCGCGCATCACGGCTGTTCCCGAAGGGCCTGAGTTCTGGGATTACGTGCTCAACGGCACCTATGTGCCCGCGCCCAACCAAAGCAGCATTCCCCAGCTGGGCCGCCCCGTCGTCAAAAACCTGCGCGTGTCCGAAAAGGTCAACCTGCAGGGCGATACAGAGTGGTACGAGCTGTCCTGCATCTGGGATGTGGAAGGCGACTATGACCACGCCCAGGTCTGGGCTGGCCGTGATGGTTCCGAGCTGCGCCTTGTGGATGGCAACGCTGTCGGCAACCGCAGCACGTTCCGCATTGACGGGGCGGGCGAATGGCTCATCGAGGTGCGGCCGTTCAATCCTGCCGGGCGTGCTGGTCAGATGGCCGTCAAGCTGTACATCACCAGCCAGACACAGCTGCCACCGCGCAACCCCGGCACCTTTGTGGTCCAACAGTTGGCTGGTGGCTTGCGACGTTTTGCTTGGGCCTATGCGGGTGACAAACCGGCCGCTCTGGCTGGTGTGCAAATCCGCTATCTGCCAGGGGAGGTGGCTTTGAGCCTGAACGGCTGGGATGCCATGCAGCCCTTGGGTGATGTCGATGACATTTACACCGCTCAGTTTGAGACCAGTCGCCCTGGCGCCGGCCTGTGGACATTTGGCTTGCGCGCCATCGACACGGCAGGTCAGCTGGCCAATGGCATTGCGCGCTTTGTCATTGAGCTAGGCCAGAGCTTTGACCAGATACAAAACCCTGACTTGACCCCGCCACCCCTGGTGACCGGCTTGATGGCGACAGGCATGCTCACCTCGGTACAGGTGGCATGGGATGCCCCACTCTATACCGTAGGCCATGGCCATGCCCGCACGGAGATCTGGGCCGGGCAGGGTGCTGATCTGCAGCAAGCCGCCCAGGTGGGGGAGGGCTATGCAGGGCCTATCAGCTTCAGTTCCAAGCCGGCACAAAGCTGGAACATCTGGGCTCGCAATGTCAGCGTCGATGGTGTGCCCGGTAGCTGGGTTGGTCCGGTAGCCGCAGTCACGGGCGAGGATGTGGCCGGCCTGCTGGAGGTGTTGACTGGAAAGGTTGGGTCAGAGCAGCTCACGCCGATAGTGGTGGACAAGATCGACCAGCTCGATTTGATCGACTTTGATCGCATTGACGTACTCAACGATTTCAACCTAGAGCAGTTGGAGTCTGTAGCGCAGGTGGATCTCAAGCGCCTTGACCTGATTGACATTGAGGGCGGTCCGCTGGGCAAGAGCCTGGTGACCGCTGCGGCTCAGCAAGATGCGCTGAACCAGCAGGTGCGCGGCAATATGGAGGATATGGCCAAAGGCTTGCTGGAAGCAGCCCTGGCTGCCGATGCTGCGCTCGAGCGCATCACCGATGCCGGTGTGTATGTCGATCCAGCCACCGGTCAGGTCAAGATCTACGGGCTCGAAACCACTAAAACCCAGGTCACCAATCTGGAGGTGCTGCTGGATGCTTTGTCTGGTCAGTTGCAGCTCAAGGCCACCACGGCTTACGTGGACGGCAAGATTGCGGAGGCAGTGCTTTCGCCAGCAGATCTGCTGCTGTATGAGGGCCTGGATGCGCGCCTCATCAGTGTGGTGCAGCAACTCGACAGCATCAACGGCACGCTCAGCAGTAAGGCCGAGGCGCTAGAGCTGCAGAATGCCGTTGCCCGGCTGACCACCGCTGAAAGCACGCTCGATGCCCTGGGGGCGCAGATCGCCTTGCGCGTGACGCGAGCTGAGTACGAGGCCGCACAAGACGACTTGCAAACGCGCTTGGGCAGTGCCGAGCTGACTTTGTCTGCGCTGGATGTTCCTGCCATCACGGCCTCGGTGACGGCCGTGAGCAAGCTGCAGCGCGAGTCCGACAAGACTGCGCAAGCCTTGCTGCAGGACATCCTGAACGGTGAATACAACCGGGTGCAGGGCCAGGAGGCCCTGGCGTTTGCTCGCAACCAGTTGAGCGCTTCGATACAGGAGGGGCTGGCGGCAGAGGCTGCAGCGCGCACTCAGCTGACGGCTACCGTGGGCCAGCAAGCGGCCGCACTGGAGTTGGAGTCGGTGACGCGCGCCACGGCAGACGCGGCCGAAGCCAGCCAGCGCCAAGCCCTGGCGGCCACGGTACAGGGCAACCATCAGCAAACTACTGCTGCAATAGAAGCCGAACAAGCGGCCCGTGTAGATGGCGACGCGGCAGAAGCAGCGCAGCGCGAGGCCCTGCGTGCGCAAATGCAGGGCGAGACAGACACGCTGGCGGCGCTGTTGGAGGAGGAGGCAACGACTCGCGCCACGGCGGACAGCGCCGAAGCTTCGGCCAGGCTGCAGCTGGCTGCGCAGCTGCAGCAAGCGGATACTGACCTTGGCGCTCAAGTCTCGGACGAGCGCAATGCACGCATTGGCGCCGACACAGCAGAGGCCGCAGCCCGCGCGGCTCTGGCCGCCCGACTGGATGGTAAGGACAGCGATCTGGCTGCGCAAGTCACGGCAGAGCAGTCTGCCCGCGTGGCGGGCGATGCGGCCGAGGCCACGGCTCGCCAGCAATTGGCCGCTCGGCTCGATGGTGTGGATGCCTCGCTCTCGTCCCAGATTACTGAAGAGCGAAGCGCACGCATTGCGTCCGATGCGGCCGAGGCCAGTGCTCGCCAGCAACTGGCCGCCCAGGTGTCGGGCAACCAGGCGGCGGCCCTGGCGGCCGCACAAGCGGCGGCAGATGCAGCAGGAGCCAAGGGCAAGGTGCTTTATCAGAGCGCCACGCCGGCGGCGGCCGATCAGCTGGTGCAAAACCTTTGGATCGACACCACCGGTGGCGCAAACACGCCCAAGCGCTGGAATGGATCCGCCTGGGCGGCAGTCACGGACAAGGTGGCCACCGATGCGGCGGCCGCTGCGGCTGCGGCTGCGCAATCGGCCGCCGAGGCCAAGGCGCAGATCACGCTAGAGTCTCAGGCCCGTGCTACGGCCGACGCTGCCGAAGCGACTGCGCGCCAGCAGCTGGCTGCAGCAGTGGAGCAGGCTCAGTCCTTGCTGCAGGCCCAGGTTACTGAGGAGTCCCGGGCCCGTGCTGATGGTGACCGCGCAGAGACCGCCTCGCGCGAAAGCCAGATCTCGGTATCTCGGGAGCTGAGCAAGAAAGAGGGTGAACGCACGGCGCAGGCTTTGCTGCAAGACATCCTGACCGGTGAGCGCAACAAGGAGGAGGCCAGAACAACACTGGCCCTGGCCAAGGCCGAGCTGTCCACGCAGATCCAGGAGGGCTTGAGTGCGGAGGCGTTGCAGCGCACACAGTTGGCGGCGGTGGTAGATGAGCAAAAGGCTGCGCTCGAGCAGGAGTCTCGTGTGCGGGCTGATAGCGACGCTGCCGAAGCGCTGCAGAGGCAACAACTTGCGGCGCGTCTGGAGGGGGCTGACAGTGCATTGCAGGCCCAGCTTTCGGATGAGCAGATCGCCAGAGTAGATGCCGATGCCGCCGAAGCCCTATCACGCCAAGCGCTGGCAGCGCAGATGCAGACCGAACAGGATGCCATCCGCGCCCAGGTTTCGGCGGAGTCGCAAGCACGCGCCACGGCAGATGATGCAGAAGCGACGGCGCGCCAACAGCTGGCAGCTACTGTGGGTGATAACCATGCTGCTGTGCAGCAGCAGTTCACGGCACAGGCTGGTATCAATGGCTATCTGGCAGCCAAGTACTCGCTGGCCGTTTCAGTGGGCAGCGGCGACCAGGTGGTGGTGGGCGGCATTCAGATCAGTGGTACCACAGATGATGACGCCGGGCCCAAGATCGCCATTGCGTTTGCCACCGATGCATTCAGCATCGTGGCGCCCGATGGCAGCCGCAAGGCCGTGCCCTTTTATGTGCAGACCTCGGACATGACGATCAATGGTGTGCCCGTGCCGGCCGGTGTCTACATGGACTCGGCGCGAATCGGAAACGTCGAAGCGCTGCTCGGCCGCTTCGGATCGCTTTTTGCGGACAAGGTGCAGGCCACAGCCATCAGTGCCAGCCAGCTCACGGCGGGCAACGGTGTGATTGGCGGCACCCTGAAATCCAGCAACTATGTAGCTGGTTCTAGTGGCTGGACTCTGCGGCCGGACGGCATGGCCGAGTTCTCGGGCGTGATCGTGCGCGGCACGGTGTACGCCTCAGCAGGGCAGGTAGGAGGCGTAACGATTGCCAGCAATGAGCTGCATTCCAGCAATTGGAACAACGTCTACGGGCCGGGCGGTACGGGTTGGGCGATCCGTGCCAACGGCCAAGCCTACTTCAACGAACTCAACATTCGAGGACAGATCAACGGCGGCGCCTATACGGGCTACGGCTGGCCTGCAGCTGGCCAAAGCGGTTTCCACCTGGGACCAAACGGCCTGCTGATCGGTAATGCCAACAACGGCAAATTTCTGGAGGTTACTGCTGGCGGTGACATCTACACACCGGCTTTCAGGGTCGTCGGCGGTGTGATGACAGTCCAGCAGGTCGACGTCATCGACACCTTGCAGATTAGGAGTGGAGCTATCACTGCTGTGGCTCCGCGGTGGCGTGGAAGCGTCGCATTTTTTGTCTCAACCAGCAGGACGCTTGATGACTTTGCAGTCTCCGCAGCGCATCAAAACATCGTCTACATGGAGTGGGTGAACAACATTGGCGGCGATGGCATGTATCTCAATGCCTATATGGGCGCTGGTGAAAACGGCCAGGTTGTGAGCGTTGCTTATCCGGGAGCCTATGCCCGCGTAGAGCTGCAGTTTTATGCAGATGGCACTTATCTGGGATCTGCGTCTGTTGAGGTGTTTCAGGGGGAGGGCAACTACGTCATCACCCCTTTGTACGCCGTGCCACTGGGGGCCACACGTGTGCTCGTGAATATGCCGCCGATTTCGCGCAACTCGCCCGAAGGTAAGCGTTCGTTGGACAACATCAAGATCACCACCATCTCTATCAAGAGATAACCATAAAGGGTAGCTAAATGGCATGGTATAGAACGGGCACCGTTGCGGTGACCAATAACAGCAACGTCATCACCGGCACAGGCACCTCATGGGTGGATGCTGCGGCCGTGGGTGAGACCTTTCTGGGTCCAGACGCTCAGGTCTATGAGATCACATCCATTGTGAGTGCGACCAGCCTGCGCATCAGCCCCAATTACAAGGGCAGTACGGCCGCAGCGCAGAACTACGCCGTGATGCCAACTCAAGGCTATTTGCGTGACTTGGCCGCACAGGCTGCCGCGCTTGTCAGCAGCTATGCAGCCGTGCGTGATGGTGCCGGTGCGGGCAAGTTCGCAGCCGGCGCAGTTACAGAGCCAAGCCTGCGCGGTACTGCTGACGAGAACACCGGTCTCAACATCCCCGGCGCAGACATCTTGCAGCTGATTACCAATGGGGTTGTGCGGCTCCAGATTGCGGCCGATGGAACCCCTAGCGGCGTGTTTGTGGAAAAGCTAGCGGTCAGCGCCGCAACCCAGGCTGCGATCAACAATTTGGCTGCCGCCACTGTTGCGCTGGCTGCCCTGGGCGCCGACCCAGATCAGGTCCCAGTGGGGCAACACCTCGGTCGGCTCGCTTATCTGGACGCGCTTTCCATCTTGACTGTGAGTCGACACGCACGAGACAGCCGTCCTGGTGATGTCTGGCGTGAGCACGTCAGCGACACCGCAACCACCATCAAATTTCACGGCTTTGACGGAATCATCCGCAGCCGCACGGAGAGCTGGACATGAGCGTAATTGAAAACTATCCGGCCCTGCGGCCAGCCCTGCTGCTAGATTTTGCCAACAGCGGCCGCGTGCATCCATTGATCCAATGCACGCGGGCGAGCACTGCCACATGCTTCGGGCCAGATCGACGGCTGCGTAATGTTGCAGCCAACGTGCCTCGCATTGACTTCGATCCTCTGACGGGGAAATGCCTAGGCCTGCTAGTTGAGGAGGCCCGAACGAACCTCATCCTGCATAGCAACAGCTTCAGCAACGCGCTCTGGACCAAGTCCGTCCCCATCACGGTCACGCCAGAAGCGGATGACTGGTGGGACATCTCACACAACGGAACCGGGCATTACGCTGGCATCTACCAAGCGGGCAGACCCAACACTAATAAATACGCCGTCTTCTCCTTTGACATCAAGCCCGGCAGCTTGACCTCTGCGAGCATGTTCCTGGGGTTCAACGGCACTGCAGATGCTGCGCGGGCGGTTTTTGATTTTGCGACCGGAACATCATCTACTGGCTCACTTGTCGGAGTCATCACATCCGCGATGGTGGCGCACAGTTTGAAGAATATGGGGGACTTTTGGCGCTGCACGTTGAGCGTCGACATTTCTTCCACATCAATTACACCTACCTCAAACGTGTGCTACCTGTACACCGGAGGGGTGGTTAGCGCGCAAGTGGCCGGGAACATCAAAGCACGGCGCGCGCAGCTTGAAAGCGCAACTTTCCCGACTTCCTATATACCCACTGACGCTGCGGCAGTGACTCGCGCCGCGGACCTGGTCGGCATTGACTACACGTTGCCGACAGTGGGCGCCATCGTCTCATCGTTGGCGGGCGTATCGAGCGCTAACACTAGCAATGCCTATATATGGAGTGCAATCAACCCGGCTGATAGCACTGTTGACCATGCCTATTTTTACCATCAGGGAGTCGTCCAATCCACGAACTGGTGGGTTAAGAAGAGCTCAGTAGACCAATCGGGAGGAAATGTTGTCGGCCGTCGCCTTAGCTCTGGCTTTAGTTACGACTCAGGCGCCAAAGCTGCCGCTATTGCATCCGGCTCCTTGTTCTCTCAGGACGAGTCCATCAGGCCGAGAGACTTTCCCAGCAATCTGTCGCAGTTGCTGCTGGGGCGCAGCCGAGCCAATTCAGGCTTCCTTAATGGATGCATCTCACGCTTGGCCGTCTATAGCGGCCGGATAACAAACGCACAACTGCAGAGGCTTACAGCATGACAACCGTATTTCTTCAATTCACCGATGAGGCTGCGGCTGTCGCGGCTTTCTCTCCATGGTCGGATGACGCAACCATCCCGGCCTACGTTGGTGGCGCGGCCGTCGATGTGGTCGGGGCCATCCTGCGCCCGACCGGCGAAGTCTTGCAGACCGAAGCGGGTGGTGTTCCGGTGCTCGCTCCCGTGCCTGGCTGGCACGTCAACCTGAGCGAGTCCGTACCCGAACTGGCCCAGTATGAGGTTGACGCACCGGCTACGCCGGCCCGTGTTTTCGCCGGCAGTGGCGAGATAGTGGCGCCGCGGGTGCCGGCTGAAGTTGCCCGTTGGCAAGCCAAGCTGGCTTTGATACAGCAGGTTGACGGGCAAGGGGCATCACTTTGGGATCGCCTGCAGCAACTGCGCGAGTCGCTCACGGATGCCGAGCAGCAGACCATGCTCGATGCCGCGATGAATGAGGTGCTGAACTGGAAGCGCGCCAGCCCCACGGTGCTGTGGGCGTCCGAGCAGCTCGAGCTCAGCGCTCAGCAGGTGGACGAGCTCTTTATCTACGCGAATGCGCTGGAGCTGTAGCCATGGACTGGACACCTTTGATTCACGCACTGATCGCCATGCTGGCCCAGGCCCTGGTGGGCCTGGTGCTCGGTAACTGGTGGTTGGGCGGCGCGTTGGCCTGCAGCTGGTGGCTGGCGCGCGAGCACACCCAGGCGGAATACCGCTGGATTCAGGCGTTTGCTGGCGGGCGCCGCACGGGCATGCCCTGGTGGGGAGGGTTTGATCCCAGGGTATGGAACTGGGCCAGTGGGTTGGATGCGCTGGCACCGGCGCTGTTCTGCCTGCTGCTGTTCATTACGACCAAGCCATAGGAGGGGGCTGATGGAGGAGCTAATCGATGAACTGCCCGTGCTGGAGCATGAGCAGATTAAAGAACGGTTGGACGAAGGGAGTGAGCGCATGGCAACCATCGAGCGCGATCTGAAAGCCTTAGCGCAGGGCCTTCATGAGGAGCGTCAGGAGCTGCAGGAGCTCAAGCAGCAACTGGCGGAAATGCTGGAGTTCTTCACCGCCATGAAGGGCGCTTTCAAGGTGCTGAATTGGGTGGGCAAGGTAGCCAAGCCTCTAGCGGCCATCGTCATGTTGGGCGGTGCCTGTGTGGGCTTCTGGACTGCAATCAAAGGAGTGACAAGCCGATGAGCTGGAAAGAAAGACTTATTGCGGCCATTGGCGGCGCTGCCGTGGCCCTGGCTGTGCCCCTGGTGCAGAAGTACGAGGGCACAGTGCTGCGCAGCTACCGAGACCCGGTCAACGTATTGACCAGCTGCACGGGACATACCGGCCCCGAGCTGCGCGATGGGCAGACGTTCACCCGTGAGCAGTGCGAGGAGATGCTTTACAAGGACTTGGCCAAGCATGCCGACGCCCTGAGCTGCGTGCGTGCGCCGCTGACGGACGCCCAGCGCGCGGCATTCCTGAGCTTTGCCTTCAATGTGGGGGATGACGCCTTTTGCCGCAGCACCTTGGTGCGCAAGGCCAATGCCGGCGATATGGATGGCGCCTGTGCCGAGCTGAGCCGCTGGACCTACGCCGGGGGCAAGCAGCTGCCCGGCCTGGTCAAGCGCCGCGCGGCCGAGCGGCAACTGTGCGAGCGGGGGCTGGCATGACAGGCGCGTCCCGCATCTGGCCGTGGCTGGCCCTGGCTATAGCCCTGCTGCTGGCTGTGCAGACCCAGCGGTTGGCCAAGGTCGAGACTTCACAGTCAAAAGCTGCGGCTGCTCAGGCTCAAAAGGCGCAAGCTGCTACAGAAAAAAAAGCAGAGGCCGTGGTTGAGCACGGCACTGCCCAACAGGAAAACACCCATGACTACACGAAAGAAATGGCCCGCCTGGAGGCTGGGCGCGCTGTTGACGCTTCCCGCATTGCAGGCCTGCAGCACGACATCAGGAGCGCTGCCACCCGCAACGCCCAGCTTGCCGGTGACGCCGCTGCCTGCCGAGATCTCGCAGATCAGCACCAGCGACTCGCAGCCCGTGCTGCAGGAGGCGCGGGCGTGGTTGGCCAGCTTATCGGTCTGGTCGAGCGCCGAGACGCCCAAGTCGACGCCCTGAAAGGACAGGTGCAGGTCGACAGGGCGCTGATTCAACGCTTGCAGTAGCTGGTGAGCACGTTATCAACGGGGCGCTCTAAACTCAAACGCTCATATCACACGAAGGACAGCTCGCTCGCCATGGAGCGAGATTGGTGATGAGTGTAAGCCTCTGCTAGGCCGAGCGCTTCAAGGCGGTGCAGTGCTTAGGCAAGCCTAGTTGGGTGGTGAGTGACGCTGACTAATTTGCATCCCAAGCCCAGCATTGCGCACGATTCTTGTCGTAATAAACCTGTCTGCCCTCAAATTTCGTAACGCACGCAGTACCGTAGAACTGAACGCCTTGCGAGCCATTCGGGCTGTCCATCCAACTACGCTCTTTTGCGCCGGGCTTGATCAACCAAGACTGTTTAGGCTGCTTGCACTCTGATTTTTCGCCAGCGCACCAATATGCCTGCAATGGTTCTTTGCAGGAGTTTTGAATTGCATACCAATACATGCTTGGAACAGTCTTATCCTGCTTGACGTCGACCACTCGTAAGCATTGGTGTCTCTGAGGAAGGTCCACCTTGTTTCTTTGTGCACCTCCTCGATTGACCTCATTCTGCTCCGCCGTTTCGGTGCTTTGAATCAGGGTTTGGAAGTTTGCCTCCTGCTTTTCGTCCAAGCGTTTTGCTTCTTGCCGGCTTCGGTTCTGAGCCTTTTCATCTCCCGTTTTGCCATTCGCTTTCGCTGCTACAGCAACATAGTCGGTAGCGCTTGGCCAGCCTTTTGCTTGATGACACGCATAGGCATTGACTCGGGCTTGCGAGAGCTGAATGGCAACTTGCTCGGTTTCCGGTGCAGTCTTATAGCCGCGCATGCTGTAAGGGGTGGAAGACGGGCCGATGAACATATTCAGGAGATTGCCCTCCGGTATTCGTCCACTTGCATATGTCTCGGAGAACCTTCTGCCATCGTCCTTCTTCGAGAGGAAGGTGTTTGGAAGGAACGATGGGCTATTTTGGGCTGCCTCTAGGTTCGTCTTAATGAGTTGGTAAATTTCGTCAAGTTCTTGCCTGGTAAGAATTTTGTTCTTCAAGGGCGTGAAAACAATCGTGTCGGAGCCTAAGTTTCGACCGCTGGGGTACTCACGGAGATCGCTGGTCCAGGACGTAGGGCAGTCAGTGTTTGCGTATGAGAACGAGCAAACGGTCATTCCAAGCAAGAGAGCAAAGCTTCTATTCATTCGGCGAGCTCCTGTTTCGAGTGGCTCAGTAGGGTTGATGAAAAATGTAAATTCTGAAGCAACTACTTACGAACAGTATTACAAGATGCCTGAACGTTGAATAGGTACAAGTTGATTTGCCTGATCTCGTAAGCGTTGGGATCAAGCCCTAGCAACTGGAATTTCACCAATCTCGGTTGTGTAGCGTGGCGTGCGGCGCTCTAGGTGCATGCCCAAGCCGCTCTCGTCTTACTTGAGCACTCCTGTACTGGTCACATGCACGGTGCCCTTGCCAAAGCGCCCACTGCCGCGCTGACCAGGACTTTGGTGTCGGACGACGGCGGTTGCGCCGATGAGTGTGCTGAACCAAGGCATAATAACGACCGGTCATATCAAACGAGAAATGACCGATGCGGAGCGCTCCGCAAATCTAGGTTGAGTCCAGAGCGAAAAAACCTAGTGAAATCAATCATCTGCCCGTAGCTCAGTTGGATAGAGCAACAGCCTTCTAAGCTGTGGGTCACAGGTTCGATCCCTGTCGGGCAGGCCAAGCGAAGAAAAAGCCCATTCATGCAATTGCATGAATGGGCTTTTTGTTTCTGCATCAGCAGTGTGCTGCAGAGTGCATTTAAGACTCTGCAATCTTGCCTCTATATTTTCATTCCATTTCTTCTTCAAAAACGACTGATGGTGCGGCGACGACGCGTGCAATGTCCGTGGGGGCAGTAATCAGGCTTTTACTTACATAGCTGAAAGGTGTGTCAGGCTCGAGGGCTGCAGTCGCCAAATGCGCTTTTGCCTGGTTGAGGGTGATGTAGTAGCTGCCCATTGGCGCTTCAATGGCGCCACGCGTCAGCACAGGGGTGTTGCTGCCGGTACGGGATGGGGTGTAGTTTTCTGCCAGCATCTGACCAGATTCTGCAATCTGCATGACTTGCACCCCCTGCAGGCGCAAACGGTCGACGGCTCGCCCTGAGTCAGCCGACAGCCAGTAACCGCATGGGCGGGGACGGCTTTGTTCGGGCTTTATGTTCAGCGATGAATTCCAGTCCACACGGGCTTCGATTTCCTGGCCGGATTCGGCCTGCAGCATGCGGATGGTGCGCTGCTCAGGTGTTTGTTTGGCCTGGATGGTCAGGGTGTTGCGGCAAGCGAGAGCGGAAATGTCGCGGGACACAAAGGATTCGACCTGCTTCAGGTTTTTTGATTTCTCGGCCGTGGCTCGCAGTGCTGCAGTTGCCGCAGTGACCAGGCTGTGTACGCGGCGCTGAATGTGCAGGCGCCCCAGATCGGAGCCGCGGCTGGCTATCAGCAGAGCGACAGAGTTTTTGAGGCTGCTGGTGTTGGCAAGAGTGTCGGCAGTCAAACCGGCCATGGACATTGATGTGTCCTCAGGCTGAGCACTGGGCTGAAAAAACCATTCATTGCTGAGCTCTGCCTGCTTGAGAGCGTTGCGTATGGGTTGGCTGAACCACTCTCGTGCTGCCTTGTTGACAAATTCGTGTGCATTGGCCGTGGCAGCGGGTTGCAGTAGTACGTCGTAGCGCTGCACGGCCTGAAATTTCTGCAGCAACGTGCCAGCTGCTGCAAATTCACGTAGATCAATCACAGCTGCAGGCCGGTAGTTACGGGTCAGGCGGGCGAGGGCCTGTGCTTCCGGAGTGCTTAGCAGCAGATGATCGTGAACGAGGTCTGTGCCGTCTGCTGTGACGTGGCTGGCTGTGCCTGCCGCATCAGGATTGGCCCGGGGTACGATGATGATGTTGGTCTGCTGCAGCAAGGGCGCCAGCAGGCCGCCCTGGCTCAGTTCACGTGCGACGACCAACAGGGCCTCAGTGCTGGCAGGTTCGTCGCCACGTTGGCCGCCGACCAAGAGCACAGTGGGTTTGCCGCTGCTGTTGATGGTTGTTGCCTGGGTGCTTTGGCCTTGAGTCGCAATAAGCGCTTGAATCGGCAGCCCTCTTTGAGAGGTGCCGATAGTGACGGTGGACAGTTGCGAGCCGTTACCAGCCTTGCTGCTCACTGATTGCAACCATGCAGAAATTTCTGTCTGCGTGCTGAACTGCTGTCGCCCGCTACCCAGACCCGGAGTGTCATAAAGAGTGGTGGGGTCGGTAAAGCGAGACTCGATGGCCGGGTTATAGGGCAGGGCAGTCAGCTGTGGCGTAGGGGCAACCGCCTGGCTGATCACCGAAGGGGCGGCAGGAGAACTTGCTGCGGAGGGGGCTGGGGCCGTTGCAGGGCCTGACATGCCAGCCCAGGGCGGCAGCTGCACATTGGCACAGGCCGTCAATAGCACTGCCGAGCCCACTGTCGTCAGCTTGAGCATGCTTTGGGTCCAGACGGACTGCGTGTGCTTGGCATGAGAGAAAACAGGCTTGGTAAGAAATGTCATAAGTTCAACGCAGATAAAAAGAACATGCCAAGAGCGAAAGCTCAAGCTTCGCACATCTGGAGCCCATATTAGGTCGGCTGGCTTGCTGTCGGCTGTCAGCGCGCAGCGATGCTGCAGCTGGAAAAAACAGAAGGGCTGCAATATTGGAGATTGCAGCCCTTCAGGAGGTTGGGTTGAAGGTAGTTTCACACCTTCAGCCATAGACGCCGTGGATTAACGGCCGTAACCGCCGCCAAAGCCTCCACGGTTGCCACCGCGATTGCCTCCGCCGAAGCCACCGCGACCGCCGCCAAAGCCGCCACGGCGACCACGGTCAGCCATGCTGTCCACGCTGGTGCGCATTGGATCTGGCTGGCCACCGGCATTGCTGCCGCGCGCGCCGTTGTGGCGGGCATGTCCTTGCTGCGTGCCCAGGTGCGCATCGGCGCGGGGGGGCTGGTCGTCGTAGCGGTTGCCGCGTTCGCGATCACCGAACTGGCGGGCGCCGCCGCGCTTGGGAGCGCGCTGCTGATCGTTGTTGCCCTGGGGGCGTGGAGCACGGTCGTTCGGGCCGAAGGAGTTGCTGCGCTCGCCGTTGCGCTCTGTGCCGCGATCGGAGTTGCGTTCGCCGCGTTCGACAGCTTGCTGGCCCTGGCTGCGCTGGCTGTTGACGCGGTTGTTGCTGCGGGGCTTGTGCTGGCGTGCGGGGCGTTGCTGTGCTTCACCTTCTGCTTCGCCTTGCTGGGCATCTGCGGCAGCAGGGCGGCGGCCACCGCGGCCGCCATTGGGAGTCTTGTTGGAGCGGATGCGCTCCATCATTTCCTGGCGGGCTGCCTTGGCAGCTGCCTGCATCACATCGCGGCTGGGAGGCTTGCCAGCGCCACCCCACAGGGTTTGTCGGCCCATGGCAATGGGCTCGGCGATTTCGCCTTCTTCAGGACCAAAACCTTCGATGGGCTGCACCGGAATCTCCTGCTTGGTAAAGCGCTCGATATCCATCATGAAGCCTTCTTCGTCCATGCAGACCAGGCTGACTGCGTTGCCTTCGCGGCCGGCACGGCCGGTACGGCCGATACGGTGTACATAGTCTTCCGAGATATTGGGGATCTCGTAGTTCACCACATTGGGCAGTTCATCAATGTCGATGCCGCGGGCAGCAATATCTGTTGCCACCAGCGCGCGCAGTTCGCCTGTCTTGAAGCCTTCCAAGGCCTGGGTACGGGCGCTCTGGCTCTTGTTGCCGTGCAAAGCCATGGCGGAGACGCCGTTCTTGGTCAGGTACTCGGCCACGTTGTTGGCGCCAAACTTGGTGCGGGTGAAGACCAGCACCTGACTCCAGTTGTTTTCCTGGATGATGTGCAGCAGCACCTGCTTTTTCTTGCCGCGTCCCACGGGGTGGATCACCTGCTTGATGCGCTGCACGGTGGTGTTGCGCGGGGTGACCTGGATGGATTGGGGGTTGCGCAGCAGACCATTGGCCAGCTCGCGAATTTCATCGCTGAAGGTGGCAGAGAACAGCAGGCTTTGCTTGTCCTTGGGCACCAGCGCCAGAACCTTCTTGACGTCATGGATAAAGCCCATGTCCAGCATGCGGTCGGCTTCGTCCAGGATCAGCATCTCGACGGTGGACAGGTCCATGAAGCCCTGACCAGCCAGGTCCAGCAGACGGCCTGGCGTGGCAACCAGAACGTCCACGCCTTTTTCGATGCGGGCGATCTGCGGTTTCATCCCGACACCGCCAAAAATCACGGTCGAGGTGATGTCTAGATACTTGGCATAGCCGCGCAGGTTTTCTTCCACCTGGGCCGCCAGTTCGCGGGTAGGGGTCAGCACCAGAGTGCGGATGCCCTTGCCGCCAAACTTGTTCTTGGGCGCTGTGCCGCTTGCCAGGCGCTGCAACATGGGCAGCGTGAAGGCGGCAGTCTTGCCGGTACCGGTCTGGGCGCCGGCCAGCAGATCGTGCCCGGCGAGAACCAGAGGAATGGCCTGTGCCTGAATGGGAGTCGGGTTTTCATAACCCTGTTCTTGTACGGCCTTCAGAATGGCTGGTGCCAGATTCAGTTCTTCAAATGTCATTGTGATCAATTGCGCCAATCCTGGGCGCGGGGTATCAGCCTGTCATGGCACCCGTGGGGTGCCTGGCCAGTTGTAGGCAGATATAGTTTGCGTGTTGGGAGCTTGGAAACGCTTCCTTTGTCCCCAGCTGAAGTGCTGCTGCAGCAGGCAACTGGACGCCTGTTGCGAGGGGTATTGTCGCATGCACCGATAATCATGGTTTGATTGCCGTGTAAAGCGGCACACTTTTTTGCATAAATCCAAGTAACTCAAAGCAATTCGGACATGGCTCAATACGTTTTTTCGATGAATCAGCTGACCAAGACGGTGCCGCCCAAGCGCCAGATCTTGAAAGGCATTTCCCTGAGTTTCTTCCCCGGCGCCAAGATCGGCGTGCTGGGTCTGAACGGCTCGGGCAAGTCTTCGCTGTTGAAGATCATGGCCGGTGTGGACAAGGAGTATGAAGGCGAAGCCATCCCCATGCAGGGCCTGTCCATCGGCTACCTGCCCCAGGAGCCTCAGCTCAATCCCGAACACACCGTGCGCCAGGCTGTGGAAGAAGCCATGGCCGAGGTGAACAATGCCAAGGCCCGTCTGGAAGAGGTGTACGCAGCTTACGCAGAAGAAGATGCGGACTTTGATGCCCTGGCTGCCGAGCAAGGTGAGCTGGAAGCCATCATCGCTGCTGCGGGAACGGACTCCGAGCATCAGCTGGAAATCGCTGCGGATGCACTGCGCCTGCCGGCATGGGACGCTATCGTGGGTCAGCTCTCCGGTGGCGAAAAGCGCCGCGTTGCCCTGTGCAAGCTGCTGCTGTCCAAGCCTGACATGCTGCTGCTGGACGAGCCGACCAACCACTTGGATGCCGAGTCCGTGGACTGGCTGGAGCAGTTCCTGCATCGCTTCTCCGGCACCGTGGTGGCCATTACCCACGACCGCTACTTCCTCGACAACGCGGCCGAATGGATTCTGGAACTGGACCGTGGACACGGCATTCCCTACAAGGGCAACTACTCCGACTGGCTGATCCAGAAGGGCAACCGCCTGGAAGCCGAGCAAAAGGGCGAAGAAGCACGTGCCAAGGCCCTGAAGAAGGAACTGGAGTGGGTGCGCCAGAATGCCAAGGGTCGTCAGGCCAAGTCCAAGGCCCGTATTGCGCGCTTTGAAGAGCTGAGCGATTACGAATACCAGCAGCGCAATGAAACACAGGAAATTTTCATTCCTGTGGCCGAGCGTCTGGGCTCCAAGGTCATCGAGTTCACCAATGTCTCCAAGTCCTTTGGTGACCGCATGCTGATCGACAACCTTTCGATGAACATTCCCGCTGGTGCCATCGTCGGCATCATCGGACCGAATGGTGCCGGTAAGTCGACTCTGTTCAAGCTGATCGCGGGTAAGGAGCAGCCTGATTCAGGTACGGTGGATATCGGCCAGACCGTGAAGATGGCCTTTGTGGACCAGCACCGTGATGAGCTGGCCAACGAAAAGACCGTGTGGGAAGACATCTCCGGCGGTTTGGACATGATCACCGTGGGCAAGTTCACCATGGCGTCGCGCGCTTATGCGGGCCGCTTCAACTTCAACGGCCAAGACCAGCAAAAGAAGGTCGGCAACCTCTCCGGTGGCGAGCGCGGTCGCCTGCACCTGGCCAAGACGCTGATTCAAGGCGGCAACGTGCTGCTGTTGGACGAGCCCTCCAATGACTTGGACGTGGAAACCCTGCGTGCGCTGGAAGACGCGCTGCTGGAATATGCCGGTACCGTGATGGTCATCTCGCATGACCGCTGGTTCCTGGACCGTATTGCCACGCATATCCTGGCCGCCGAAGGCGATTCCCAGTGGGTATTCTTTGACGGCAACTACCAGGAGTACGAAGCCGATAAGAAGAAACGACTGGGTGAGGAAGGTGCTGCGCCCAAGCGCATGCGTTACAAGGCGTTGAAGTAAGCATCAAAATGTCTCCAGCATCGGCTGGAGCGGGTATTCTTAGGGGCTATGAGCCTCGCACATGCATCCGTTTCCGTGCTGCGCACCTGCCTTGTCCAGGTGGTGCGTGGCGCTGATGCATTCGCGCTGCGATTGTTGCAGCGCACCGAATATGCGTTGGAGCAATCGCTTTCGACGGGTTTCCACTCTGTAAGGCGCGATGTGCTCGGCGCTGCGCTGCATAACCTGCAGCAGCACCGGGCCTCGGTGATCAGCAGCTTCCCGCAGAATTTGCTGGAGGCGCTGGTACTGTCAGCGCGCCAACCTTTTTCCTTTTCTGCACAGACGCTGGATACTGTCACTGGCCGGCTTTTGCCATTGGCGGCCATGGCCGAGTCGGCCAGCCGTCAGCTCAAGGCCGAGCACAAGCTGGTGCAGATGGTCGAGCCCCAGGTCGAGCTGGCGCTGGCTGATCTGGATGCGTTGATGAGCGGCGCTCAGGGGCTTGAATCCGCTCGGCCAGAGTGCAATCCGCTGCGGCTGGAGAACTATGTACGCGCTTTGAGCCAGTCGTTGACGGCTGTTCAGCCCGCCACGGAAGTGGCCGATTGCTGGCATGAATTCATGTCGCAGCAGCTGGGTTCGATTCTGGCTTCTGAATATTCCCGTGCTGCCAATTTGCTGCGCCAGCATGGCGTGCAGCCTGCCCGCTATGGCGCGGACGGCGACACCCGGCCTCAATGCCTGCTGACCCTGCGGCTGTTGCAGGAGTTGGCCTCAGATCTGCGCTGGATTGATGATTCGCGCTGCACCGTGCCCCAGTCGCTGACGGACTCCATGCTGGCAGGTTGGCCGGCGACCGAGCCGGCCTCTATCGCGCCTGTGCAGGATTCGGGGCTGGAGCCAGGCTGGACTTCGTATTCGGCCAATGCGCTGCAGACTTCGCAACAACCCTGGGTACCCAGTGCTCTGAGGGGGGTGCGCGCACCACAGCCCAGTCAGGCGCCCAGTGCTCTGATTCAGATACGCACGCTGCAGCGAATGATGAGCCATATGACCAGCGACGGCCGCCTGCTGCCGCCGGTGCAGCGGGTCTTGTTGCGGCTTGAACCCATGTTGAGCCAGTTGGTGGCGCAAGACGGTGTTTTCTTTGAAGATCGCTTGCACCCGGCACGGCAGTTGCTGGACGAGCTGACGGCTCGCAGCCTCTGGTTTGCCAGCGAATCTGCTCTGGGATTTGCCCACTTCATCACCGTGGCAGAGGCTGCGGCGAACCAGTTGGCTAGTGCAGGGCAGGCAAATGCCAATGTATTTGCCCGAGTGCTGCAATTTGTGCGCGAGCAGTGGCCGCCGGAAGGTCGTATGAGCCGCGTTGCGGCGCTGAGCCAGCATACTGAAGTCGAGCATTCCACGCGGCAAGGGCTGATGAGCTCGGCGCTGGGGCTGGTCGATCGCCAAGTTGTGAGCGCCATCGAGCAGATCAAGCCCGATGCCCTGCAACTGGCGCAGATGATTCGAAGCCTGCCCAGTGCCAAGGGTGTGCCTGAAGATATTCTGGATTTTGTGACCGGCCCGTGGGCCGGTGTGATTGCCCAGGCACAGCAGCGGGCCGAACCAGGGCAGGAGCGCGACCCGGGTGGCTATCTGGCGCTGGTGCCCAGCCTGCTGTGGAGCGTGTCGCCGCAGGCCGCTCAGGATGTGACGCGGCTGGTGGCCGTGGCGCCCAAGTTGCAGCGCCGCCTGGCGCGAGGCTTGCGCAGCGTGGGCCGCACGGATGTCGAAATCGCCGCACTGGCGGCCCGGCTGGGAAGCCTTCAGCAGCGGGTATTGGATGCGGCCGAGGCTGCGGGCCAGTCCGGCTCCGACGAATTTGCCAGGGTGGATGTACTCGGTGAACTGCCCAGCGTGCTGGCGGGTCTGGATGGTGCCTCAGAAACCGTGCGCGCAGGACTGGATATCACCTTGCCGGTACTGACCGACAGAGTCGAGGATCCGCCATCAATGGCCGTGATGCGAGAGGCGCAGGTTCAGGCTGCAACCCATTCCTCAGGACCTGTCTTCAAGACCACAGCGCTGCAAAAGATAGTCAGTGCTCCATTGGACGCGACTGAAGCAGTTGTTTCTGCTCCCATGCCGGCGCATGCATCCATGGGGCAGAGCAAGCCTGCTGATGTTGCCGAATGGCCTTTGGGCACCTGGGTGGAGCTGTGCAACGAGCGCCAGCAACTGCGCACCAAGCTCACCTGGGTCAGCCCGCAGCAAAGCCTGTTTCTGTTTACCGCCGAAGACGGAAGCACCCAGTCTATGACGCGCCGCATGCGCGATAAATTGCTGACGCAGGGACAGTTGCGGCGACTTGAGGCGATGGCCTAGCTTCTTGCGCTTAAATCCTGATGGCTGGGCAGCGTCGTCTGGCCTTCGATGCGTACCGATTGAGCCAGCAAGACGGCGCGTGCGGTGGCTATGGCCACGGCTTCGGCCGCCAAGGTGCTCAGCGTCATCATTCCCGGCGATTTGCCGCTGCGGCCCGTGCCCAGGGCAAACAGGCTGTCGCCATCGCTCATGGTGTGCACGGGGTTGATGGCACGTGCCAGGCCATCATGGGCTACCACGGCCAGACGGTGGGCCTGGGCCTTGGTGATAGCGGCGTCGGTCGCTACGACGCCTATCGTGGTGTTGCTGCCGGCCAGAACCGGCTTGGGCTCTTCGCCCGCCAGCAAGGCATCGCGGGTGCCGCGCAATTGCAGGCCGTCTGTCGTGCGTGCCCCGGCCAGCAACTCGCCGTTGAAGGGGTTGAATACATCGCCCAGCGCATTGCAGGCAATGATGGCTCCTACGGTGACGCCATCGACGGTAAAGCTGGCCGTGCCTATGCCGCCCTTCATGGCGCGCTCGTGGCCGAAGACCTTGCCCACCACGGCGCCAGCGCCAGCGCCTACGCTGCCCTCGGCGGGTCGCCCGTTGCCAGAGTCCGGCCCCGCATTCCGGCAGGCGGCATAGCCGGCCGCAGCATCGGGGCGTATGCGCATATCGCCCATCATCACGTCAAACAACACGGCTGCCGGCACCAGCGGAATCCGGCCCACGCCGATACTCAGGCCGGCACCTTGCTCTTCCAGCCAGTGCACGGCCCCTGTGGCTGCATCCAGCCCCCAGGCACTGCCGCCGGCCAGCATGATGCCGTGGACCTCCTGCACCAGATTGCTGGGGTGAAGCAAATCGGTCTCGCGCGTGCCTGGGGCTGCGCCGCGCACATCTACACCGCCCACGGCACCTTGAGGGCACAGCACGGCGGTGCAGCCCGTGGGGCGACGCGAGTCGCTGAAATGGCCGACGGAGATGCCCTGCACACGGCCGATATGGCCTTCGTGTGCGAGCAGATCTTGAATCGTTGAAAAAGCGCTCATGCCAATACTCTCCTTGTATTTCTTATATGTGTTTATGGATAAACAGATGGTTTTTTATTCTTTAGGGTTTGCCCGTGTAGGGGTCATACTTGCTCACATTGTTGCAGCTCGGTAAACAAATGAGAGCCGTGCTGCCCACGCGCATCCAATTCAAGGAGTGATCCATGCCCGCCCATTTTTCTTTTGCCGCCAGCCGCCGTGCCGTTCTGGCCACTGCCGCAGTCGCATTGCTGGCGACTGCCGGTGTACCTGCTCTGGCGCAGGACTCGGCCAAGAAGAACCTGCTGATTGGCGCCACCGCCGGCTCCAACTATGACTTGCTGCAAAAAGGCATAGTGCCTCAGCTGCAGAAAAAGGGCTATCAGATCAAACTGATCGAGTTCAACGACTATGTTCAGCCCAATCTGGCGCTGTCCGACGGTTCGCTGGATGCCAATTTCTTCCAGCACCGTGCCTATTTCGATCAGTTCACCACGGATCGCAAGCTGGCGCTGACTGCGATTGCTCAGGGCCCGGTGGCACCCATGGGCGTGTACAGCAAAAAGCACAAGTCTCTGGCCGATATCAAGAGCGGCGCCAAGGTGGCTCTGCCCAATGACCCCAGCAACCTGGCTCGTGCATTGCTGGTGTTGCAGCAGGCAGGCCTCGTCAAGGTCAAGGAAGGGGTGAACCCGGCCCGTATCTCCGAGCTGGATCTGGCCGCCAATCCCCACAAGCTCAAGTTTGTGGCGCTGGAGGCAGCCCAGTTGCCGCGTGTGCTCGAAGATGCTGACTATGTGGTGGTCAATGGCAACTTTGCCGTTTCCTCGGGTCTGAAGCTGAGCGAGGCCGTGGTGCTGGAAAAGACTCCCGATCTGTACCTGAACGTGGTGGCCGTGAAGACCGGCAACGAAAACAGCCAGTGGGCCAAGGATCTGTCCGCTGCCTACCGCTCGCCAGAGTTCAAGGCCGTGGTGGACAGCCAGTTCCCCGGCTACTCCAAGCCTGCTTTCCTCAAGTGATGGGGTTGGACTGAAGACGCCAAGGGCCGCGATGCGGCCCTTTTTTCATGCCCGTGGATTTGCTGGTTTTAGATGAAAAGCAAATAAGAGCATGGGTTTTTATTGGTTGGAATTTGCTCTCCCTGTCTGGATACTGCAAAGGCCTCTGCATGGATGCAGAGTCAGACCTTTGATATCAAAACACAGTACATCAACGAGGAGCAAAGCATGACCACTCTTTTTTCCGTAGTGCACCGCCGCCGCAGTCTTCTGGCCACCACCCTGCTGGCGGGAGCTGCTCTGGCTATGGGTGCCCTGCAGGCCGCAGCCCAGGACGCCGGCAAAAAGCAACTGGTCATCGGCGGCACGGCCGGCTCCAACATCGACCAGCTTCAATACGGCATAGTTCCCATTCTGCAGAAGAAGGGCTACAAGGTTCGCCTGGTGGAGTTCAACGACTATGTCCAGCCCAACCTGGCTTTGGCCGACGGTTCGCTGGATGCCAATTTCTTCCAGCACGAGGTGTATTTCAATCAGTTCAAGGGTGACCGCAAGCTGGATCTGACGGCCCTGGTACAGGGGCCGATTGCGCCCATGGGCGTCTACAGCAAGCAGCGCAAAAGTCTGGCCGACCTGAAGGAGGGCGATCGCATTGCCCTGCCCAACGACGCCAGCAATCTGGCTCGGGGCATTCTGCTGCTGCAGCAGGCGGGGCTGGTCAGGCTCAAGGAAGGCGTGAACCCGCTGCGCGTGTCTGAGCTGGATCTGGCCTCCAATCCCAAGAAGATCAAGCTCGTGCCCCTGGATGCGGCTCATCTGCCGCGCGCGCTCGATGATGCACAGTACGCCATCATCAACGGCAACTTTGCGATTTCCTCGGGCATGAAGCTCTCAGATTCGGTGCTGCTGGAAAAAACGCCCGAGCATTATCTGAACATCGTGGCCGTCAAGACCAAGGACAAGGATGCACAATGGGCCAAGGATCTGGCTGCAGCCTACAAATCCGCCGAGTTCAAGGGCGTGGTGGACAGCAGGTTTGCGGGTTATGCCAAGCCCGCATTCTTGCAGTAAGACTCAGCCGACAAGAGCCTGAACCTCATCCTCCAGATGGCGCAGCGCACGCAGCTCGATCTGCTGCAGCTGCGCTTTCTGTGTTTCGGGCAGGCCCTGCAAAAGCGCAGCGGCCCCAAAGTCGCTGAGCATGGCGTGCCCGGTCTGCAGATTGCACAGGATATTGTGGGCATACAGATCACCATGCAGCAGACCAAGGCCGTGCAGATGGGTGATGGCAGAGCGTATGCCTTGCAGCAACTGGTGGGCTACGCCGGTTTGCAGACGTAGTTCGGGGTCATAGACATCACGTGTGCAGCTGTCGAAGTTGGGCGGACCGGCTAGCGGCTGCATGGCTGAATCCAGCAGGGGCAGGGCCGTGGCTGTTTGCCCGTCAGGAGCGCCCAGAACCTGCGCCAGCGGCGTCAGCAGATGAGGATGCTGTCCTGCCGCAATGCCTGCTGCCAGTTCGGATTGCGGCGTGCCGTCGCTGGTCTGGGCGGCCTTGAAAACCTTGAGTGCCAGATCCTGTCCGTTGAGGCTGGCGCGGTAGATATGGCCGCTGGCGCCTTCGCCCAGCTTGCCGGCAATCTGCAAATTTTGATAAAAAATGGGCTCAATCCCATGCCCTGAAAGCGTATCCAGCTCCTGTTTTTGAGTCATTGGATTGCCTGCCAACGCCAGCCACGCCAGGCGAGGCAGCCGGAAGATGACTTCAGGAGCATCTTCGAAACGGTTGCTTGCCATGCGCAGCAACTCCAGCGCTTGGCAATGCTCCAGGCTCTGGGGCAGCTGCCTCAGCTGGTTGCACGACAGCATGAGCTTTTGCAGACGCGTGCATTGGCCGATGGACTCGGGCAACTGGTGCACATGGTTGTCCGTGAGAATCAGCCAGCGCAGGCGCGCCGGCAGGCTGTCCTTGGGCACATGTGTGATGCGGCAGGCCTTGAAACCCACCATTTCGAGTTGCGGCATGCGGCCCAGCACGCGGGGCAGTTCGCTGAACGGATTGTTCGAGGCAAACAGAATGCGCAGCCGCGCAAAACGCGTCAGATCATCAGGCAGGGTGCTGAGCCGGTTGCCCGACAGATCGAGGATCTCCAGCGTATCGGCCAGCTGATAAAGCGCGGCGGGGAACTCGGTCAGCCCATCGCAGAGCCTGATATGGTGTGCGCGGGCCAGTGAACCATTGGCCAGCCCGGAGTGAAACTGCTCTAGCGTCAACATAGGACGCGCAGTCTAAGCCCTGCGCACCCATGCACCTAAAACACACAATGCACGGAATGCCTGCATGAAAATCTTCAAAGACCTGCCTGCGCTGGTGCAGGCATTGCCCGAACTCGCGCCGAGCGACTGGGTGGATCTGCCTGCCGATGCCGCTGCCCAGCTTGAGGCGCCAAATCAGTCTCCGCCAGCAGATCTGCTGAAACAGCCTGCCTTGCGCTTTGTGGTGCGTGATGCGAATGAGGTGCCGCGCATGGGCTATGTGCCGTGGATGCCGGTGGCGGTACTAGCTCGGATGCACTGGCCTTCACCATCGGACGCGGAGGCATGGTCTTGTTTTCTGCAGGCCGAGTTTGGGCGCAGCCAGCGCTTTGTAGAAAACCATGATGTGTGGGATGAGGCCGACGTGCCCGAGCCGTATTGGCTGTCCGCCGATGCTTCGTTCGATCAGCGGCTGGCTCACTGGTATCAAGGCCTGCAGGCCCATGCCTGGATGGACGAAGAGCCGGCTCAAGTCAAGCCCTTCAGCCGGGCCGAGCTGCGCCTGTGCGAATGGCGCCTGGGTTGCGCTCTTCCCCAGTCCTTGCGTGACTATCTGTTGCAGCTCGGTGTGCTGGACTGGGCCGAGCGCTTGCTGAGTCCGCGCTTTGATCTGATGGCGCCGGATGCAGACATGGATGCCATCGGTTCGGTGCAAGTCGTGTTCCCGGGCATCGCCGATATTGTGGAGATGAGTGCGCCGCAACAGGCGCTGGCCTTGGAGGCGCAGTTGAGCGAGCTGGTGGTGTTCGGGGACTACCTGGGCAATGGCAATCTCTGGTGCTTTGACCGCCGCGATGGCTCTGTCTGGTATCTGGATCATGACAGCAGCCCCTTGCTGACCCGTATGTTCGACGATGTGGGCGACTATCTGGACGCGCTGGCATTGATGTCGCTATGCCGCAGTCACGCCGTGGCCCAGGGGCGGGATGATGGCGATGAGCAGGCCGAAGTGCTGCTGGAAAAGCGCTTTGGGCGGGCGCTGATCAGGAAATGGATGTACTGAAATGAGTATGAAACTGCTCAAGGCCGCTGAAAAAGGCGATATTGCTGCGCTGGAGTTGCGCCTGAGGGACGGTGACGATATCGCCTATGTGCAAAAGAGCACAGGTCTCAATGCGCTGATCACTGCCCTCAATTGCGGCAACGATGCCGCGGCCCAATGGCTGGTGGAGCAAGGCAGTCCGCTGGATCAGGTGAGTCTGGCAACGGGCATGACCGCCACCGCCTGGGCGGCCTTCAACGGGCGCACAGAGATGCTGCAAGTGCTGCGGCAGGCGGGGGCCGACCTTGACAAGACCGGGGATGACAAGGGCCGAACCCCGTATCTGATGGCCGTGGACCATGGCGCGTGGGAGGCAGTGCGCTGGTTCTGGTCGGCCGGGGTCGATCTCCAGCGAAGGGATGCCCTGGGTCGCAATGCCCATGATCTGCTGGTGCACGGCGGTCGTGATGTGCCCGGGGATGTACTGGAGCGCGTGGCAGGCCATGCGGGAGTGATATCCACGGGGTTGTGACGGGATGACGATGCCATGCTTGCATGGCATCGTCATCGCTTTAACGGCGGGACTGCATCAGGACGCTGGCTGGATGCGGGTGATGATCAGCGAGCCATCCTTGTCCTCGGCGCGGAACAGCACTTTGTCACCGGCTTTGAAATCGTTGGACTGGCTGGCGTCCGCCAGCGCAAACACCATGGTCATGGGAGGCATGTCCAGGTTCTTGATTTCTTCGTGGCGAATCGTCAGCTTGCCTGTGCGCTTGTCCACGCGGGTGATTTCACCGGCGGTCAATGCATCGGCCTGAGCTGCAGGTGCGGTTGTAGAAGTGCCGGCTGCTGCGCCGTGACCGGCGTGTGCCGAGTGATCCTGCGCCAAAGCGGGAGTGGTCAGCGCAAAGCCCAGGCTCAGGGCTACCAAAGTGGTGTGAAAGAGGTTTCTCATCATGTTCTCCTGAATTGAGGGGGTCAGCCGCGATAGCTGGTGAAGACCGAGGTGCTGACATCGCTGCGCATCAGGCTTTGGGTGACCAGCAGCACGTCGTAGGGGTCTTTGCGGCCGCCGTACTCGGGGCCGTCCATGCCGGGACTGCCGATGGGCATGCCCGGTACGGCGATGCCCAGCGCCTTGGGTTTTTGCTTCAGCAGCTTGTGCACATCGGCGGCAGGCACATGGCCTTCGACCAGATAACCGCCTACCAGGGCGGTATGGCAGGAACCCAGGCGGGTAGGCAGGCCCAGTTTGGCGCGTACGGCGCTGTTGCCCACGTCATGCACCTTGACGGCGAAGCCAGCCTGCTCCATCAGGGCAATCCAGTCCTTGCAGCAGCCGCAGTTCGGGTCTTTCCAGACCTCCATGGCAATCTTGGCGGGAGTC
Source organism: Comamonas sp. NyZ500 (assembly GCF_016772095.1). Taxonomy (NCBI): domain Bacteria; kingdom Pseudomonadati; phylum Pseudomonadota; class Betaproteobacteria; order Burkholderiales; family Comamonadaceae; genus Comamonas; species Comamonas sp. NyZ500. The sequence continues at coordinate 37,077 of NZ_JAEIJE010000017.1, read as the reverse complement.
GCCGCCATTGCTGGCAGCGCAGCCATGCCGGCGGCGGCGGCCAGCAGATGCAGGGCATGGCGGCGGTTGGTGCTTGTCATCGGGAATTCCTTTCTTGCGTTATTCGGTGACGGTGAAACGCCCCGTCATGCCGGCCTGGTAATGGCCGGCGATCAGGCAGGCGAAGTCGAATTCGCCTGCGCGGTTGAAGCTCCACACCATGTCTTCGGTCTGGCCTGTGGCCACATGGGCCATATAGGGTTCGGCATGTTCCATGCCGGGGTACTTGAGCATCATCTGCGCGTGCTCATCGAGCGATGCCCGGGTGCCCAGCACCATCTCGTGCATGAGAAGGCCTTTGTTGACCACGCGCAGGCGCAGGGTTTCGCCCTTTTTCACGCTGAAATGACTGGGGCTGAAGCGCATGTCGTCCGTCATCTCGATGGTGATGGTGCGCCGGGCCTCCCTGGCCTCGGCGGCAATGCCCCAGGGCTTTTGCTCCTTGATCACGGGACCGCTGGCATGGGTGCTGTTTCCATGCGCAAAACTAGCGCCAGCGCTTGCTGCCAAAGTGCAGGCAGCTATGAAATGAATAGTCTTCATGAGAGTCTCCTGGCGTCAGTGCTGGGTGTGTGCACCCGTGGCGGGGCCGGTTTCGGGTTTGCGTACGGTGGCGGCACCAGGAGCGGTGCCGGGCGTGCTCTGGCGGGGGGCCTTGGCATCGAAAGGTGCGCCCTGCCATTCATAGGCACGGGTCCCTTTGGGCTGCTGGTACCAGCCGGGGTCCTTGTAGTCGTTGGCACCCAGGTTTTTGCGTACCTTGAAGCTGGTGAACATCCCGCCCATTTCGATGGGGCCGTAAGGGCCCTGGCCGGTCATCATGGGGAAGGTGTTGTCGGGCAAAGGCATTTCCATGGCGCCCATATCGCCCATGCCGCGCTCGCCCATCAGCATGTAGTCGGGCACGATCTTCTGGATCTTGCCCACCAGGCCGCGGTGGTCCACGCCGATCATGGTGGGCACGTCGTGACCCATGGCGCCCATGGTGTGGTGGCTCTTGTGGCAGTGGAAAGCCCAGTCGCCGGGTTCGTCGGCAATGAATTCCACCTGGCGCATCTGACCCACGGCCACATCCGTTGTCACCTCGGGCCAGCGGGCGGACTTCGGAACGGGGCCGCCGTCGGTGCCCGTGACCTCGAACTCATGGCCGTGGATATGAATGGGGTGGTTGGTCATGGTCAGATTGCCCACGCGGATGCGCACCTTGTCACCCTGACGAGCCACCAGTGGGCTGATGGCGGGGAAGGCGCGGCTGTTGAAAGTCCAGATATTGAAATCCGTCATCTCGTTGATGCGCGGTGTCATGGTGCCGGGCTCGACCGCATAGGCGCTGAGCAGAAAGGCATAGTCGCGCTGCACCTTGTCGATCAGCGGGTGGGCTGTCTTGGGGTGGGTGATCCACAGGCCCATCATGCCCATGGCCATCTGAACCATCTCATCCGAATGCGGGTGGTACATGAAGGTGCCGGGGCGGCGCGCCTCGAACTCATAGACGAAGGTCTTGCCCGGCGGGATGTGAGGCTGGTTCAGACCGCCCACACCGTCCATGCCATTGGGCAGACGCTGGCCATGCCAGTGGATGGTGGTGCTCTCGGGCAGGCGGTTGGTGACGAAGATGCGCACCTTGTCGCCTTCCATCACTTCGATCGTGGGGCCCGGCGACTGGCCGTTGTAGCCCCACATATTGACGAAAAATCCGGGCGCCACCTCGCGCACCACGGGCTCGGCCACGAGGTGGAACTCCTTGACGCCCGCATTCATGCGCCAGGGCGTGGTCCAGCCGTTGAGTGTGACCACGGGTTGGTAGGGGCGACCGTTGGGCGGCGTCAAAGGCGCAGCCGTGTCGGCGCTGCCTTGCATGACGGGCTCGGGCACGGCCGCCATGGCAACCCGGCTGACGGCCATTGAAGTTGTGGCGGCTGCCACTGCAGTGGCAGCGCCAGTGAAAAAGGATCGGCGTTGCATATCAGTGACCTGCTTCGGCTTGTGCAGCGGGCGCTGCGCTGGTGTTGACGGTGGGGGTGGTTCCTGGCGATGTGCCTGTCAGGGCCAGGCGCAGATCGGTCTCGGCCAGCCAGAAGTCGCGCTGTGCCTCGGTGGCGGTCACCACCGCTTGCGTGGTGCTGCGGGCCTGGGCCAACAACTGCCACACACTCATGAACATGCCGTTGTAGCGGTAGACGGTTTCTTCCTGCATCAGCTTGGCCAAGGGCAGAACCTCGGCCTGCTGCTGCTGGGCCAGGTCGTAAGCCGTGCGGTAGGCCAGCCAGTTGCTGCGGGCTTCGCTGCGTGCGCGTATGGCGTTGTCGCGCAGCAGCGATGCGCTGCGCAGAACCTGGTTGCGTGCCATGCCGCGCGCGGCAAAGCCCCAGTCAAACAGCGGCAGCGGCACGTCGAACTCCCAGCCCTGGGTCTTGTCGCTGTGGCCGGTGGCGCGTTCAGTACTGGTGTTGTTGCTGTAGCTGGCGCCGATATCACCAAAGATGGTGCCAATCGTGGCCCAGCCCTGGCGGCCGGCGGTCACATCAAGGTCGCGGCGCAGAGCGCCCAGATCCAGTCGCTGACGCAGGGCGGTGGCTTCGGCGTCATCGCCGCCGCGCAGCTCGGTCGCTTTGGGCAAGGCGGGCAGTTGCTCGGGCAGCTTGTAGGCCAACTGCTCGCCCCACAGGCCCATGCGGCGGGCCAGTTGCTCGCGTTCCAGCTGGGCGTTCAGACGCGCGCGTGCCAGCTGGGCGGCGGCCTGCTGCTGCTGGGCCAGCTCTCTGGCCTGATCCATCTTGCTGAAGTTGCCGACCTGGGCCATGCGGCGTGCCAGCTCGCCGCCCAGGGCCGCTGCCTCGTGCATGCGTTCGTTGGCGGCCAGAGCCTGCTCGGCTGCCACGGCGCGCAGCCACGCGCGGCGTGTGTCGGAGGCCAGCAGCAGCACCTGCTGGGCGGCTGTCAGCGTGGCCTGTTCCATCTGCCAGCCCTGCCAGCGGCTGCGCCAGGGCAGAGTGATGAGCTGCACCAGCCCAAAGCTGAGCTGGCGCTCGATTTCGCGCTCGTGGCTGTTGCGAAAGCGGCCGAAGGTAAAGCTGGGGTTGGGCAGGGTCAGGACCTGCACGCGCTGCGCGTCGGCAATGCCGAGCTGCGCCAGCTGGGCCTGCAGACCGGGGTTGTTGAGCAGGGCGATGCGCACGGCGGTGTCGGCATCGACAGGGGTTTTGAGCCAGTCGGCAATCTGGGTCTGAGCATCCTGCAGGGCCTGGGCGTCCGGCGACGGCAGCTGTGCGCCCGCGGGCAGCCTGCCTTCGGTATGTCTGGCCACGTCGCCGCGCAGTCCGTCGGGCGAGATGCTGGCGCAGCCAGCCAGCGCCAGTGCGGCGAGCAATGGCGCGGCTTTGAATGCAAGGCGCTTCATGGCTGGCCTCCGTGATGGTGCTGATGTGCGGGCGCACCGCTGTCCGGGGCTGGGCCGGAGGCATTGCCCTGGGATTTCTCCCACCTGAGCACATCGCCATGGCCGCGCGGGAACTCGCCCACGGCAGCATTGGCGGCCTTCCAGTCGCCGGGTTGGTTCACGATGGCAGCACCGGCCGCGAGTGGTTGATGCTGCAGCGCCAGCGTAGGAGCGTCGGGATCGAAAACGCGGTTGCCCTTGGCTGGGGATTGGGCGGCCGGGGGAGCCGGCTCGGGCGTCTGAGCCAGGACTGGCGGGCTGACGCCGGCCATGAGCAAAGCCATGGCTGTCAAAGAAAGAGGATGCGCGTGGCGCATAGAAGACTCCTGTCGTCTAAAACCGGGAGAAGGTCCGCAGTCTTGAGCGTTTGACGGCTCGAAACTAGACAGCTAGCGCAATGGCTGCCATCAAAATGCGGACGCACCTAGGGCGTCAGAGCGCAGAAATCGGTGGTTTGACGAGGTCGGCAGGCGCGGCGCTGGCAAAGCGCGCTGCACCATGGGCCGGCTGGGCGGCCAGAGGGAGGCTGGAGTGAAGTGTCAGCAATTCGGGGTTGGCCAGCGTCGAGTGGCAGATGCCGCAGGCCGTGCAATGGCCTTCATGCTGGTGGCAGTCGCTGTCGGCGGCATTGGCGCTGCAGCTGACGGCCCCTGCAGGGCCTGCCTTGTGGGACGCGGCCATGTCGTGATGCGGCTGTGCATCGGTCGTGAGGCTTGCATGCGCGTGGTGCGAAGCCTCTGCCATGGTGGCCACTTCGTCCAGGCTTTGCGTCTGCACCAGCGCATGTCCCATGTGATGGGCCTGGTTGGTGTTCTGCTCCATGGCCATGGCATCGCCTGCCAGGCCACGCAGGGCCAGCAGCAAAATCATGAACAGAGAGAAAAAGCGACGCATGGGGTGAATGATAGCGAAGGGCGGGTTTAGTTCCCCGCCCGGTGCAGTAAATCGTAAATTAGATAGCTGCTTGCGCTTGCCTATCAAGGGCTAAGGTCGAATTTCATGTGTTTTCAGGCCTGTTCCCCCAATGGCGCAGGCGCAGGCCATTGGCGACCACCAGCAGGCTCACGCCCATATCGGCCAGCACGGCCAGCCACATGCTGGCATTGCCGCTGACGGCCAGAATGAAGAAGGCCAGCTTGATGCCCAGGGCCAGGCTGATGTTCTGCCAGAGCACGCTGTGCGCGCGCTGCGAGAGATCGACCACCTCGGGGATGCGGCGCAGGTCGTCGTTCATGAGCACCACATCGGCGGTCTCCATGGCCATGTCGGTGGCATGCATGCCGCCCATGGCAAAGCCTATATCGGCCTGGGCCAGCGCCGGCGCGTCGTTGATGCCGTCGCCCGTCATGGCCGTGGGGCCGATGTCGCGCTGCAGCTCGCTCAGGGTCTTGAGCTTGTCTTCGGGCAGCATATTGCCGCGCGCATCGCTGATGCCCGCTTCCGCGGCCACGGTGCGCACGGTGGCGCTGTTGTCGCCGCTGAGCACAATGGGTTTGACACCCAGCGCCTGCAACTGGGCCACGGCCGCCTTGGCCTGCGGGCGCAGCGGGTCGGCCACGGCAAACAGCGCCTGCACGCCCTGCTCGTTGGCCAGCAGCGTGACGGTGCGGCCCTGTTGCTCCTGCAGCATCAGCGCGGCCTGGAGTTCGGCACTGTCCCAGCCTTGCTCGCCCACCCAGCGCAGATTGGCCAGCGTCCAGCGTTCACCATCGATCTGGGCCTGCACGCCACGGCCGGGCAGGGCTTGCAATTGCTGTGCTTCGGCAAAGTCCTTGCCGACCTGGGTCTCCAGCCCCTGGGCAATCGCGCGCGATACCGGGTGGTCGGAGCGCGATGCCAGAGCATAGGCGCGGGCTGCGGCTTCATCGCCGCTCGCAGCATTCCAGTTCTGCCAGTCCACCAGCTTGGGTGAGCCCGTGGTCAGCGTGCCGGTCTTGTCGAGTGCGATGGCCTTGAGCTGGCGAGCCGATTCCAGTGCGCTGCCTCCCTTGATGAGAATACCGCGCTTGGCAGCAGCCGTGAGCGCGCTGACCACGGTGACCGGGGTGGACAGCACCAGGGCACAGGGGCAGGCGATGACCAGCAGGGCCAGGGCCTGGTAAGCGGCCTGATGCCAGCTCCAGTCCAGCAGCCAGGGCGCGAGCAGGCCGAGGGCAATCGCCAGCACCAGCACGATGGGGGTGTAGACCTCGGCGAAGCGGTCGACAAAGCGCTGTGTGGGAGCCTTCGAGGACTGCGCCTGCTCCACGGCATGGACGATGCGCGCAATCAGGCTGTCGCTGGCCGGTGCAGTTACACGCAGGTGCAACTCGCCGTCCTGGTTGATGGAGCCTGCATACAGCTCGTCGCCCGGGCCTTTGTGCGCCAGCGCACTCTCGCCCGTGATGGGGGCCTGGTTGACCGAGCTTTCGCCCTCGGTGACCAGACCGTCGAGTGGGACGCGAGCGCCTGGCGTCACACGCAGCACGGCGCCCAAAGGCACCTCGCTGGCGGCCATGCGCACAGTGCTGCCGTCGGGCTGCAGCACATCGGCGGTCTCTGGCGCCAGCTGCAGCAGATTGCGGATGGCCAGGCGGGCCTTGTCCATGGCTTGGTCTTCGATGCGCTCGGCCGCCGCATAGAGCGCCATGACCATGGCAGCTTCGGGCCACTGGCCGATGATGAAGGCGCCCGTGACGGCCACGGCCATCAGGGCATGAATGCCGAGCTTGAAGCGCAGCACATCCTTGAGGCCGGCCTTGTAGACCCCCAGACCGGACAACGCGATACCCAGTACGGCCAGTGCCATGCCCAGATATTGAAGCGTGGAGTTGGCGCCGTCGCCGCCAAACCAGTGGCAGGCCTCTGCCGCCAGAGCTGCGGCCAGAGCGGCATAGATGCGCGGCCAGCCGGGCAGCACGCCATGGTCGTGAGCATGGTCATGACCGTCACCCTCATCGTGAGCCTGGCTCTTGGCTGGCTCGCTGATGGAAAACGGTGCGCAGCAGCCGGTTCCGCAGGCCGATGTGGCTGTGGCGGCAATAGGTTTCGACGTGGCTGGCACATGTTCATGCGGATGTGCATGATCGTGATCATGTGAATGACCATTGTGGCCGCCGCCATGGGCGTGGGTGGACAGGCTTTCTTGCTTCATGGCAGTATTGAAAACAATAAAGTCACTTCAAGGTCAAGCATGTCCCTCAATTCGCACGATATTCCGCGCTGGCGCATTGGCGAGGCGGCCAAGCGTTCCGGCATTGCTGCGGCCAATATCCGCTACTACGAAAAGGAGCAACTGCTCTCGCCCGGCATGCGCGAGGACAATCAGTACCGGCTCTACACCGATGGCGATGTTCACAGGCTGCGTTTTATTCGGCTGTGCCGGGCCATGGATATGTCGCTCGACGAAGTGCGCACCCTGCTGGCGCTCGATGGTGCGCGCAAGGCCGATTGCGTGGCTGCCAACAAAACCCTGGACGCCCATCTGGGCCATGTGCGCGAGCGGCTGGCCGAACTGCAGGCTCTGGAGCATGAGCTGATGCAGCTGCGCAGCCAGTGCGACGGCTCGGACAGCTTTTGTCACATCATCGAAGCCCTGCATGCCCAGGCCGATGAGCCCTTGCCCGAAGGCTTGCAAGGCAGTGCTGCTGCAAAGCGCCATGTCTGACAGGCGGCAACCGTGGCGGCTGCGCCCGTACCCTGAAGTGGACGCTATCATTCCTGCATGAGCTGGAGTGAAACCACCATCAAGCTGCCGGGGCGGATCTGGGCCGCGCTGGGCGCGCAGGCCCTGGCGTGGTGGCGCAGCATTTATCTGACAGCCGTGCTGCTGGTGCTGGTCAGCTCGCCGTCGAGCTACCGGAAGCGCGGGCGAGCCATGCTGGCCCAGCAGATGTTTGCACAGACCGCTCCCATACTCACAGGCTTTACCGCGCTGGCGGCCCTGCTTTGTGCGGTGATTGCGCGCATCGTCATTGTCACCGCACAAAGTTACGGCCTGTCGCGCTATGCACTGGATCTGGTGGTGCGGGTGATGGTGATCGAGCTGATACCGCTGACGGCCGCACTGTTTGTGGCCATGCGCTGCACCATTCCAGCCGGCGTGCAGGTGGTGCAGATGCGTATGCAGGGTCAGCTCGCGAAGTGGAAGACGCAAGGCATTGACCCCATCCGTGCGGCGCTGGTGCCGCGTGCGGCGGCGGGCGTGTTTGCCGCAATCACACTGGCCGCACTCAGCTGCATCGTTGCCTTGGTCACCGTGTATCTGAGCGTCTACGGCTTCAGCCTGGCCGGGTTTGGTGCGTACACACGCATCTTTGGCCAGATCTTCACACCGTCGCTGACGCTGGTGTTCGTGCTCAAGACCTGGTTTTTCAGCCTCACGGTGGCCGTCATGCCGCTGGCCTCTGCCATGTACACGCCTGTTGCGCGACACAGGCAGGGCGGGGCGGAGCTGGGTGGCTTTGCACGCATGTTTGCCGTGTTGCTCCTGATCGAGGTGATCTCGCTCATGGGCAACTATTACTGAAAAGGATGGAGCCATGAGCGAAACGCGTATGGCCGAGGAGCAACTGATTGACGAGGAGTTGCTCAGCCTCAAACCCGTCGCGCACCTGCGCGCCAAGGCAGCCGCGCTGCTGGCGCTGACCCTGGTCTTGATTCTGAGTGCTGCCGCTTATCTGCTCTACGCGCGTGGAGTGTTCGAGCCCACGCAGCGTCTGGTGCTGACGGCCGATGACTCCGAGGGCGTGATCGTGGGCATGGACATGACGTTCTCGGGCTTTCCCATAGGCCGCGTGCGCAAGATAGAGCTGGCCGAGGACGGCTCGGTTCGCATTCTGGTCGATGTGACCGAGAAGGATGCCCACTGGCTGCGCCAGTCCAGTGTGTTCACGCTGGTCAAGGGACTGGTGGGCGGCACCACCATCAAGGCCTATACCGGCATGCTGGGCGATGCGCCGCTGCCGCCGGATTCCGTGCGGCCCGTGCTCAGCGGCGACGCCACGGCAGAGCTGCCCCAGATCATCAATTCCGCCAAGGAGGTGCTGGCCAATGTGGCAGCTCTGACCGCCACGGATTCGGCATTGGGCGGATCACTGGCCGAAGTGCGCAAGCTGGCCGAGCGCATGCAGGGCCAGGGCGGGGTTCTCGGAGCGGTGCTGGGCAGCGACGAGGAAGCGAAGAAGGTCGGCCAGATGCTGGAGCGCGCCAACTCCCTGCTCGGACGCATGGACCGCATGGTGGCGCGCGCCGACAGCCAGGTCTTTGATGCGAATGGCGTGATGCCCCAGGTCAAGGCCACCATGGAGCAGCTCAACGGCTTGCTGGCCGATACGCGCAAAAGCATGGCCAAGGTCGACGCCGTACTGGCCGATATGCAGGTGGTGGGCAGCAATGCCCGCGAGGCCTCGACCGACCTGGGTGCGTTGCGCGCCGAGGTCGAAAGCAATCTGCTGAGGCTGGAGTCTGTGCTCAACGATCTGCAGCGCAAATGGCCGTTTTCCCACAAGCCGGAGTTGAAGCTGCCATGAAGCACAAAATCAATCAAAAACAGACTCCAGGCCAATGGGGGAGAGCGCTGGCTGCTATATCCGTCATGGCGATTTCGGCCTGTGGCAACCAAGCCCCGGCACCGGATTGGGCCTTGAATGCCGAAGCTGCGGCGCAAAAATCCACCCAGGCCTATTTGCAGGGGCATCAACGTGTGGAGGCACTGCAGTGGCAGAAGGCGCGCGATGCCGTGGCCAGCACCGGCCAACCCGCGCAGGCCGCCAAGCTGGAACTGATGCGCTGCGCGGCGCAGGTGGCCAGCCTGGACTGGAACAACTGCCCGGCCTATGAGGCGCTGGCGCAGGATGCGGGCAAGCAAGAGCAGGCCTATGCCCGCTATTTGCAGGCCAGTCCACAAGCTGGTGATATAGAGCTTTTGCCCGAGACGCAGCGCGGCGTGGCGCGGCAGTTGCTCGGCGGCGGCGCAGGTTTAGCTGCTGTGGCCGAGATCAAGGATCCACTATCGAGACTGGTGGCTGCGGGTGTGCTGCTGCGTGGCGGCGCTGCGGTGCCTGACCTGCTGCAGCAAGGCGTCGATACCGCTTCGGAGCAAGGCTGGCGCAGGCCTTTGATGGCCTGGCTTCTGCTGCAACTCAAGGCAGCGCAGCAGGGCGGCGATGTGGAAAAGCAGGCGCAGTTGCAGCGTCGGCTGAAGCTTCTGGAGACATCTGCACCCAAGTGAACAGGCTGGCACCGGATTGGAAATAAAAAAAGCGAGGCTCAGGCCTCGCTTTTTTGCGGATGGGCGAGCCAGAGGCCCGCTCAAACCCGGCGCTTAGAAGCGATGACGGATACCGGCGATCAGGCTGGTGCCGGTCTTGGGGTTGGCATCGGTCACGCGGTCGTACATCAGAGCGGTGTAGACATCGGTGCGCTTGGACAGGAAATGGTCGTAGCCCAGGGTTGCTGTGGTGCGGGTGGCGTCGGTGGCCGCGTCGTACTTGGTGCGGGCCACGGCGGCCTTGACAGTACCGGGGGTGCCGGAGACAGGAATGTCCAGGCCCAGCGAGTAGGTCTTGCTCTTGCTATCCAGATCCTTGACCTTGGCCTGGCCGTAGGTGGCGTAGAGCTTCACGACGTTGAAGTTGTAGCTGCCGCCGACCATCCAGTCGCTCTTGGTAGGCATGACCGTGCCGCTGCCGGGGTTGGTGATCTGGTCACGCTCGTAGAAGGCCGTCAGGCTCAGAGGACCGTTGAAGTACAGGGCGTTCACGCCGACGTTCTTCTTGCTCTTGTTGCCAGGAGTCGTTTGCTCGCCGAACTGGTAGTAGACATTGGCAGTTAGACCGCCGAAGCTAGGTGTCGTGTAGACCAGCATATTGCTCCAGCCGGTGTCGGCGGGCGTTGTCAGGCGGTTGCCGCCCCAGGCAGCGGTAGGCGTGTTCCCGTGCAGCACCAGAGGCGAGATGGTGAACGAATCGCCGAAGGGGTTGGTCAGAATGGTGGGCAGGAAGTTGGGCGCCTTGTCGCGGCCCAGGCCGATACGGCCGAAGCTGCCGTTCAGGCCGATGTTGGCATCGCGCGAGAAAAAGGTATCGCCGGGGAAGCGGCCGGGTTCACCCGTGTCCATGCGCATGAAGGCGGTGAGGTTGAAATCGACCTTCAGGCCGCCGCCCAGGTCTTCCGTGCCCTTCAGGCCCCACCAGGAAGTGGTCATGCCGCCGGAGCCGACAACGCCCTTGCGATCCTGGCCGGCCATTTTGACCGAGCCAGCATACATATCGGCCAGTCCAGTCAGTTGCACATTGCTCTGGGCAAAAGCGGCGCCGGAGCAGGCCAGGGCTGCAGCCATGGCGATAAAAGCAGTCTTCATGAGTGTCCTCTCGAGTTAGATATTGGATTTACGTTTTGAAATATAGCGGGGGTTTGTATACAGCTTGCTCTGCAGTTCCGCGGATGCCGATGAAATCATCTTTTCAGCGATATGACAGTGGTTTTTTTACCTCAAGGACTCAGGGAAATCTCTTGTGTGCACCGTGTTGGTGCTATCGATATTGCCGTGCAAAGCGGCTGGATGAAGCCAGCCGAGCGAGAGTGAGTACTGAGGGTTTCGTGATCAAGGAATAACAGTCATTCCTGGTGGACCAGGTTTGATCAGGAGGTTCGAGGATGACCGCGTCAGCGGATGGAACAGGAGGGACTCGGCGATGGATGCCTGCCTGGAATCGCTGAAGCGCCCACTCTTGTCGTTCCCTTGGGCAGTCTTGGTCAGGCCCTGCGCAGGGCTCGCGATTGGCCGGAGTGTGCTGTGCGTGCTGAGCGCTTGTGCGGCCGGGCGTGCGTTGATATCAGGCCTGCAGCTTTCAGCACCAGTTCAATACTTTTTTGAAAAAAGTGCGCGTTTTCCCCGGGGAGGGTGTTTTTCCTCCCTATAATTCATCCCATCGACACGGAATGTAGCGCAGCCTGGTAGCGCACTTGCATGGGGTGCAAGGGGTCGCGAGTTCGAATCCCGCCATTCCGACCAAATTGAAAAGGCCTGTGATGAAAATCACAGGCCTTTTTCAATGTCGCTGCGAGGTTTGCTATGAAACCTGCAGCGCCAGATGACCGTCGTGGCTAATAACCGAGCAACTGCTTGAGTTGCAGCCTTCCCAAAAGATGGTCGAAAATCGGTTACAATGGCGTCATCGACACGGAATGTAGCGCAGCCTGGTAGCGCACTTGCATGGGGTGCAAGGGGTCGCGAGTTCGAATCCCGCCATTCCGACCAATCAAAAAGGGCTCCTAACTGTAAAGTTAGGAGCCCTTTTTCTATCCAGATCGCATGATGTCGTACGACTCTTCAGGGCGATGGCTCGAAGAGAGATGGAAGTGCTGTCTCAACCTCTGCTGTCGCACTCCTAGCCCTTGCGGGAACGAAAAAGCAGCCACAGCAGATACACCCCACCCAGCAAGCCCGTCACCAGCCCAATAGGCAGATGCAGGCGCACCGGTGCCCACTGGCTGAGCAGGTCGGCCGCCAGCAGCAGTACGGCGCCCATGGCAGCGGCCGTGAACAGAGGTACATCAGGTGACAGGCCCAGGCGCCTGGCCACCTGGGGTGCTGCCAGCGCGATGAACGCGATGGGCCCGGCTGCCGCCGTGGCGATGGCCGTCAGGGCAACGGCGCACATCACCATGATCAGCCGGGTGCGCGCTACGTTGCCCCCGAGCTGGGTGGCGGCGTCATCGCCCAGTTCCAGAAGGTTGATGCGGCGGGCACACAGCAGCACGACCGGCACGATGGCGACGAAGCTGAATGCGGCTGGCACGACATGCGCCCAGGTCCGCGCACTGAGCGAGCCGGCCAGCCAGCGCTGTGCGGAGACGGCCCGGTCCAGATCGCCCATGACCAGCAGGATGGTGTTCAGGCCCGAGAGCGTGGCCCCCACGCCTATGCCCACCAGCACCAGCCGGTAGCCCCCTGCCACGCGCCGGCCGCTGGACAGCGCGAGCACGACCGCCGCCGTGGCCATGCCCGACAGCACGGCGGCCAGCGATATCCACAGTGGCCCGGCATCGCCCAGTACGATCAGCGCAATTGCCCCGCTGGCTGAGCCCGTGGTGAAGCCGATCACGTCCGGCGAGCCCAGCGCATTGCGGGAGACGGACTGGAAGATGGCACCGGCCATGCCCAGCGCCGCACCCACGAAGACCGCCGTGAGCACGCGCGGCAGCCGTACGCGCAGAACCACGCGCTCGGCGGCGGGGTTGGCGCCCGTGCCCAGCAGACTGTCCAGCACCTCGGTCGGACTCAGCGACAGGGTTCCCGTGCCCAGCAGCAACACACCCAGCATCAGGGTCAGCACGACCAGTGCCATGCCCACGGCCAGCGGCCTTGGCCGCCAGCGGAACGAATATGGGCCCCAGCGCAGTACCGAAGTCTTCACGGACGCCTTCATAGCCTGCTCAACCGGTATCTGCACGCCACCCAGACAAAGAACGGCCCGCCGATCAGGCAGGCGACGATGCCCGCAGCCACTTCGGCAGGCGCTGCGACGACGCGGCCGAGCACGTCGGCACCCAGCAGCAGCACTGCAGCGTAGAGCGCGGACAGCGGCAGGATCCAGCGGTAGTCGGGCCCGGACGAGAGGCGGGCCAGATGCGGGGCCACCAGGCCGACGAAGGCGATAGGACCCACGGCTGCCGTGGCTGCACCGGCCAGCAGCATGACCGCCAGGCAGGCCAGTTGAGCGGTGGCGCGGACATTGACGCCCAGCGCCAGGCCCAGGTCATGGCCCAGCGCCATGGCGTTGAGCTGGCCGACAATGGCCCAGGCCGCCGCCAGCCCCGCCGCCACGGCGGCCACCAGCACGGCGGCGCCGGCGTAGCCGCTGCCCTCCAGTGAACCGGCCGCCCAGTGGCGGAAGCCGTCAAAGACTTCCGGGGGCGCATTGAGCAGGATGATGCCCGCGCTGGAGGTGAGCATGACGGACAGGCCGGCCCCGGCCAGCACCAGGCGCACCGGGTGCGTGCCCGCCCCCCGGGACTGGCCGAACGCGAAGACGGCCGCGCCGGCCAGCCCCGCTCCCGCAAAGGCGCACCAGACATACTGGGCCACGGTTGTCAGGTTGAAGGCCGTCATGCCGATCAGCACGGCCAGGGCTGCGCCGGCATTGACACCCAGCAGGCCCGGCTCGGCCAGGGGATTGCGGGTCACGGCCTGCATGAGCGCGCCAGCAACGCCCAGGGCCATGCCGGCCAGGATGGCAACCACGGTACGCGGCACGCGCAGCAGGCTGACGACCAGGTGCCGGTCATCGCCCAGGTCGGGCGCGCGCAGCGCGGCGAGGATATCGGCCAGCGCGATGTCGCGCGAGCCCACGGTGATACTGAGCACGGCGACGATACCCAGCGCCAGCGTGCCGCTCGCCAGGCCCAGGCTGCGCCTGCGGCGCAGGTGCGAGTGTGGTGCGGGCCGAGCTACCGCGCTCTGGAGCAATGCGCGCATGGCTCAGTGGAAATGGCTGGCCACGGCATCGACCATCTGTTGCCCGGAGTAGTAGTCGATGCGAAACGATGTCGGCCCCAGCGCATAGACGCGCCGGCCGGCGACGGCGGGAAGGTTGGCCAGCAGAGGATCGGCTAGGAAGGCCTGGACATCGCTTTGCGAGGCGCCCAGCAGAAAGACGGCATCCCCGGTGATGGCGGCCGACAGGTTTTCGCGGGAAATGAATTCAAAGTCCGAGGAACGCGTCACCTGAGCGGCCAGCGTGGGCGGAAGGCCTTCCACCTTGAAGCCCAGCGCGGCCAGCAGTCGTGCATGCGGGCTGGCGGCTCGGCCTATTGAGTAGCTGCCGGCCAGGTTGTAGGCGACGATGCTGACCGGCTTGGTGGGTGGCGTGATGGATGCGGCGGCCTGGGCGACGTGGGCATCGAAGCGGGCAATCGCCGCCGCAGCCTCCTTCGTGCGACCGGTGATGCTGCCCAACTGTGTGGCGATGTCCTGCCAGGACTGGCTGGAGTAGTCGACCACGACCATGGGAACGCCCTGGGCCTGCAGCTCGGAACGGTGCTGGGCCACGCTGTCGGCGCCGGTGGCAGAGGCCACCAGCAGATCAGGGTTGGCGCCCAGGACTGCCTCAATGTCGAACTGCAGGTTGCGGTAGAGCACCTGTACGCCACGCTCGTCGGCAACGTGGGCCCATTGCGAGAAAAAGCCCTTGTCATCGGTCAACCGGCTGGGCGTGGTGGCTGCGGTTGCCGCCACGGGGGCATCGATGGCCAACAGGATGCCCGTCACGCTGGGCGAGGTGGACACGATGCGCTGCGGTAGAGAGGCCTGCTGCGTGGCGCCGGCCTCGTGGACGGCGTTGCGCTGCATGAGCGCGATACCGGCCAGCACGGACAGTGCCGCAGCCGCCCCCAGGGCGGTAAGTTTTAGTCTGTTCATATCGATCTGACCGCGACAGGGCCGAGTACATCAAGGTTCTTTAGGGTGTTCCTCATTGTAGAATGCATTCCGAATTTGTAATGCCTAAGGACCTATTGCTTGTGGGGCATGACCGGCCATGACATATCGACTGAGTGCTGATGCAGTGACGCTGCGCTACGGCGAGCGCACCATTTCGCAGGGCCTGTCCCTTGCTGTTCCCGATGGCTCCTTTTCCGTCATCGTGGGGCCGAACGCCTGCGGCAAGTCCACCCTGCTGCGCGCGCTGTCGCGCCTGCTGGCACCGGCCATAGGGAGGGTCATCCTGGATGGCAGGCATATCGCGCAATGGCCTGCCAAGGAGGTCGCGCGGCGCCTGGGATTGCTGCCGCAAAGCGCGATCGCGCCCGAGGGCATCACGGTGGCAGACCTGGTGGCGCGTGGGCGCTACCCCCATCAGTCTTTCCTGAAGCAGTGGACGGATGTCGACGAGCAGGCGGTGGCCGAGGCCATGCAGGCCACTGATGTGATGGCCCTTTCGGACCGGCTTCTGGACGAGTTGTCAGGCGGGCAGCGCCAACGTGTGTGGATTGCGATGGTGCTGGCGCAGCAGACGCCCATCCTGTTGCTGGACGAGCCCACGACGTTTCTGGACATTGCACACCAGATCGAGTTGCTGGAGCTGCTGGCGGACATCAACCGGGCCGGCCGCACCGTGATTGCGGTGCTGCACGATCTCAACCAGGCCTGCCGCTACGCCTCACACCTGATCGCCATGCGCGACGGGCGCATCGCCGCACAGGGCAAGCCTGGAGCGATCTTTACCGAGCAATTGGTCGAGGAGGTGTTCGGCCTGTCATCGGTGATCATTCCTGACCCTGTGACCGGGACTCCTCTGGTGGTGCCAAGAGGGCGCAAGGCGGTGCATGCGATGGAAGGCTGAAGCGCCTGGGTATCTTCCTGCGCGTCGCTTCTAGGGAGAGTCTGAGCCAAAGGCTCGTCCGCCTGTGGCCTGGTTGATCAGGCTGGCTTCGCGCAGCAGCGCATGCCTGTCGTCGGGCGACTTGAGCTGGCCCAGGTCAGAGACAGTGGTGACCGCGCAGGCGATCTCATGCTGTGCGTCGAACACCGGGGCTGCCTGGCCCGTGACGTTGGACAGAAGGTGGCTGGTCAATTCGGACCAGCAGCGCTCGCGCACTTCATCGAGCACGGCCTTGGTCGGTGGCTTGCCGCGGAAATGGGCGGGTTGCTGGCGGCGCGCGGCGTCGATGGTGGCCTTGGGCAGGAAGGCCTGGAACACCAGACCGCAGGCGGTGTTGTCTATGGGAAGGATGTCGCCAAGCGCCAGCGGATTGATAGAGAAGTAGGCGCTTCGGTACCAGCGCACCAGGGTCGGCCCGCGGTCGGTCCAGATGGCCACGCCGCCGCTGAGCGCGTGCTGGTGTGTCAGCGACTTCATATGCTGCGCCGCAATTTCCACCGCATCCACGCGCTTGAGCGCGCCAATGCCGATGCTCAGTGCCGCGCTGCCAAGGTCGTAGAGGCCGCTGGCCGGGTCCTGTCTTGCCAGACCTTCCTTGACCAGGCTTTGCAGGTAGCGGTGGGCCGTGGAGCCCCCCGTTCCGGTACGCCTTGCCACCTCGCCAAGCGCCAGCTCGCTTTCGGCATTGGCCAGGACCATGAGGAAGCGGGCGGCGATCGAGACCGACTGGATGGTGCCGGAGCGTTTCTCCCCGGCGGTTGTCTGAGGTGTTGTTGTTTTCAAAGGCTCGGCTTCCTTGCCTGTACTTGGAGCATCGCAGGTGGGCGCCCGGGCGCCGCTGGTCTCGATGATACCGGCTCCTTTCGGGTGGAAGGCCCCCCCGGTACGCATACATCTTTTCAGTGTCGTTCTTGTTTTCCGCAGATGGGAATGAATTCCTAATGGTGGAATTTCCATGCGTCATGCTGTAACATAAAAACAAGAATCATTCTCATTAAAGGAAGATGCCGTGAAACTGTGTTTGCATCGCAGGCTCCCCTCCCGGGCGGGCGCTGTCGTACTCTCTACCTTGATGGCGCCAGCCGGAGTCTTTGCGCAGGGTGTGTCGGGCTCCGAGGAGGAAACCGCCACGCTTGACGTGGTCGTGGTCAGCGGTGAAAAGGTCAGGCGAGAACTCAAGGACACGGCATCCTCCGTGTCGGTCAAGTCTGGCAAGGACATCGAGAAGGAGGAGAGCGGCAATGCCTCGGTCCACGAGGTGCTGCATGACGTGCCCAACGTGGTCTACACCGACACGGTGGGTGCACCCATCATCCGCGGGCAGGACACGCAGGGCCCCAACAACGGGCAGAACGTCTTCTGGGGCGGTACGGTACCGCGCGCCACCATCAACCTCGATGGCCACTACCTCAATTACAACGAGATGTTCTTCGGCGCGACCTCGGTCTGGGATGTGGAGAGCATCGAGGTGTTCCGCGGTCCCCAGACCACCTCGCAGGGCGCGAATGCGATAGCGGGCGCGATCATCGTCAATACCAAGGATCCGAGCTTCAAGCCCGAGGCGGCCTACCAGCTGGAGGCCGGCAACTACAACTCGCGCCGCGCCTCCATCGCCGTCTCCGGCCCCGTGGGTGAGGAGCTGGCCGCGCGGCTTGCCGTGGACTATGCGGGGCGCGACACCTTTATCGACTACAACAATCCGCGGTTCCAGCAGGGCCAGGCCAACCAGGATTTCCGTGCGCTCAACGCGCGCCTGAAACTCCTGTGGCTGCCAAACAGCATTCCCGGCCTGGAAGCCAAATTCACTTACTCGCACAATGACAGCAACCGCCCGACCCAGGAGGCCGCTTCAGCACCGTTCAGCGGGCTCAAGCACTGGACGACGACCATGCCCGGCTGGACGCAAAAGACCGATACCGGCATTTTCGACCTGAGCTACGAACTGGGCAACGGCATGCGGCTGGTCAACCAGGCCCAGTATTCGCGCTCGTCCGTGCAGCGCTACACCGGCATTTCCGGCGAGGGTGATGCCGATATCCGCCAGAATAATTTCTCCAACGAATTCCGCGCCTTCGTGGGCAACGAAAAAGATCGCCTGAGCGGCTTCGGCGGCATCTATTACGCCCGTACCAGCACTGACGAAAGCCTGCTGCTGCGCGGCCTGTCCGCCTTCGATGACACGAAAAAGAACCTGGGTGTCTTCGGCGAGCTGAACTTGCGCCTGACCGATCGCTGGACCCTGAGCAGCGGGCTGCGCTACCAGCAGGACGAGGTGGTGCGCAACGGCAGCTCGGTGCTGGCGCCCACCCCCCTGGGTTACACCAAGACCTTCTCGGCCCTGTTGCCCAAGGTCTCGTTGGCCTATGCAGCCACGCCACGCTGGACGGTGGGTGCCTTGGTCAGCCGTGGCTACAACCCGGGCGGCGTCTCGCTGAACCTCACCAGCCGGCAATGGGCCTACTTCAAGAAGGAGTCGATCTGGAATTACGAGCTGTTTAGCCGCACCAGCCTGCTCGATGACAGGCTGATGCTCAACACCAATCTGTTCTACATGGACATGCGGGATGCGCAGTACAACATCCCGGTGGTGATCTCGCCGGGCGTGGCTCAGTCCTACACCATCAACGCCGAGAAGGCCCATGCCTACGGCTTTGAGCTGGGCGCCGACTACCGCGCGCTGGACAATCTGAGGATCAAGGCCGGCGCCGGCGTGCTGCGCACGAGGATCGAGGAGATGAGCAGCAACCCCGGCTACGAGCACAACCGCTTCGCCCGCTCGCCCGGCTACACCGTCAGCGTCGGCGTGAGCTGGGATGCCACTCCCCGGTTCAATGTCTCGGCTCAGGTGCGCCACCTGGACGGCTACTACTCCGATACAGCCAACACCCGTGCCTATGTGGTTGGCTCCAACACCATCACCGACCTGCGCATGAGCTACGCGTACAACGCGCACGTGCAGCTGTACGGCTACATCAAGAACGTCTTCGACAGGCGGGCACCCACTTACCTGCAGCAAAACCGCGGCATCGGCGGCATCGAGGCCAGCATGACGGCGCCACGCATGATCGGCGTGGGCGTACGCGGAACGTTCTAAGAGGAGAAGGATGCAAGCATGACAAAGCGCAAACCACTGCACATCGGCCTTTCGCTGGCCCCCACCTGGCTGAGCGGCGATGCCTGGAGGCGGCCCGGCAGCAATATCGAAGGGCTGTATTCCAGCGACTTCGCCCTTGACCTGGCCCGGCGCGCCGAGGCCGCGCACCTGGACTTCGTCTTCCGGCCCGACGTGAGCTTTCTGCCCATGGAGGTTCTGGAGACGGGCGCCGGCTTCGCCAGCCTGGACCCCACGGTATTGATGGCCGCGCTTGCGCGCGAGACTTCGCGCATCGGCCTGGTGTCCACGGTATCGACCACGTTTTTCCCGCCCTATGCGGTCGCGCGCCAGCTCCAGTCGCTGCACTGGATCAGCAAGGGCCGCGCTGGCTGGAACATCGTCACCGCCTTGCAGGGCCACGAGAATTTCGGACTGCAGGCCATGCCCGACGCCGACGAACGCTATGCACGGGCTGCCGAGTTCACAGAGGTGGTGCGCCGGCTGTGGGACAGCTTTCCCAACGAGGCCTTGAAGATCGACCGGGGCAGCGGCCGCTATGCCGATGCTTCACTGGTGCGCCCCATAGACCACGAGGGGCCGCATCTGAAGGTGCGCGGCCCCCTGAACCTGCCCGCCTTCGGTGGCCCGCGAATTCCGCTGGTTCAGGCAGGCGCATCCAGCACCGGGCGCGACTTCGCCGCCTCGGTGGCCGACATCGTCTTCGCGCCCACGCCCGACCTCGACGCGGCACTGGAGCTGCGCCGGGACCTGTCGCAGCGCGCGCAGCGCCATGGCCGCCAGGCCCAGGATGTGCGCCTGCTGCCGGGCCTGAGCCTGTACCTGGCCGACAGCCGCGAGCAGGCCCGGGAGCTGTTCAGGCAGACCCATGGCCGCGTGGACCGGGACCGCAAGCTGGCCTCGATCAAGGCCATGATCGGCCTGGACCTCACGGACTGGCCTGCGGACCGACCGATTACCGGAGCTGACCTGCCGGTGCCTGTGGCGACGCCCTCCAGCCGCACGCATGCGGGCCTGCTCAGGCGCCTGATCGAGCGCGAGTCACTGCGGATCGACGAGTTGCTGCTGCGGCCGGAGATCCTCTCGGCTGCGCACTGGCAGGTGGTCGGCACGGTGGACGATGCCGTCGAGCAGATCGTCGAATGGAGCGCAGCCGGCGCCATCGACGGCTTTCTGGCCGCGCCCGGCGGCTCCGTCGAGTCCCTGCATTGCGTGCTGGAGCAGTTGGTGCCCCGCCTGGTGGAAGCCGGCCTGTTCCGCTCCCGCTACACAGGCACCACGTTCATGGAGCACCTTGAAGAGTCGCGTCAGGAGCGTGTTCATGCTGCAGCCTACCCATCTGCTCGCTCGTAGCGGCGATCACGCAGCTTCGTTGCCGCAGTCACGCCCGTCATTGGTCGCAATACTCTGTGGGTCAAACCCTCCCTGGGCATGCAGTTCGAGTCGATTGCCTGTGGATCAGGACATTCTTTGTTACGTTGGCACCTGCCAATGAGATACGGAGAGAAAGCATGGCGAGAGCATCGCTGTGCTTGGGGAGTCACACCAGCGCAGCCCGCCAATGCCGCAGCGGCCGCTGATGCGCTGCGCTACCGCGTGAAGGCGCAGCACTTGACGTCGATCAGCTGGTGACTCGGTTTTCTGCTGCCCTTGATGTTGATCATCGTGCGGCCTTGGCGTTTTATGTTCATCGGCGCAGGCGCGCAACTTTTCCCGGATGTGCGGTCACCTTCCCAGCCCCTGGCTGACACCTGCGTGTAGGCCATCGGGATATTGCTGGCGTCGCTGGCTTCCATGTGCTTGCACAGGCACTCGCCCGCAACGGGCTCATGTACCAGTGCTTGTCTTGGTGTCCCCAGGCGGCCTTGTCCAGCCTGCCCACATTGTCGCCCGGCCCACGCGGGTCGGCCTGGTTGCTTCCGCGCCGGTTCCCTGCGAGACAGGCTCCAGCATGTCGATGCACGCGACCGATGCCGTGGCCAGAGTAGGCATTGTTGGGGCAGACACTTGCCCTAGCTGTTTGTCTTTCCTGCTCTGTGGCGTGTGTTGTCCAGAACCAAGAATTGGCGGCAGCATTTGCCTGCACACGCTTCGTGGAACGGTGCTGTGAGCTGCTCTAAACCTACGGCTCCGGCCTGAGCCACAGCCAGAGCAATACGCAGGCCATGATGCTCAGCGTCATGGCCGTGAGCCATGGCTTGTACGAGAAATACAAAATCAGCAGGCTGCTGGCGCCCATGCTGACGGTTGCCGTCCATTTGGCACGGCGGCTGACCTTGCCGCCAGTGTCCCAGTTGTGCAGCAGCGGGCCGAACACACGGTGAGCATAGAGCCAGCGATGCAGTCTGGGTGAGCTGCGCACAGCCGCCCAGGCGGCCATCAATATGAATACCGTGGTGGGCATGCCGGGAACCACGGCGCCTATCAGCCCCAATATCACGCAAACCAGCGCAAAGGCAATGAGCAGATAGCGCAGCGGCGCGGAAAGCTGCTTGGATTCCAGGTGCGGTTCTTCGCGAGGGGTTTCGGGCGGTGGTGGCAGATCGTTCATGAGGCAGAAGGTGGGCCGCAGAAGCTGGTGAAGCTGCAGCCTGGCACGGCTCCCATATTAGTCAGCATTGCAGACCGCTCGGGCTTTGTGGCTGCGATGCTGGCGGTATTTGTCACGTCCTTGTCCCTGCTTGCGTGGAGTGAAACCGCATAATCGGTGCGCATGGCCTGGCGACCGATTGGCGACCAGCATGGAATTGATTCAAGGAGCAAGACAATGACCCCCACCCCGAGCGCCGATATGTCCGATGTGATTGCCGAAGTCCGTGGCAAGCTGGGCATGATTACGCTCAACCGGCCCAAGGCGCTCAACGCGCTGTCTCTGGGCATGGTGCGCGATCTGCTGGGTACTTTGCTGGCCTGGCAAAAAGACGACTCGATTCTGGGCGTGGCCATTCGTGGCAGCAACAAGGAAGGGGTGTTCGGGGCGTTCTGCGCCGGTGGCGACATTCGTTTCCTGCACGCGGCCGGCAGCAGCGGCAATCCGCAGCTCGAAGATTTCTTCACCGAGGAATATGCGCTCAACCATCTGATTCACAGCTTTGGCAAGCCCTATATCGCTTTCATGGATGGCATCGTCATGGGCGGCGGCATGGGCATCAGCCAGGGTGGCTCGCTGCGTATCGTGACCGAGCGCACCAAGATGGCAATGCCCGAGACGGCCATTGGCCTGTTCCCCGATGTGGGGGGCGGCTATTTCCTCTCGCGCTGCCCCGGTGCCGTGGGCGAATGGCTGGCCTTGACCGGCGACACCATAGGCGCGGGCGATGCCCTGGCTTTTGGTCTGGCCGATGGCTGCATTCCTGCCGAACAGCAGGCAGAGCTGTGGGAGACCCTGGCAACCACGGATTTTGCCAATGTGGAGGCGCTCAATGCCGTGGTACGCTCCCGCTTTGTGAGCGCCGAGCCCAAGACAACCGCTCACCGCGCGGAAATCGATGCCTGTTTTTCTCAACCCACGGTGGCTGCGGTTGTGCAGGCCTTGCAGGCTGGCAGCGACTGGGCCCAGGCCGAAGCTGCCACGCTGCGCAAGCGCTCGCCCCTGATGCTGCATGTGGTGCTGGAGCAGATCCGCCGCGCGCGCCAGATGGGTCTGGCCGAAGATCTGCGCATGGAGCGCGATATGGTGCGCCACTGCTTTTATCTGCGCCCGGGTCGCAGCGAGACCGTGGAAGGCGTCCGCGCACTAGCGGTGGACAAGGATCACAGCCCGCGCTGGAATCCCGCCAGCATCGAAGAGGTGAGCGATTCCGAGTGGCGTGCGTTCTTTGACAGCCCATGGCCTGCGCACTCGCACCCGCTGGCGGCGCTGAAGGACTGATTGAAGTCCTCATTCAAAAAGCCCGGCAGGTTTGTGGCCTGCCGGGCTTTGTTTTTGATAGCCATCAGCGCTTTGAACGTAAGCGTCTGAGGGGATTCGAGTATTAATTCAGGATGACGGCCGCGGATGTTTGTCAGAGCCTGAGTCTGAAAGACGCGCAAGCGCCTGCGCCAGCAGCGCTATCGAGCGTGGGGCACATCCCTCGGCATCGTTGCTGATGGTCACGAAAGCGGGTTGACCGGCACCGGTGATGCCGGCAATCGTGCGGGCCAGCCGCTCCCGGGTATGCAGATCCTCGCTGAGGATCTCGTTGAACGGCTGGTGCTTCTTCTGGGCATCGGCATAGCCGTAGGCGCCAAAGATACGATTCAGATTCCAGCGGCACACCAGCGGCCCGGGCCATAGCGCACGCAGCATGTCGAGTTGCGCCTCGATGGGCGGCATCTTGCCGTGCAGGCCCAGGCAATAGGTCGCGCCATGGGTCTTGAGTGTCTGGGGCAGCGCCGGGGTCAGCAGCTCGGGGTCTCTGACCTCCACGGCCACGACGACTTGCGGATGTGCTTGTAGCGCCTGCCTTACGGCGGACAGCAGCAGGCCCAGCTTGTCCATCAGCAGGCCGGGGCGGCTGAGCAGACTCCAGGGCAGGGGGCTGAGCTGAAAGACCAGAACGCCCAGCTTGCTGCCCAGCCCTTCGAGAGTAGGCTGCACAAAATGCTCTATGGCCAGGTTGGGGTCGAGAAACGCCGGGTTGCTCTCGCGCGGCTTGCCTTCCTCGCTGCGTACCTGGGCATCGGTGATACCGGCCGGGCATTTGACGACAAAGCGAAAGTCGTCATCGACCTGAGCAGCAAATGCGGCATATTGGCTGGCCGTCAGCGGTCGCCAGAAGGTACGGTCGACACAGACGGTGCGCAGCAGCGGGTGCTGGTGATAGGCCGTCAGACCTTTTTTGGCCAGCACGCTGCTGTCGTACGCACCGTCCCAGACCAGGCCTTCCCAGCCCGGGTAGGACCAGGTCGAGACGCCCATGCGCAGCAGGGGAGGCAGTTGCGCGGCCAGGTCCTGGTACTGCGCAGCTGCAGGGGCCAGAGAAATAGCGCCGCGCCTGGGTTTGCGTTCAACTGTGTCATCGGCCTGCGGCGCTTCTTCAGTCCGAGCCTTACCGGTACCGTCTCCGGGTGGAGGCAGCTCATCGGCAAAAAAATCGTCCTGGAAGGTATCGGGCATGTCGCAATAATTTTAATGAAATTGGCCTTCCGTGCATGCTCATCAAGGGAAAGCAGCTATGGAAAGCATAGTTTTTAAGGTTTGCTTGCACTTATGCTGGATATCGAGGGCAGTCTGGCGGCATGCCTATGGCAAACTCATTGGCTTCCTGTGTTGAACGCCGTGGGGCGAATATCGAATGCAAAAAATCATTGGTCAGATTGCTCAAGAACTGAATGTCAAGCCGCAGCAGGTGAGCGCGGCTGTGGAGTTGCTCGATGGCGGCGCCACGGTTCCGTTTGTGGCCCGCTACCGCAAGGAGGCCACGGGCGGTCTGGACGATACGCAGCTGCGCACGCTGGACGAGCGCCTGACCTATCTGCGCGAGCTGGACGACCGCCGTGAGACGGTGCTCAAGGCCATTGACGAGCAGGGCAAGCTGACCGATGCGCTGCGCCTGGCGATTGCCAGTGCGCCGACCAAGCAGGAGCTGGAGGACATTTACCTGCCCTTCAAGCAAAAGCGCCGTACCAAGGGCCAGATTGCCAAGGAATTCGGCATCGAGCCGCTGGCCGACAAGCTGTTTGCCGACCCCACACTGGATCCGCACAAGGAAGCCGAGGCTTTCTGCAAGCCAGCGACGACCCTGGACGATGGCAAGCCCGGCCCCGACTTCAGCACCACCTTTGCCGTGCTGGACGGCGTACGCGACATCCTGTCCGAGCGCTGGGCCGAAGACCCGGCACTGGTGCAGAAGCTGCGCGAATGGCTGTGGGATGAAGGCCTGCTCAAGTCCAAGAAGGTCGAGAGCAAGAACGAAAACGACCCCGAAGTCGCCAAGTTTCGCGACTACTTCGAGTACGACGAGCCGATTGGGCGCGTGCCCTCGCACCGGGCCCTGGCAGTGTTCCGCGGCCGTGCGCTGGAGGTTCTCGAAGCCAAGCTGGTGCAACCGGTCGAGCCTGAACCGGGCCAACCCAGCCTTGCTGAGGGCAAGATTGCGCTTCACCTGGGCTGGAGCCATGCCAAGCGCGCCGCTGACGATCTGATTCGTAAATGCGTTGCCTGGACATGGCGCGTGAAGCTGAGCCTGTCCACCGAGCGCGACCTGTTCAGCCGCCTGCGCGAAGATGCCGAGAAGGTGGCGATCAAGGTGTTTGGCGACAATCTGCGTGACCTGCTGCTGGCGGCTCCTGCCGGCCAGCGTGCCGTGATCGGCCTGGACCCCGGCATTCGCACCGGCGTCAAGGTGGCCGTGGTGGACAGCACCGGCAAGCTGGTGGACACGACCACCATCTACCCCCACGAGCCGCGCCGCGACTGGGATGGCTCGCTGGCCGTGCTCGCCCGTCTGGTGGAAAAGCACGATATCAATCTGATCGCCATCGGCAACGGCACGGCCAGCCGCGAGACGGACAAGCTGGCTGCGGACCTGATCAAGATCGCGTCCAAGGCCGACAAGAAAATCGACAAGGTGGTGGTGAGCGAGGCAGGTGCCTCGGTCTATTCGGCCAGCGAGTTTGCGGCGCAGGAAATGCCCGATATCGATGTGAGCCTGCGTGGTGCGGCATCGATTGCCCGCCGCCTGCAGGATCCGCTGGCCGAGCTGGTCAAGATCGACCCCAAGAGCATTGGCGTGGGCCAGTACCAGCACGATGTGAACCAGAGCGAGCTGGCGCGCCAGCTGGATGCTGTGGTCGAGGATTGCGTGAACTCCGTGGGTGTGGACTTGAACACTGCTTCGGCCCCGCTGCTGACGCGCGTCTCAGGCCTGTCGGGTTCGGTCGCCAAGTCGGTCGTGCGCTGGCGCGATGCCAATGGCTCGTTCAAGAACCGCAAGCAACTGATGGAAGTGGCCGGTCTGGGAGCCAAGACTTTCGAGCAGGCCGCAGGCTTTCTGCGCATTCGCGGTGGCGACAATCCGCTCGATATGACAGGCGTTCACCCCGAAACCTATCCCGTGGTGGAGCAGATCATTGTCTCTACCGGCAAGCCCGTGGACCAGATCATGGGTCGTGGCGAGGTGCTCAAGTCTCTGAAGCCTGAGCAGTTTGCCAATGACAAATTTGGTGCTGTGACCATCAAGGATATTCTTGGCGAGCTGGAGAAGCCCGGCCGTGACCCGCGCCCCGACTTTGTCGTCGCCCGCTTCAATGATGGTGTGGAAGACATCAAGGATCTGAAGGAAGGCATGACGCTGGAGGGTACGGTCAGCAACGTGGCCCAGTTCGGCGCGTTTGTGGACTTGGGCGTGCATCAGGACGGGCTGGTGCACGTGAGCCAGATGAGTCACAAGTTCATCGAAGATGCGCGTGAAGTGGTAAAGACCGGCCAGATCGTCAAGGTCAAGGTGCTGGAGGTCGATGTGGACCGCAAGCGCATCAGCCTGACCATGAAGCTGGACGCTGCGCCTGCGCGCCGAGATGGCCCGCGCGACAACCGCTTTGAAGGCGCTGGTCGTGGCAACAACTACGGCGCCGGCAACCGTGGTGGCTATGCGCAACCCCAGCGTGGCAGCCAGCCCACACAGCAAAACGCCATGGCATCAGCCTTTGCGAAGTTGCAGGGACTGAAGAAATAATCTCCTACCGGGCCGCCACTTAATTCATATTACAGGCGGCCTTTTTTGTGGGAGCACATCAATGCGCAAAGCGAGAGGGCGGGTGATACTACCGGCCATAGGGGTGGCAATCTTGGTGGTCTTTATTGGCACCAAGATGGCATCGCGCGGCTGGATATCGTTGGACAGAATCAAAGACAAGGCCCATGCCCAGCAGCCTGCAGCCTTGGTCTGGCCACCAGCCCTGGCACCAGAGAGCGATGACTTTTGTCATACCGTCAAGCTCAATCTTGCCCAGGTTGACAAGGCCCAGGAAGAGGGCATCAACATAGATCAGCAGCGGCGCTGCATCACGCGTGCAGCGATGGCAGAGCATGAGATGGCCAAAGTGCGTCACGCTGCCGCGCGCAAGCAGCACGCGAGCCAGCGCGCGGAGCAGGTGCAGATCGAGCAGGTGGTGGATCAACAGATCGCTTCCGGCGAAATCGCTCTGCAGAACCTGATGCAGGCTCGCGCAGGCAAGACAACACAGATTGCGACAGCCTTGTTGCCGGCGGCCCATAAGCCTATCCAGCCGATGCCGACACCGCCTTCTCAGCTGTTTGTTCCCATGAGCTATCGGAGCGGGGATCTGAAACTCAATGCCTTTGTCACCCCGGACCCCAGAGATGGGAGGAAGCAGCCTTTGATGGTCTGGCTGACGGGGGGAGATACC
This sequence comes from Comamonas sp. NyZ500, assembly GCF_016772095.1. Lineage (NCBI taxonomy): Bacteria > Pseudomonadati > Pseudomonadota > Betaproteobacteria > Burkholderiales > Comamonadaceae > Comamonas > Comamonas sp. NyZ500. The sequence continues at coordinate 9,770 of NZ_JAEIJE010000017.1, read as the reverse complement.
AATAGCCTGGACGATTTCTGGAGCGAAGGGCCAGCCGCCAATGATCAAAGCGCCAGCGCTTTTCGCAAGGCTGGCATGGCGATGCTGTTTCCCACATTGCGCGGCGGCAATGACAATCCCGGCCAGCGTGAGTATTTCTGGGGGGAGGTGCAGGATGTGGCTGCAGCCATCCTGCAGGCCGCACAGCTGTCTTATGTCGACCCGGCACGCATCTATCTCGGTGGGCACAGTACCGGCGCCACGCTGGCCTTGCTGACGGCGACGACAGGCTTGCCCGTTCAGGGGGTGTTCGCGTTTGGTCCGGTGGACGAGATCGGCGGCTATGGCTGGCCTGTGAGATGGGGCTTGATCTCGGCGGATGAAAAGCGCTTGCGTTCGCCCGTCTACTGGCTGCATGCCATAAAGAGCCCGACGTGGATCATCGAGGGCAGCAAGAGCCCCGGCAATATCAACAGTCTTGACAATATGTGCGCCGCACGAAAATCGAATCAGCTGCACTGTGTCTCGGTTCAGGGGGCTGATCACTTTTCCGTGTTACAACCCCTGACACGCAAGCTTGCCAGCCAGCTGGTCATGGGCCAGCCAGTGCAACTGAATCGAGATGAAAAGCTCTGACCTTCCTATGGGCCCACTCGTGTTCATTTCGTGGTGGCGACAGCCTTGCCACTGCCTTTGATCCAGATGAGCCGCGTCAAACCATTGAGCCTGTCAACGTTGCTGGAGCAGCATGTATTGCTGCCAAGCCAGCCGCGCGTCGTTGCGCTGCTGTCGAGTGAGCTGCGCAAGCCGGAGCCCGGCATGCGCAGCCTGGTGCAATTGTTTTCCACCGATCCGGTCCTGACCGCTCGTCTGCTGGCCGCGGCCAATGGGCCAGCGCATCTGCTGGGGCAACGCGTGCACAGCATTCCCGAAGCACTGGTGCTGCTGGCGCCGGTTCAGTTGCGGCAATTGGTGCAGAAGGCGGCTCCAGTCAGCGCATCTCATGTTTCGGCAGGCTGGAGTCTGGCGAATTTCTGGCGCTACAGCCTGGACACGGCACGCATGGCGCGCGCGCTTGCAATGTCGGTTCAGGCCAACGCCTCGCAGGCCTATGCGTTGGGACTGCTGCATGGCCTGGGAGAGCTGTTGCTGCAGGCTGCCGACCCTGACACTTTCTTCAGGCTTTCCGAGTTGCTGGAGCCCATGCATCCCAAGCGCCCCCAGGTGGAAATGCAGCTGATGGGCTATTGCTCGGGGCAGATTACGGCCCATCTGGCGCGGCAGTGGAATTTTCCGGAGCAGATCAGCGATGCCTTTCAGTTCATGCATGCGCCGATGGAGCAGCCTGTATTCGAGCCTTTGACGGGGGTACTGCATCTGGCCATCTGGCGGGCATCGACCCGCGCGCTTAACTGGGGTGAGCGCCAGCTGGCTGTGACTTTCCCTGCCGAAACTGGACTGGCGCTGAGCATGGACATCGACATGGTGCTGCGTCAGGCATCCATCGACTGGCACGCGGCAGGCTCTCTGGATGTTCAGTTTTAGGGCTCCTGGGCGCCTGTGACGGGGAGTCGGCGGTTTTGAGTAGGTGTCGTCAGAAAACCGTGATTACTCAAATTGCATTTTTTCTTACGCTGAGTTGCAGTTTTAATTGCTAAAAACTATCTAATGACGCGCTGGGGAGTTTTTATCTATATGGTGTCTTGAGCACCATCCTGAGTCCCCGGCAGGCAACTCTGGCCAGGAGAGAGAAATGGACCCGAACGGTGCAAACAACTCTGGTGATGCCTTGATGCTCCGACCCATGGCTGTGGAGCTCGGTAGTCCTTCCATGTGGCCCGATCATATGGTGGGGCAGCCCGACAAGCCCGTCAGAGTGCTGTTGGTGGACGATGATGCGCATCTACGCATGGTGATCGCACAGGAAATCATGAATGATCGACGCACCATGGTGGTTGCTCAGGCGGACAACCTCAAGGATGCAAGAAAAGCCATTCGTCAACATGAGTTTGATGTCATGTTGCTGGACCTGAAGCTGGGGGCTGACGATGGTCTTGAGTTGATCGAGGTGATGAAAAGCCAACGCCCGCAGGCCGAGGTCATTGTGGTTTCGGTGGTGGAGACGGAGGAGCAGGTGTTGCACGCCTTCGAGCTGGGAGCAACCGGCTATCTGGTCAAGAACTCCTGGTTTGGCAACTATCCTCAAGCGGTGCTGCAGGTCGTCAATGGCGGTGCATCCATCACTCCCAGTCTCGCCAGGCGGCTGTTGCAGCGGTATGACAAGCGGCCGGCTACCGGGGCTGTTCCGGGGTCCGGTATGTCCGACAGGCTCTCCAGCCGCGAATGCGAAGTCTTGCGCATGGTGGCCAGTGGCAATACCAGTGCAGAGATCGGCGTGCAGTTGGAGATCAGCACCATGACGGTCAACACGCACATCAAGAACATCTATCGCAAGCTCCAGGTGCGCACCCGAGCACAGGCCGTGCGTTTCGCCTACTTGCGTGGCTGGTTCTAGGCGCCAGTGTCTGCGAACGCTTTCACCATGTCCTACGTCTGGCAGCTGGTTCTGTGGAGTGTTCAGCTGCTGCTGTGGCTGCCCTGGCTTTTACAGCCTGGAGCGGTGTTCAATTCAGCTCCCTGGTGGACTGCTGCGCTAGGCGCGGCAGGCAGCATGGCGGCTGTCGTCTGGCTGTTGCCTCTGGCATATCGCAGCGTGCTGTGGCGCAGACGTAAAAGCGCACGTCCATCGAGAGAGGTACAGCTGGAGCGCAGGCGCATAGCGGAGGCATTGCATGACGATATCGGCAGCCAACTGGTGCAGCTGATCAGCCTGGCAGGGCTCGGCACGGACCCGGCGATTCGCAGCAACGCAGAACAATGCCTGCTCGATCTAAGGCTGATTGTTGATTCCATGGATAGCCGAAATGAACCCCTGGGCGTCCTTCTTGCGCGTTTCAGGCACCGGCTGCAACCTGTGCTGGATCATCGAGGCATGAATCTGCACTGGGATGTTTGGGACCCGGAGATGTCTGGCGATGCCGGCAGTCTGCCATGCGGCGCCATGGCCGAGGAAATCATGGCAGTGGTGAAGGAGGCTGTGAGCAATGTGCTGCAGCACACTGACGCGCTTGAGCTCTGGATCACGCTGGCTGCCGACGAACAGTGGAAAAGTGCTTCAAATGTTTCAGATGCCTCCTTTGTGCATGCTCGCCTGAGCATTGAGGATGCGGGGCCCGTCAGACCGGCTGATGGCAGGCAAATCCCGGGCTTAGCATCTGCTGGCATGGGGTGGGTCAATATGCGCCGCAGAGCGCTTGTCATGGGGGCGAAACTGAGCATCTCCGCTCGGCCCGGTGGCGGCACCTCGGTCACGCTCAACTGGTGAAGTCGCCGAGCTGATCGCGAGCAACGGGGCTTGCAAGCACAATGCCCACATGACGTCATCCACAAGAGCATTGCGAATCTATGCCGGTCTCAAGGCGCGGCAATCTATAGAGCGGCGGGGCTTGCAGCCGGATATGGTCAGAGCCATACCGGCGGCGGCAGGCGGTCCCAAGGGCTTGATTCTCGGACCTCTGGATCGCTTCATCTTTGGCCAGTGGTTGCAGGCCAGCGCGCAGCCGGTGGATCTGATTGGAGCCTCCATTGGTGCCTGGCGCATGGCAACGGCTTGCTTGGACGCACCAGTGGAAGCCTTTGAGCGACTGGAGCGTGACTATATTGCACAGCGCTTCGATCCCCCCGAAGGGCAGAGGCGCACGCCGTCATCGCTGGTCAGTGAGCGGTTTGCGCAGTCGCTGCAGGATTTTTACGGGGGGCGCGTGGGTGAGGTTCTGGCGAATCCGCGCTATAGGCTGCATGTGATCGCCGCCCGCGGGCGTGGCCTGCTGTCACGAGCATCGCCCTGGCGCACTCCATTGGGCTATGCGGCCGCGTTTGCAGGCAATGCATTGCATCGGTCGGCATTGGGCTGCTTGCTGGAGCGGGTGATCTTTTCCTCTTCTGCAAGCGATGCCGTGCATGCTCTTCCCTTTGGTGTTGAGGACATTCGGTCTGAGCAGACCCGGCTGACGGAGAGTAATTTCATGGATGCCTTGCGAGCCAGTTGCTCCATCCCTTTCGTGCTGGATGCCGTGCAAGACATTTCAGATGCTCCCAAAGGGGCCTACTGGGATGGCGGCATTACCGACTATCACATGCATCTGGATTATCTGGCCTCTCGTAACGGCGATGGGGTGGTGCTATATCCTCATTTTCAGAAGGCGGTGATTCCTGGATGGTTGGACAAGGGACTGAAATGGCGTCATGGACCGAGTTCGTATCTGGACTCGATGATTGTGCTGGCCCCTGATCCCGCCTGGGTGGCTTGCCTGCCGAACGCCAAGTTGCCGGATCGGCACGATTTTCTGAGCTATGGCACAGACCATGATGCGCGCGCCAAGGCCTGGAATGCCGCGGCGGTGGCCAGCCGGCAACTGGCCGATGAGTTTGCTCAGTGGCTGCATGCACCTGATCCGGGTCGAGTCGAGGCTCTATAGCGCTTTTTTGCAATTTACGACAAAGCCTGACAGCAGAGGGGGGCAGAGCCAGTTGGAATTCTGGATGAGCGCACTTTGTCTCAGAAAATCATAGACAACAGTCCATCAAGGATGCCAATGTCAGAGAACCGAAACGAGCATTCCCCGTCCGATGAGTCGTCTGCAATCCCCGAGGTCAACTTTGGCGCGGTTGCGCCAACCAAGCCGTATGCGGGGGCACCGGTCGAAATCGAGACTTTCTCGCGAGAGGCGGGTTCGGCCGGAGAGGGCCGGCAGCCAGCTCCCGGTTTGTGGGAGGGCATGGACAGACGAGCCAGGGCCAACGTGCATCCGGGGCTTGTGCATCTGGCAGAAATGCTGCCGGCCCTGCGTTTGCTCATCGGGCTGATGATTGCTTCCATCGTGATTCTTGCCCTCTATTTCGGGCGGGACATGCTGATTCCACTGGCCCTGGCAATGCTGTTCGGCTTTTTGCTCGACCCTGCTGTCAGCAAGCTCAAGCGCTGGGGGCTGCCGCGAATGGCTTCGGCCATTGTGGTCGTGGCTTTTTCTCTGGCGGCACTCGGCGGCTTGGGCATGTATCTGGGTAGTCAGGTGCAGCAACTCAGTGCCGATCTGCCGACCTATCAATCGACGATTCGCGACAAATTGCGCAGCCTACGCAAGAGCGCAAACATGCCCAGCGCCTGGGATGGCGTTTTCAAGACCTACAACACCGTTGAGAAAGAGATTGCCAGCGTGGACAACGCCAGGGCGCGGGTGCAGAAAGTGGAGGTTCAGCCTCCCGAATCCAAGCCCACTACACGGATGCTGCAGTGGCTGGGGCGTATTGCCGAGCCGGTGACGACCGCAGGCATCGTGTTGCTGTTTGTCATATTGATTCTGCTTGACAGGGACGAGCTGAGGGATCGGTTGCTTAGGCTGGTGGGGGGCAACCTCAATGTGGCCACCGATGCGCTGGATGAGGCCTCGCAGCGCATTGGCAAATATCTGCGCATGCAGTTCATCGTCAATGTCAGCTATGGCGTGCCACTCGCCATGGGATTGTTGCTCATTGGTGTGCCAGGGGCGATTCTCTGGGGGGTGCTGGGCGCCATCATGCGATTTGTGCCTTATGTGGGCCCGATGATGTCTGCGGTATTTCCGCTGGCGCTGGCCTTTGCGGTCGATCCCAGCTGGGATATGTTTTTGATGACTCTGGGCCTGATTCTGCTGCTGGAGCTGATCAGCAACAATGTGATCGAGCCGTGGCTATATGGCTCAAGTACAGGTTTGTCGACCTTGTCAATCATTGTTGCCGCAACCTTCTGGACAGCGCTTTGGGGGCCGATCGGCCTGATTCTTTCCACACCTTTGACGGTGTGCCTGCTGGTGCTGGGGCGCTACATCCCTTCGCTCAAATTCATGGAGGTATTGCTGGGCAGCGAGCCTGTTCTCGGGCCGCAGCAACGGCTGTACCAGCGTCTGCTGGCCGATGACGCTGATGATGCCATCAGCATGGCCGTACAGTCCGTGGAGGAGCGTCTGCTCTCGAAGCCCAACCAGGATGACAGAGCCAGTGCCGTCAGCGGGTTTTATGATGAGGTTGCCATTCCTGCTCTGCGTATTGCGACCCAGCAGCATCTGGAGTCGGCAACGGCCGAACATCGCTTGCGTCTGTCCAATGGCATGGCAGCCTTGCTTGATGAGTTGCAGGACCAATATGCATTTAGAAGCAGTGGCGAGCATGCCCAGGCGGCTCCCGGTGAAGGTGATCAGCGTCGATGCCTGCGCATCCATTGCGCGGGTGTGCGCTGGGAGGTGGATGCCCTGGGCGCAGCCATGGTGGCCCATGCAGAGAGTTTGCATGGTCATGAGGTTAGCTGCTCCGGATGGGCGCTTGCCCCGGACTCGAAGTCCTTGCAGTTTGATGCCAATGGCTTGTTGGCGGATCGCGAGTGGGTTCAGGCCGTGAAGCAATCGGATCTATTGGTGCTGTCGATCTTCAATCACCAGCCACAAAGCATGGCGAGACGCATTGTGCGGCGCATTCGCCGCCATTGGCCGGGTGCACGAGTGGTGCTGTGCCTGTGGAATGCTCCAGCCGTGGCAGCTGACCCCGAGTTTGCCCGACAGACAGGAGCGCAGGCCTGCGTTACCAGTCTGCGTGAGTTGCATCTGTGGGTAGAGGCCATGCAGGTTGGAGATCCCGGCGAGTGTGTGATTGCTGCCCCGATTCCCGATGACGATGAGCAGCGCGTCAAAATGCTGCATGAAAGCGGAGTGCTGGCACCAGCATTGACAGCGCTATATCGCGATACGGCCAAGAAGGCCGTCAACGCTTTCAACACCAAGTGGGCTCAAGTTTCCTGGGTGGATGCTGAACGTGTCTTTGCGCCGGGCAGTCTGCTGCCGCTGTCAGCGCAGGAGGGCGCTCAACAAGGCGTCCCTCGTGATGGCACGGTGTGCTCCTATGTCGTGTATGAGGAAGAGGCCATTGTGGTCGGAGACTTGGCGCGAGACCCCCGATTTGCAAGCGACTCGGTGGTGCATAGCCTTAAGCTGCGCTTTTACGCGGGTGTGCCTCTGGTGGACAAAAAAGGCAATGTGCTGGGCTGCCTTTCCATACTTGATGACGAGCCTCGAAACATGTCCGACGATGAGCTCGAGGTGCTCAGCAGCATGGCGAGGCAATTGATGGACGATGTGCGCGAAGCGCTCAAGCAGAGCCCTGTCGTTGAGGCTTGAGCACTGTGTGCAGTGCTGTCAGAGCGAGGTGCTGAGCATCTGCTCATAGTCCTGTGCGGATGCCAGCCGTGGATTGGTGGCGTGGCAGTGGTCCTTGAGTGCGCCGCTGATGATTGCATCAAACTGCGCGCGCTCCACGCCCATGGCAGCCAGACCCGATGGCAGGTTCAGGCGGGCATTCATATCTCGAATCGCGTCGGGGATATCGCTTCCGCTGCTGAGACCCATGGCATGTGCCATGCGGTTGAGGCGGTCCTCGCGCTGAACGCTTTCGGCTTCGGCATTGAAGCGCACGACTGCGGGCAGGAACATAGCGTTGAGCGTGCCGTGGTGCAGGCGCGGGTTGATGCCGCCCAGGCTGTGACTGAGGCTATGCACGCAGCCCAGCCCTTTCTGAAAAGCCATGGCCCCTTGCATGCTTGCGCTCATCAATTGGCGGCGGGCTTCCGCGTCGTTGCCATTGAGCATGGCCCGCTCGATATGCGCCCAGCCCCGGGTCAGCCCGTCCAGGCCAATGCCGTCAGCTGGTGGATTGAAGGCCGAGGCCATAAAGGTTTCCATGCAATGGGCTATGGCATCCATGCCGGTTGCTGCCGTCAGCATGGGGGGGAGGCCAAAGGTGAGCTCGGGGTCGCAGATGGCAGCCTTGGGCACCAGATGCCAGCTGTGAAAACCCAGTTTGCGATGGTCGTCCACGATGATGATGGCGCCACGCGCTACCTCGCTGCCTGTGCCGCTGGTGGTGGGGACGGCAATCAGCGGTGCAACTCGCTCCGTAATACGAGGCGAGCCGCCTTCAATCGTCGCGTAGTACGAGAGCGGGCCTTCATGCGTAGCTGCAATTGCCACGCCTTTGGCGCAGTCAATGGCACTGCCTCCGCCCACAGCGATCAATCCATCGCAGTTCTGGGATCTGTAGATTTCAGCCGCAGCGCGCACCGCCGCTTCAGTGGGGTTGGAAGGAGTCTGGTCAAATACTGCATGGGGCAGGCCGCCCAGTGCATTTATGGCTTTTTGCAAGATTCCTGCCGCCTTGACGCCGGGGTCGGTCACGATCAGCGGCTTGCTGATACCGACACGCTCGCATTCCTGGCGCAGCATTTGAACGGCGCCAAAGTCAAACTGGATCTGAGTCACGTAATTGATGAAGGCCATGTTCTGTTTGCTCAGTAAAAAGGGAGTCTTGGCAATCTAGAAGCCTAGAAGCCGAATGCGGCCACGCAAAGACAGCAAACCCTAGGGGGGTGGAAAAATCGTCTCCCAGGGGACAGGGGGTGTTCTGGGCAGATTCGATCACGCCACCCCTTTAGATGCCAACCTGAAGCACTGATGTTTCATACCTTCATGGCAAGACAATCCGTTAACAAAGAACTGTGGCGATGGCTGTAGCCCTAATTCCAGCCTGCGCACCTAAGCTATCTGTGAGCGATAAAGCTTGATGTGAGTTGCGCTTTGCCAATTGAAGGGCACTGTCTGCTGCTCGCCCGCCCCCGTTGGTTGGTCTTCAAGAACGGCTCAGGGGGCGGCGATGATCAATTGAAGGAAGCGGATAAAGGCTTGGATTGGGTGATGCCGGCAATCCAAGCATTGATCATCGCCACTCGGCCGGCAGCATGGGGCAGTTGCTGCCGGTAGTCAGATCAAGCATGCCGGTCAAGGAAGACCGGCGCCCCAACAAGGCCTCTATAGGTCTCAGCGGGCGATGGACTGCAAACGAGCTTCCCGTGCTGCTGGAGATTCGCGCAGCAATTCGTTGATCACTTCCTCGCGTGTTTTACCGGGACCTGCAGGGGGGGCAAAGTTGGGGAAACTGCTTTCTCCATACGACAGGCGACCGTTCTTCATCGCATCTGCAGTTTCGGCCCTGACTTGATCACGCGTCTTCTGACTCACGAAATGTTCGGGGTGAATAGTCACGCCTTGCTCGTTATTGGCTGGGTGTTCATAGGCTGCCGAAGCCATCCCCGGCATGGCTAGTACAGCTACTGCTGCTGCGCTTGCAAATATGGACGCGATGGAGAGACGACGTTGAGACATGGTGGGAGCTCCTAAGAAAGTCGGTGAAACACAATCTCCCAGGCCTTGATAAAGGTAAGGAGGAGATGTGTGGATCTTAGAAATCCGACCCCAACAGAAGCGGGACAGCGCGGTGACATTGTTGTCAGCTTCTTCTCATGCCGACCTGGACTGCCCTTGGGCAGGTAGATATGTCCGGTCTATGTGGGTGAACGAGCCTCTCATGAGGAACTGTTGCCTCTTTTGAGAAGCGGGTGCAGGCCACCAGGCTACCCGCACCCGCTGTATTGGCTCCGGCTTTAGAACGTATGGCGCAGACCCATGCCAAAGCCAGTCTGGTTGACGCCAGGCAGCGGTGTTCCACCAGCTTGAGCGCTGCTTGCTCCAAAGGCCGCATTGCCGCTGTTCTTCATATAGCCCAGCGAGGCATAGGCCGCAGTGCGCTTGGACAGGTTGTAAGTACCGCGCAGTACCAGCAACTGACCCTTGTCCGCGTTGTCCTTGTACTTG